>CAZRYL010000036.1:0-24002 GCA_964604285.1 uncultured Methanotrichaceae archaeon
TAAGCGTAACAGCCTTATCTGCCCATATCATCCATATTATGGTTGATTCAGGCAATTAGCGTTTCTCATGCTCTGTGTATGAGTCACAGAATCATGGAGGTTTTTTAAAAAATTCAGGACAGGTATGACGAACAGTAATTGGATTCAGAGCATGAATTCAAGCACACCAGTTAGTAGAAGCATATCTTAATTTGAATTCCTATTATTTAATAAAGAATGCTGAGATAATGAAGGATGTCGCGTTGAATGCGAGTTTGATGGGCGAATTGTACCTGACATTCGGTGCCCAAAAATGTCGCATTGAGATGCGAAATAAAATTAGGGGGAAAGAATAGTATGAAAAAGATGTTACTTGTAGCAATGCTGGTTGGAATGCTGCTGATCGGCGCTGCCTCAGCCTTCTTGACACCGTCTTATGGAAAAGCAAAAGCAAATGCAGATGCCTATACTAAGGCAAAAGCAACAATCGACCTTGATCCATGGACCAACGCCGGAATAACAACCATTTGGACCAATGCAGGCGCGAACACCTGGACATTCGCAAATGCCAAGCTGGATCCTGTATCTGAATCCGTTTCCAACGGCTGGGCAGTATCTACGATAGCAGGCAAATTAACTGAGAACAATTGGTGTGGTCCTAAGCAGACCATAGTTGTGGATATGCTGCAGGCTGCTTCGACTGCTACAGCATTTAACTATGCAGAGGGCTCCAAGATCGCAGATGGTCGCACATTCACAGCGAACATTGCAACTACGTCCATGTCCGATGATAAGATCTCCTCGCTATCACTTGCGGACTCATCATCATCAGGCTTCGCCATGGGACATCCAGGAACGCCTATCACAACCCCACTGCCCCTGCCTGCCTTGCCAACTTTGCCAGCTTAAATAGAGAAACAAGAGAAACAATAAGGGAAGGCCTTTCATAACATGGGGCCATCCCAAGTCTCTTTTTTTTAATTACCTCAGCATCACCTTGCTTAAAGTTACAAGGAACAAAGCCATCAGCAGCCATCCCAGAAGGGTTTCAACCACTGTGAGGTATTCATAGCCCTCAACGATGCTGAGATTCTGTGGGTTTCGTCCCAGGAACATCATGCTGCTGAAGTAGAGGGCATCATACAACGATATTCCGGCAGCATGGTGCGCAGCCAGGGCAGTGTTGAATTGCAGAGCGCTGCTAGCCCAAAAGATGACCGTGAATATGACCATGATGACGACGCTCAGCAGTACAGTATGCGACGGACGCACGCCGTAGCCGCATGACAGCCATACAAGACCATCGACGAGCCTGGGAAATATCTTCTTTGTGCGGCCCTGCTTTTCCTTTCGGTACTGATAGTAGCAGTTATCCTCATCTTTGAACTGCTCCAGGTTCCTGAAGTTCTTGATCAATGTCAAGTAAACCGAGCCATTGAATGGAAGATGATCCCGTATTGAGTTCCACCGAACCACAATGCGATTGAAGTTAAAATCCTTGAGATATATGTTGGACCCATCGGCAAAAATGGCATCCGATAGCCTCAGAGTGTAGATCTTGCCATTGGAGAGATTCAAATTCTTGTCAAACCGAGCCCTGCCAAAATCAGCATCGTTGAACCTGGCCCTGGAAAAGTTGGCCTCAGTTCCGAAATGCGCCCTGGAGAAGTTGGCCTCGCCCTGGAATTTCGACTCAGAAAAGCCTGCATCCTCATGGAAATGAGAATCGGAGAAGTTGGCAGCCTTTGTGAAGACTGTGCCGTCGAAGTCGACCAACTGGGAGAATGAGGAGTGATCGAAGAATACATCCCCCTTGATGGTTGAGTACTCTATTTTTATTATTGATTTTATTATTTTTCTTTTATTTTTATTCAAAGGGAGATCCAGGCGGTGCAGATCAAGGTCTCCGTAGATGATGATGTTCTCGTACTCCACCGGCTTTCCTTCCTCGATCTTGGCCAGTATCTCGTCTGCCTTGATCATCAAAAGGTTATCGACCATGAACGTGCAATGTTATCGATGAATGCAGATATCCCTTTTGGTGCGAATCATCTCCGCAACCCAGTCCCAGTCATGCTCGTAGACGTGAGCCGATGCGCTCGTGGTGGAGATCGAGCCAGGCCTGGCGCCGATCTCTTTGGAGACATGCTCCAGAACCCTCGCAAGGCCGTACAGGTTGGCAGGATATGCGCCTGCATAGTCATGGCTGCGAAAGAAGACTGAAAGGTTCAAGCAGCCATCGCGAAGCTTGAAGTCGTCCACGATCATGCAGGGAACCTCATCCTTTGCGCTATCCACCATTGGGATCCAGGTCACTGCCGTGGCTCTGCGCGAGGAGGGTGAGGCCTTGAGGCGACGAATGATCTGCTCAATTTGATCAATCACCTCAGAGCAGCCAGGCATGGTCCAGGCTCGCAGGCGCTCCCCGTATGTATACTCAAAGCCAGGGTTCTCGCAGCTCAAGAGCTGGAGGGCATACTCATCCAGACGCTCCTCATTCCAGGAGTACTCAGCAGGGATCATCTCATGGTATGGATCTTCCACCACCACCTGGAGGCAGAGCAATTCCAGGATCCTGGTCCCCCGCTCATCTGATATCTCGTGGCCCTGCTGCCAGATGAGATTGAGGCCGCGATGCCAGGCATCGGAGATGCTCCTGGCGCGAATGAACCTGCCAAGCTTCATAATTACGATTCTAAAAACAACCGGCTCATTTCATCTTCGGCGTCTTGGACCCTTCCAGCTCTGCAATGGCCTCGGGCGGAAATGCCCGAACGATGTCTATCTTCTTGACGCATCGTGTGGCGATGCCGTATTTCTTTGCAATCGGCCTCAGCTCACTCATGCTGTACTTCTTGGCTATCTCCTCGACATCCATAAAAACCCTCTCTCCACAAGGTACTTAAGTTTTTTTGGCGCATAATGCAAGAAGCAGAGACCCAAAGAAGCGAGAGGAGAAGCTCTAGCCCTTAAGGACGCTCGTCAGATCTTTGAGGGAATCCCCTACGAAGAGCTCTTCTACTGTGTAGAACTTCTCCTCGACCTGAAGCACGGGCGCTGAGAGTGTGAATACGCCGTTTACGCGCAGCTCGGTGAGCGCTTCAGGCGTGCTCATGTCCATATTCTCGAAAGAGATACCCGCTTGAGTCAGCTCTTTTTTGAGCCTCTCGCATTTCGGACAGGCTTGGGTGGAATATACTCTGTACAGCATTCGATACCTCTCGCGGATTGTTCAGCGCAGTATCATGGGGTATGACTTCTCAGCCCATACGGCGTATCCGCACTTTATTGCCCTCTCGGCACACTCTCTGCAGCAAGAGAAGTTGGCCATGTAATCAACGCCATCAATTTCGTGCTCCAATACCTGGTTACAACTGAAACCAGATACCCTTCTCGAATCGAAACCTTTGGCGAACTCATGCTCCTCCACCTCGGGCGGACGCTCTTCTACCAGCCAGTGCCTGGGAAGAAGGATGGGCAGGGTGGCCAGGCTCATGCCGCATCCACATGGACCGTAAACGTCTTCAAAATCCGTGTATATTATCGCCTTGCTTTTATATTCGCTCATCTTCCGCTTCTCCCTTTTATATGGAGTAGCTGCAGCCTAATAACATTTCCGATCTTCAGTTCCAGGTTTTCTCCAAGCGATAAAGAAGCCCTGCCCCTTCAGGGGCAAAGCAAGAAGTGATTTGCTGGATTTGCCATTCTTTGCTGCAGGAATCGCTAAAAAATCTTCATCGAAGGTCCTATCTAATACAAAAAATCGGAATCGGGCTAATTATGATAAATCATCAGAATATTCTTCCTCTTAAAGCTATGAAAAATTATATATGGAAACAAGAGTTCATAAATAGCTTATTTCAGCCTGTAGCTTGGGAAGAGTTGATTTTCCTGGCTATTTGAGCTGTAAAAACGTATTTATGAGGTGAACGACAGATGCCTATACTTCCTGTAGCCCCTGTGAGCAGGCTCATACGCGAGGCCGGGGCAAAGAGGGTAAGCGAGGGCGCGAGGGATGCGCTGGCAGAGGTTTTGGAGAGCTACGGCCTGGAAGTGGCCCGCGAGGCGGTCGGCTGGGCCAACCACGCCAAGAGAAAGACGGTCAAGGCAGAGGACATAAAGGAGGCAGTCAAAAGAGTTAAACCTCCCGCAGTCTCTGAACGGTAATCGATGGCTAACGTTCTGTCTGAGGGGCTAGACTATCGCACACTGGGCCTTGTATGCGGAATCGAGATCCACCAGCAGCTCGACACTGCATGCAAGCTCTTTTGCGGCTGCCCCACTAAACATCGAGAAGTTGATGAGTCTAACTTCGAGTTCTTCAGATACCTTCGGCCCTCGAGAAGCGAGCTTGGAAAGATAGATCGCGCTGCACTGGAGGAGGTCTTGGTATCGCGCAAGTTCGTCTACAAGTCCTACGACACCACATGCCTTGTCGAGGCAGATGAGGAGCCTCCACGAGAGATAAATCGAGAGGCTCTGGAGATATCGCTTGTCATCGCCCGTCTGCTCAATATGGAGATCGTGGACGAGGTGCAGACCATGCGCAAAATGGTGATCGATGGTTCCAACACCTCTGGCTTCCAGCGCACTGCATATATTGGATCCAGGGGCAGCATCAACACCAGCCAGGGAACTGTTGGCATCGACATCCTCTGTCTGGAAGAAGAGGCGGCGCGCATTATTGCAGACAACGGAGACAGCCTCATCTTTTCCCTGGACCGGCTGGGCATCCCTCTCGTGGAGATAGGCACTGCCCCAGATATCGTTTCTCCAGCACATGCTCGTGAGGTAGCTCAGTACCTGGGAATGATCCTGAGATCAACCGGACGCGTCAAGCGTGGACTTGGCACCATCCGCCAAGATGTGAACGTCTCAATCAAAGGTGGAGCACGCGTGGAGGTAAAGGGGGTTCAGGCCCTGAACCTCGTCGACAAGATCGTGGAGTTTGAGGCATTGAGACAGAGCAGGCTGCTGGAAATAAGAGATGAACTGCAGCGCCGCAAGGCCAGCGTGAGCGACAAGACCTGGGATATCACAGAGCTCTTCTTGGACACGAGCTCAAAGGTAATAGCCAGGTCCATCAAGAGCGGCGGAGTTGTTCTGGCCTGCCTACTGACCGGTTTTGGAGGGCTTGTGGGCAAGGAGATCCAGCCAGGCCGTCGCCTGGGAACGGAATTGTCCGACAGAGCAAAGCGTGCAGGAGTCGGTGGCATATTCCATACCGATGAGCTACCAGGCTATGGCGTGACTGCAGCCGAGGTAGAAGCTGTAAGGGCCTTGCTTGCCGCCGAAATTGGCGACTGTGTTGTTATGGTCACCGGCCCACGAGAGAGAGCAGAGAATGCCTTGCAAGCTGTTCTGGTCAGGGCTCGCGAGGCCTTGTCCTGCGTGCCTGAGGAGACACGCCGGGCCCTGCCTGATGGCTGTTCAGAGTACATGAGACCGCTGCCGGGATCTGCAAGGATGTACCCGGAGACTGATGTGCCTTCCGTTGTGATCACGGACGAGATGCTATGCCAGCTCAAGCTTCCTGAATTATCCGCGGTTCGGGCGCAGCGCTTTGAGCGCGATCTGGGATTGAGCTCTGAACTGGCTCGCGTCATGGCTGCATCTCCCAACTACCAGCTATTCGAGGAGATCGTGGCCGAGCACAAGGTTTCTCCGTCTTTAGTGGTTAGGGCTCTGGAGACCATACCAATTGAGCTGGCCAGAGAGAATGTTCCCATCTCCAATCTGACTGACCAGCATTTCAGGGATAGCTTTGCCCTGGTTGCTAGCGGCCAGATCGCCAAGGAAGGCCTGATAGATCTGCTCCGCACTCTGGCTGAACATCCCAAAAGAGATGTTTACGAGGCGTCCAGGACTGCAGGCCTTTCAGGCGTGGATGAAGCTGGCGTTCAGGCAGTTGTACGCGCAGTCGTGCAGAGCAAGCTTGATCTCGTCAGGGCAAAAGGAGAGAGAGCTGTCGGCCCCCTCATGGGCCTGGTGATGAAGGAGCTGAGAGGCAAAGCTGATGGCGCTTTGGTGAGCGCCATATTGAAGAAGGAAATACAAGATATACTGTAGCCAAGTGAGCCCCGAGAAAGCCAAAAGGCCAGATATGCTCCTCTGGGAGGAGACGCTGTTCAAAGACAGGGATCTATTCGAGCTAGATTACCTGCCAGAACATTTCCTCCACCGTGAATCGCAGATGAACGGCCTGCAGTTCTGCATTCGGCCAGCACTGCAGGGCGCACGGCCAATCAATGCCCTCTGCCTCGGCCCCCCGGGCACGGGCAAGACCACTGCCATCTTCAAGCTCTTCGAGGAGATCGAGGCGCACTCATCAAAAGTCGTTCCAGTCCACGTAAACTGTCAGATGGATACCACGAGATACGCAGTCTTCTACCAGCTCTACAAGAAGATCTTTGAACACGCACCTCCTTCAAGCGGCGTCTCTTTCAAGCGCATCTTCGAGAAGGTAGCCCAACACGCTGCAGACGAGGATCAGGTCCTGATCATAGCATTGGACGACATAAATTATCTATTTCACGAGCGTGAGGTGGATCATGTTTTATATTCCCTCCTGAGAGCGCACGAGACATGTCCGGGCGCCAGAATGGGCGTGATAGGCGTCTTGAGCGAGCCCACTTTGAACTACATCCTCGACCCACGGGTCGCGTCCGTCTTTCAGGCGGAAGAGATCGTATTTCCACTTTATACCAGGGCTGAACTGTGGGACATCCTGAACAAGCGAGTGCAAATGGGCTTTTATCCAGGCGTGGTTGAAAATGATGTCCTGGAAGCTGTGGTGAATTATACAGAGTCATGCGGGGACCTGCGGGTGGGAATCGATCTCCTCAAGCGCTCCGGCCTCTTAGCAGAAAAGCGCGCCTCAAGAACAGTTTCCCTTCAAGATGTAGAGAGCTCCTACGAGCGTTCACGCCTGGTTCACCTCTCTTATGCCCTGAAATCTCTGAAAGAGGACGAGCTAAAGGTGTTGCGTATGGCCGCAGAGCAGGATGGCTGTCGCGCTGGCGAGCTTTTCAGCCGTTTCCACGAGGAGACTGGCGCAGGATACACACGTTTCCATGAGATACTCAACAAGCTTGATGCCATTCGGCTAATCAATACAGATTTTAGCGGATCGGGGGAGCGAGGCAGAAGCCGTATCATTCGCGTGCGCTATGATCCCAAAGAGATCCTGTGCAGGATCGGATCCTGATCGTTTGAAAGAATGGCTCTATATTCTTGAATTTGGATAACTTACCTATATAGATCACATAGACAAGGACTTTAACTTGGGATGTGTTTTGGTTTTATGTATGGATAGGCCAAGAATGATGGCGCCCCAAAAATATAAGGAGAAGTTCATAGAGGCGCTATTGTTTGCCTCAGCCATCGCATCTATTTTCATTATGCTTCTCATCTTCTATTACCTGATATACGAAAGCATTCGTGCGTTTCACGAACTGGGCATCTTTTCGCTGCTCTTCGGCCAAAAATGGCATCCTGCTGGAGATATTTACGGCTTTCTGCCGCTGATTGTCTGCTCTCTCATAATCACTATTCTCGCACTTTTTATAAACATCCTGGTAGGTTTCCCCCTGGCCATCTATCTCGCAGAGCTCGCAGGTCCCAAAAAAAAGGCAGTATTGAAGCCTGCCATAGAACTCTTGGCAGGAGTCCCGTCCATAGTATATGGCTTCTTGGGAGTGATCATACTTGTGTCCTATCTGCAAGACAGCTTTGATATGCTCACAGGAAGATCGATCTTAGCCGGCTCGATATTGCTCGGCATCATGTTCATCCCCTACCTCACCACCATCTGCGAGGATGCTTTGAGGGCAGTCCCCAGCGAGTTCAAAGAAGGCTCGCTTGCTCTTGGTGCCAATAAGTGGCAGACCTTGAGGCATGTGACGATCCCTGCTGCCTCATCAGGGATTACTGCAGCCATTCTCCTCAACATCGGGAGCATAATCGGCGAGACGATGGCAGTGCTCCTTGTGGTAGGCAATGTCGCTAGATTGCCTTCGCCAATTTATGATATCTTCGACCAGGGCGCAACCTTCACCTCTGTCATAGCCGGCGAGATGGGGGAGGTGGCCAGAGGGTCCCTTCACTATCACGTCCTTTTTGCAGTGGGCTTCGTCCTTCTCGCAGTCGTATCAGTTCTCAGCCTTATCGCTGACTATGCCAGGATTCGAATAAGAAAGAAATTCGGAGGATATTGAATGAAGATCAAGCCTGCCATGGCAGCATCATTCGTTTTATCTGCATTTCTATTCGTATCATCTGTGGTATGCCTAATACTGCAGCCTGATTTGGGGCGGCTGGTGCCTATCTGGAATGCCTGCCTGCTGGCAGATGTGCTGCTGGTCCTCGGATCCTATTTGACCTCCAAAACTAAATCCAATAAGGCAGCTTTAATTCTCACACTGGACATTCTCTTTTGCCTGGCAATCGTTTTCTTGACAGTTGACGGAGCAATTCACCCTGGTTTCGCATTCAAGAGGCCTTTGGGCCTTGGCGCCACCTTTGGATATTCCTTTGTTCTCCCTCTTCTGGTGCTTTTTGCCAGCTTATTGAACATCAAGGATGCGCTTAACGTCTTTTATGGCTATGGCCCCAGGGGACGAGAGGCCCTTGTTTTTTTGGCAATCAGATTATCAGCAATACTCTCGATACTGCTTCTGGGCGGAATTCTTTTCATAATAATCTACAGGGGAATTTGGGTCATCAACTGGGAGTTTTTGACCACACCGCACAGGAGGCTTGGACAGGCAGGTGGAATCAGCACTGCCATAATGGGATCGCTCTGGATGGTCCTTGGCGCCATGATTGTATCGTCTCCCCTGGGAATCGGCGCTGCCATCTACCTGCACGAGTACTCGAAGAACCAAAAGCTCAATCGCCTTATCACCATTGCCGTAAGCTGCCTGAACGGCGTTCCTTCTGTGGTATTTGGCCTCTTTGCACTTGCATTTTTAGTGACTATTTTCGGAGTGTCGCTTCTCACCGGTTCGATAATCCTGGGCCTGATAAACATACCAACCATAATTCTGACCAGCCAGGAAGCCTTGAAGAGCGTTCCAAACTCTCTTAGAGAGGGCAGCATGGCATTAGGGGCAACGAAGTGGCAGACGATAAAGAAGGTAGTCCTGCCTTCGGCCATGCCAGGCATCCTCACAGGCGTCATAATGGGCGTGGCCAAAGCCTCGGGAGAGACAGCGCCAATAATGTGGACTGCAGTGACCTTCACGGCCACGCCTGTTCAGATGCTCTACGGTTTTGTTCCGAATGTGTTTCAACCGGTGAACAATCTGGACTATCATCTCTTGAATCTAATTTATTTTTTAGGTGCGTGGGATGTTGAGGCTAGGGCCTGGGGAACAGCGCTGGTCCTCATAGCCCTGGTGTTAGGCACGAATATGCTGGCAATTATTGTAAGGAATCATTATCGAAAGAAGATATCCTGGTAGTCTTCATTGAAAGCCAAGCCAAAATTCGCTCTCCACATCCGCAGCAAAAAAGTCCATTACCTGGCTGAGCAGATCACGAATCCTTGCTACCTCGTCCTTTTGCAGGTCGCAAGGCAACAGCGGCAGAGAGAACATTACAGCTGCGTCAAGCTGCCGCGAAGCCCTGGATTTTGGATGGGCCATCGCATCGAGCACGCATCTGCGGACTGCCTCAATGCTGCGACGTACAGCCTTCAGGTCTTCCTCATTTTGCATTGGGGCCTTGGAACTCATCGCCCAGGCATCTATGACAGCTAAGATGAGATCCGCTTTGAGTTTGTCAGGAATATTCACCATCTTCAAAAGGTCCACGATCAAGCCGAGTTTTATCGATCTGATCTCGCCGTCTCTCGTTACCAGGCCGTCCCTATCCAGAATCGCTTCATAGTATTCGAGCAGGCCAAGCAGATCCTCGCCATTTCGAAGACCCTCACATCCGATAGCGTTAATCATTGCAATCCTCCAGACACCTTAAAAAAAGATCGCCTTTGCTGTGCGAAATGCAAATATCAAATAACTCTGGCGACACAACAGGCATAAGTCAATCTGATATATGTGTCTTCTCTCATTAAACTATGTGTATGTATTTTGGATATATAATCTATATTCTCATAATTTCCTCCCGATTTCAGAACTCCTGCCAACATGACAAAGCCCTCATGGATCGGCAAGGAACTGAGTCAGAAATGGCGTGCCATGATAATTATTATCTATCGTCCCTAACGAGAAGTCCTTGCCAAAGAAATACCTGGAGGTATATTGAGGCGCAATTGCTCCGAATTGCGGTGCCATCACATGTGTGCCCACTGGCTCGTAGTAAATGAGAGCAGAGCCACTGGAAAATCCACCGCCTAAATAGATGGGATCTGCATAGAGAGGCAGTGCATAGGTTTGTTCCCCTACTCGAGCGATCCGAGAATATTGAGTTATCTGATCATAGCCAGCCTTCGGCACGGACGGCTGTGCACATCTGCCTGAGACGTCGATCACCACTGCATTGCTGGCCTTATCGCCTATGATGTAAGAAAGTATATGCTGCCCAACTGCATCTGCAATAAAGGTCAGAGCATCATAGCGCTGGAAATAGCGATTGCTCCAAGATACCCTTCCATCAGGGTATATCTCTTTGAGGTAACCACTCCCTTCTACAGGAGAAAGCACTATCAATGATACTGTTTCACCCTCGGTGACATCAATGTGCTTTGTCCAGCCTGCATCTCCATCTATCCTCAGAAGATAACCAGCCGCTTGAGTAGCACACGATTGGCTATCTACTTGAGCTATTGACAAATATATCAATAAAATTAATATGAACAATTTTCCCATAGCATCCCTCTTTAAATTTTAATTCGGATCTATTTCAATTAATAATTTTCTATGGCCATCCTTTGAAAACGGTTTTCCATCATGGACAATCTATATCAATTCCAAAGCATTTGACTCATTCATGCAAATTTGCGAGGCCGAGTTTGGAGCCTACGTCGGCAAATATCACAAAGTCCTCTACCTATGCCACCGTAATGCCGATCCCGATGCAGTCGGGAGCGCTTTTGCTCTAAGCCAGGCCTTCGGTGGCACTATTGGTGCCGTGGATGACCTGAGTCGCACAGGCGAGGCCTTGGCAGAGGCCATCGGGGCCGACGTCAAGATCGACCCAAGGGCAGAAGACTATGACCTGGTAGTAGTCGTAGACACATCTGTCCGGACACAGCTTGGGAGCTTCAGGCTGGAAAGATATGCTCTGATAGACCACCACCAGGACATCGGACTGCTGCATGACGCCGAGTTTTATATCCAGAAACCGTCAAAGTCCACTGCGGAGATAGCCTGGGAGATTTTGAAGGAGAGCGGGGCCCAGACCAGCCGGGAGATGGCCATGGGCTTGCTCGTGGGCATTATCTCTGACACAGGCAGATTCAGGCGCTCAACGCCGATGGTCTTTCGCGCTGCGGCCGAACTGCTCGAAGCAGGAGGATTTGAGTATGAAGATGCGCTTCAAGCCCTGTCCACCCCCATTGACATCTCCCGCAAAATCGCAATCCTCAAAGCAGTCACCAGGGCCAAGATCGACCGTCATGGAGACTGGCTGATCGCAACGACTGAGATCAACTCCTTCGAGGGTTCATCTGCCATGGCACTGGCAGATCTGGGAGCTGATGTGGCCTTTGCAGCAGGAAAGCATGGAGACCTCTGCCGCATAAGCGCCAGAGCTGGGCGAGAAGCTGCCAGGATAGGCTTGAACCTGGCTGAGATCCTGTGCGAGGTAGGCAAAAATAACGGCGGCAATGGCGGCGGCCACATGGCAGCGGCAGCCCTTGAAGCCGTTGGAGAGCCCCGTGCCCTTTTAGAGGAGTGCAGAAAAAGAGCAGCAGAAATCCTGCCTTAAGCCTTTCGCATCCTCAAAGCTGCACTCTTCAAAGCCTCTATGCCCGGCAGAGGTTCGCCCGAAAGATACGTAATGCTCGCTCCGCCACCCATACTCACGTGCGAGAACTTGGACTCCAGGCCGAGTTGCTCTATGGCCGCAACGCTGTGCCCTCCGCCAGCAATGGAGTAACCAGACTCAGTGGCGGCTTTTAGCAGCTCGGATGTGCCAAGACGGAACTTTTCCTGCTCGAAGATGCCAGTCGGTCCATTCAGAACGGTAACCTTTGCCTCCTTCATCTCCTTGGAATAGGCAACGATAGTCTCAAGGCCGATATCCGCTATCGGCAGGTCTGTTGGAAGTTTATTCACTGGGACTTCGACGCGCTCCCCGTTTTTGTTCAGAGCTACGTCCACAGGCATGGCGATCTTGCCGGGGTATTCCTTGAGGAGCTTTGCAGCTATTGGGATCTGCTCCAGATACTCTTGATCCTCAATGAACTTCCGGTTGGCCTCACCGACGTCGATGCCTGCAGCCATCATGAAGACAGTTGCCACTACGCCGGATGTCAAGATTTTATCTGCTCCGCCGCGGCCAAGGACGTTTTGGGTGACCTTGATGGAATCGTCTGCTTTAGTGCCGCCCAAAGAGAAGACTGTGGGATGTTCATGCCCTTTCAGGCCCCTGTCCAAGGCGGTGATCTCCCTGTCCATGAGAAGTCCAGCAACACTTGGCAGGACCTCAGTGAAGCCTACAACAGAGCAGTGAGAGCGATGGGAAACCGCAAAGGCGTCGTTGACAAATATATCAAAAAGAGGTGCAAGCTTCCTCACCATGTGGCTCTTGGCATGGTCCGCGGGTGTTCGGGTAATGTTCTCTTCTGCATAAAAGCGGGTGTTTTCCAGGAGCAGAACCTCTCCGGGCTCCAGAGATTTTATAGACTCTCTGGCATGAGAGCCGAAGATGTCATCAATATATGTAACATCGCGGCGCAATAGCCGCGTAGCCTGGCGGGCATGAGCCTCCATTGTGGTGTAGTCCTTCTTTCCTGCCCGGCTTTGATGCGCCATGAGGACCACCCTGCACCCCTCCAGGGCGCGCAGAGTATCTAAATGGCTCCTGATGCGCTTATCATCCAGAATGTTTCCGCTTGGGTCCATGGGAGAATTGAAGTCCACCCTTACCAGGACCCTTTTATTATCGAGTATGACGTCATCCAACGTAAGATAATCCTTCAACTCGGTTCCTCCCGGTGTGTTACGGGTTGACAGAAGGGATATATATCATTGCTGATTTCGTGTAGTCTACCTCATTTCAATAGACACAATGATCGACTGACACAAGGATCCAGAGTATTTCATACATATTTTAATCTTCAAAAAAATGTATAATGATCATCCGAGCTCTTCTTTTAATTTATGATAGGTCGCGCGCAGATGCTCGGAGATGACCCTCGTATCCGAGAGCACTGGCATGAAATTGGTATCCCCATTCCAGCGCGGGACGATGTGCAGATGGATGTGATCCGCCACACCCGCACCACCTACCAGGCCCATATTAATTCCCAAATTAAATCCATCAGGCCTCATGGTTTTTTTTAGCAACTTCACGCCAAGATCTGCCAGCGCCATCATCTCTTGCTGTTCATCTGGAGACCATTCGGCCAGGGTAGCAGTATGACGGTAGGGCACGACCATCATGTGGCCATTGTTATAAGGATATGCATTCAGGATAATGAAATGATACTTACCCCTGAAAAGTATGAGATTATCTTCGTCCCTGTTCTCAGCAGGCTTGTCACAGAATATGCACCCTGCAGGCTTCTTGCTCAGAATATAGTCAATCCTCCAGGGCGCCCATAAGTTCTCCATCTTGATCCCCAGCCTATTTCTTCTCAAAAATGAGCTTGCGGCCAACCAATTTATGCTTTTCCTCCAGGAACTTCTTGATGGCCTTGGGATAAGCCCTGTACTCCGCCCTCTGGATTCTGGCCTTCAGGCTCTCGTGGGTATCATTATCCCTGACAGGAACTGGAACCTGCCAAACGATGGGACCGTGATCCACTTCCTCATCCACGATATGAATAGTAGTACCTGTCCATTTTACACCGTGGTCTAAGGCCTGCTGGAAGGCATCCATTCCCTGAAATGACGGCAGAAGAGCAGGATGGATGTTCAGGATCCTGTCCTTGTAGTGCTTCACAAAAGCAGGAGACAGGATTCTCATGAACCCTGTGAGGACTACTAGCTCCACTCCTGCAGCATCCAGATGTTTCATCAGCTGCAGGTCGTAGTCCTCGCGCGTCAGACCCTTTGGGTCCAGACAGAGGCTAGGAACATCGAACTCCCTGGCAATTTTCAGTGCCCCAGCGCCCGGCTGATCTGTAAGAACCAGTTTAACCTGGGCTGGCAGATAGCCTGAGCGCTCTGCCAATAAGATGTAACGAAGGTTCTCGCCTCTTCCGGAGGAGATGACTCCAATGGATGTCGTCAATCTAAAGGCTCACTTCCCGAGAAGGATCTCAATTGCAGAAACATTGGTCTCTCCGCGGTCGGTATTGAGCTTCTCTGTCGAGATCTGAATGTCCTTCACAGTCACATCCGGCAAAAAGCGGGACCTTGATACCTCGGCCACGTCCACTGCCCTGGAGATCGCTCTACCCCGGGCCATTATCCTCACATCCTTTGCACCACTGTTGAACTGTGTAACCACTGCCAGCACGTAGTTCATCACAGGTTTGCTGCCGACGAACACGACATCATCTTCTGCCATTGGCGTATCACCTTGGAATTTTATTTGAACTTGCGCATGTATCCTAGATAAAGTTGCTGATGACATTTCTTGGGTAGATTATCGGGTCAAAGATACCTGCCCCGCGCCTTGATCTCCCTCACCCTAGCCAGGACCGCCTCGGCGCCCGGGTAAGCCCTGGCATAGCCGACCTTGAAGGCCTCCTCAAGTTCCCCAGGCATGTCATGGGTGCTCTCCAGGGTCTGGAAGTAAACATGCACATCCACTCCTTGGGCCTCCACTGATTTTTCGTAAAACGACAGGCCGAAATCGATGAGGCAGATCTTTCCGGACCGCAAGATCATATTCGATGTTGTGAGGTCGCCATGAATGATTCCGCCTTTGTGCAGTCTGCCCACCATCTCTCCGACCTTCTCAGATATCTCAGGGGTGATGACATCCTTCAGCTTCTCTCCACGAACATGTTCCATCCTCAACTCGAAACGGGAAATATCGCGGATGATAGGCGTTAGGACCCCGTGCCTTCGGGCGTCCGAGGTGATTTTGGCTTCTCGAAGAGTTCTTTCATGCCGTATGCGCTCATCCAGCTCGGTCTGACGATAGCTTTTGGGCAGCCTCCACTTCCTTACAGTGCCGTTTTCTAAGGTTATGATCGCTTCTGCGCCTCTGCCTATCTCCATAGATCCTCTTTCCTGTTCCATGCCTCCACCAGGCCAAGGCAGCCCGTGATCATCATATCCCCGCCAGGCGATGCCGCCACTGCACCGGGAAGAGCACCACTCTTTAAAAATTGCTCTCTGCGAGGTCCTGTGACCAGAGTTGACATGATCCTTTTTGGAACGCTCTCGATATAAGCTCCATGGCCCCCATCATCGAATACCTCGGAGCTCTTCAATCTTCCGGAGCACAGCTTATCCACAAGGCCCTTGAGCTTCTCAGGCGTGAGCTGAGAGGTATGATGCTCGAAGATTGCTGTGATCCTATATTCATCGAGCAGAGCTGCCACAGTGTGGCCGTTTCCAAAGTTGATGATAAGCGAAGGTCCCAGACATCGCGGATCCAGAGAGGCCCCGAAGACTGCAGCAGGGCCTGTGTCCATGATTAGCGGTTGAAATCCTTCGCTGGCCAGGTAACTATGAACGGCCAGCATCCTTGTCATGGCCTCTGGTGGCTGCCGAAAGGCAAACGACTTCAATGTCCCGCCGGAACGAATGGCTCTCCTCAGATGTTCAAACCTGACGATGCGATTTGACCTTTGAGGGGAGTAGCCGTGATCCTGCACCGCCACGGCCAGATCCCTTGGAAGGTCCAGGTCAAATAGCTGGAATGCCCGGCGAAGTGCAGGAAGATCCAGATCCCCGGTCCGGATTGCTTCAGCCGATGATGGAGCATCTTCACGAATTATGACGCCGAGAGCCTCCACTCTCTCCAGACTGTCGTTAATGGTAGCGGCAGCCGTAGGAGTGGCATAGACCTTCAGGCCTGCTGCCAGATGCCACCTCACTGCCGCTGTACAGGCGCCTCCGCCCATCGTAGGGCCGTGCAGGAAGACATCTTTCCCAGCCAAACGTGCCCTATTTATCCTGTTTCCCACGATCACAGTGGAGCTTGGCAAAACCATCTTGGTAGAGGCTTCTAGAGGAACATCCTCCTGGTAGTACAGGATATCCTGAGTGCCTGCGCCTACATCAATCGCTAAGAGCGGCATATTATCTTCGAACCTCAAAAACTATGAAGCGATTGTACGGGAAAAATTTTATCCTCATCGTATAGAGGAAAACGCATGATCATTGGTGTGGTTGTCGCGAGCACATCCCGCTTTAAAAGATATGGGCCCGTAAACAGTCCTTCTGAGGCAGAGGACGTATCAGGAAAAGTCATCCAGGACATGATACGCGCAGCAGGATACACAGACAGCTATCAGCTTGTGCCTGACGGCATCGGGGCCATCCGGGACGCTGTGGGAAAAAGCTCTGCGGATGCAATAATCATATGCGGCGGTACTGGTCTTACTCACCTGGATCTGACAATTGAAGCTGTCGAGCCCCTTTTCGAGAAGACGCTTCCCGGCTTTGGGGAGATATTCCGCTACAAGAGTCTGCAGGAGGTTGGAACGAGGGCCATGCTCACAAGGGCCTCAGCAGGAATATATCAAGGAAAGCCAATATTTTGTCTTCCTGGCACGCCAGGAGCGGCCCGACTTGGCGCGAAGCTTATCCTGGCAGAAATAGAACATATTATCAACCATATTAGAGAGTGAATTAGGTATTAATCAGGGAATAAATGAAAAAATAATATTAATCGTATTAAAAACTATTAAGGCGCAGTAGCCTTTTATATCTGTAGCACTCTGATAAGGATATAGAGCTATCACGGAGAGATAGGCCAATGGAGACAGAGATTCCAGTGCGGGACATCATGACCCGCCCGGTGATCACAGCCGATGCCGACCTAGACATTCTGAACGCTGCCAAGAGGATGGGCTCAGCCAACGTTGGAAGCCTGATAATATTAGCAGAGGGCAGGCCCATAGGCATTCTTACGGAGAGGGATCTGGTGAAGAAAGTTGTGGCTCAGGCGGCAGATCCCAGAAGAGTGAAGGTGGGAGACATCATGAGCGCACCTGTAGTCTCCATAGAGCCAGAGGCAAGCTTGCGCGAGGCTGCAGAGCTGATGCTGAAGTCCGGCGTCAAGAGGCTCCCCGTGATCTCCAATGGAGGGCTCATAGGAATAATAACTGACACAGATCTGGTCTCTGGATCCTCTGTCGGCCTCAATGAGATTTTGAGCAATCTCATAGAAATGCACCGTGAGAGCGTCCACTTTGAGGAGTCCAGGGAGGTTGGGAGTGGAATTTGCGAACTTTGCGGCCAGCTCTCAGATTCCTTGAAGAGCGTAAACGGCGAGCTTCTATGCTGGAGCTGCAGAGAAGGCAAATAATTTTATACCAGCTTGCTGGACCGAGGAAATAATTATGTTAGTCGAAGATATTTTGTCCAGAGATCCTCTTTACGTAGAGGGTTCCACTTATCTGACTAAAGCGCGTCAGTTGATCAGAGACCACCACGTGCGAGGGCTGCCGGTTGTGGATGATAATAAGCACGTCCTGGGCATTGTAACTGCCCAGGATATGCTAAGAGTGACCTCGACCAAGTCAAATGTGACTGTAGACGGCTTCATAGTCCAGGTTCCTCTAGTGACGGGACAGATGGACATGTTCGATGCGGCTCGCATCATGCTCAAGGAGAAGAGCGCCTTGTTGCCGGTGATTGAGTCTATGGACAAGCCTCGCCTTCGGGGCGTAGTCACCCTCTTGGATGTATTCAAAAACATAGACCTTGAGAAGGTTCCAAAAAAGCGAATTCAAGAGTTTATGAGCACCAAGGTCGTAACTGCCAGCCCGGACGACCCGTTGACAAAGGTCTGGGACAAGATGGTGGAAGAGGACTTTACCGGACTGCCAGTTGTCAAAGATGGCAAGCCCATCGGGATGATAACGAGGTTCGATATTCTGAAGAGAGGTTGGGCCAGGATCAGCAAAGAGAGCGATACCAGGCCCGTCGATTCCACACAGATGCGCATAGAGAAGCTGATGAGCTCTCCCATATATAGCATAAAGCCGGATGCCAGCCTTGCAAGCGCCATAGAGTTGATGCGCAAATATGATATCGGCCGGATATCTGTAGTGGATGAGGGAAAGCTCGTGGGGATAGTCGATAGAAACGATCTGATCAAAGGCTACCTAGGGTGAACAAAGATGAGCAAAGGGCCAACAACCGGAAAAGAAGTAACAAGGATACCGAAGAAAAATGACAGGATGCCAGTAGCCCCAGGTTCAGGGAAGAGAGCACCTTTGCAATTCGATTCCCGACCTGCAAGGCGAACGGGCGAAGTTTTAAACTTAGCGTCCCCTGACGTCGTCACCGTTCCGCCCACTACAACAATCATGGGAGCCATAAAGACGATGACATTTTATGGCTTTTCCAGGCTTCCCATAGCCGATGCTGGAACCAGGAGGTTGATCGGTTTTGTGACATCTGTGGACATCGTGGACTTCCTGGGCGGAGGCCTACGTCATAACCTCCTGAGAGAGAAGTTTGGCGGCAACATATTCACGGCAATCAATGCCGACATCAGAGAGATCATGAGCACAGAGCTCACCTACGCCAGCGATAAATCCTCCTTGAACGATGTTTTAAAGCTGATGTACGAGAAGAACGTGGGTGGCCTCCCTATCGTTGATGAAGAAACCCGCATACAAGCCATAATAACCGAGGAGGACTTCGTGCGCTTCTGCAGCGGCCTGGATACTGGACTGCTTGTCGAGTCATTCATGAGCCCCAATGTGGTGACTGCTCCAGCGCAAACCACCATCGAGAAGATGACCAGAATGATCATTCAGAAAGGATTTCGCCGCATGCCTGTCGTGCAGGACGGAGTGCTCATGGGCATGGTCACTGCATCAGACATAATGAAATATCTTGGCAGTGGCGAAGCATTTGAAAAGGTCGTCACTGGCGATATTGCCGAAGTCATGAACCAGCCAATCAAGAGCCTCATCAAGAGCAGCTTAATTGTTACAGAGAAGAAGGCGGACTTGGGAGCTGCAGCCAAGAGGATGATGGATAACGACATCGGGTCTTTGCCTGTTTTGGACAAGGAGTCCTTGGCAGGAATTCTGACAGAGAGAGACTACGTGAGGGCATTGGCCGAGAATAGAGGGATATTATCATGATCATAAAAAAAGTCAAAGACTACATGAGCGCTCCCGTATACGTTATCGAGCGGAACGAGCCCATCCAAAGAGCCAGAAATCTGATGTTCAAATACAGCATTGGCAGAATTCCTGTGATGGATAAGGGCAAGCTTGTAGGCATAGTTACAAAATATGACATCACCAACAGGCTCAACCAGGCTGCTCCGGAATGGCGCAGACGGCCCATTGACAAAATCCCCATACAGGTAGTGATGACCGAAAAGCCCATAACCATTTTCCCCGATGCCACAATGCCCCAGGCAGCGGAGATCATGGTCGAGAACGATATCAGCGGCTTGCCAGTAGAGAGAGATGGCGAGATCGTGGGCATAATAACATCCCGAAACATGGTAAAGTACTTCTCAGAGCAGGATGTCAAAGCGACCGTTGGCGACCTGATGAATAAGAACATTTTGAATGTCCACCGGCACCACACAATAGGCCATGTCCTGGAGGAGATGAATGTGCAGGGCGTCAGCCGCGCCCTGGTCTATGAGGACAACGCAACTCCTGTAGGGATTGTCACCCGCTCAAGCCTCACGTTCTCTGATATCATGGGACCAAAAGACGAGATGGAGACGAAGAACATAAAGATGACCAGAAAAGAGAGCACTGCAGGCAGAAAACAATACAGATATGTAAGGCAGATGCCCTTTGTGGCCGAGGATATCATGACGTCTCCCATCATCACCATAAATCCAGAGATAAAAGCGGTAGAAGCTGCCAAGACGCTTGCTGAGAAGAACATCATCGGCATGCCAGTCATGGAGAATGGCGATGTTGTGGGCTACTTCTCGGCCGATGAGATCATAGCAGAGATTGGGAGGTGGAAGTGATGCAGGTAAAGGACATAATGACTGAGCCGGTCACCATCGACAAATCAGAGAGAATTGGTCATGCACTGGATCTGATGGAGAAGAACGACCTGCGCAGGCTCTTGGTGACCAACAAGGACAAGTTGGGCGGCATAATAACCACAAGACAGATCGCTCGTGTGCTTGGCACTCGAAAGAGCCTGGGCATGCCTGCATCCTCACTGCATGTGGCTGCCGCAACTATGGATGCAGTGATCAAGGTCTTGCCAGATATGAGCGTGGAAGATGCCATGGTCCTCCTGCAGAAGACCTCTGTGCTGGTAGTAGTGGATGGCGACAAGATCATGGGATGGATCCGGCCAAGAGAGATACTGGCTGCAGTAAATGTTGGCGGCCAGGCTTCCGACGCCATGAGGTTCCCACTGACCGCGAACCCCAACGACCGCCTGGTTCACGCCCGGCGCATGATGCTGGACAGAGATGTCGGCAGGCTGCCAGTTGTGGAAGCCGGTCGGCTGGTGGGAATAATAACTGAGAGGGACATGGCAAGGGCCCTGCGGGCCTTCAGAGACCTTAACGACACCGCTAGCAAGCAATATGCCCGCATCTACAATATACTGGTCGCAGACGTGATGACCCACGATGTGTTGTACGTGTACACAGACACTCCCCTGGAAGATGTAAAGAAGACGATCCTCACTGAAGGCAAGGGCGGACTGCCAGTTCTCAATCGCAAGGAAGAGGTGGTTGGGATGATAACCAGGAGGTCAATCCTCGATTATCTGGTGAGGACCAGATGAATCTGGGAAGGGTAGCAGAAAAACTTGGAATTACCAAAGAGAGACTGCAAAACCTGCATGAGGCTGTGGTAAGGCAATCGAGCTGGCCAGAGCCCCGGCTTCTGAGGTTTGAGAAAGCGACCTCGGGAATCGAGGCGGGCACAGTTGTTTTTGAGAATGGCGAGATCATTTACGGCTATCCTAAAATTCGCCGCGCAATGATGCTTGGTCCGGCTGTAGAGAGGCATTTTTCAGGCGTTGTGGCAGTCGAGGAGAAGATGAACGGCCACAACGTGCGCATATCTTCCGTCGATGGTGATGTGGTGGCTCTGACACGCGGCGGATTCATCTGTCCCTATTCCACAGAGGTCGCGCAGAGACTATTGCCTGAGGAGATCTTTGAAGAGCACCCGGATCTCGTTTTATGCGGAGAGATGGTAGGCCCTGAGAACCCCTATGTCCCCAAGAGCATCTACCCCACGGATACCATAGACTTCTATCTCTTCGACATCTCACGAAAGAACTGCAAGAGCACTCTGGGAGTGCATGAGACACACAGGTTTGCTGAGGATCACGGGCTACAGGCGACAGCCCTATTGGGGGAGTTTAATAAGGATAAGGCCCCGGAGAAGATCAAGCAAATAGTGAAGAGGCTGGGTCGTCAGGGAAGGGAAGGCGTTGTGATGAAGGACCCGGATAATTTGGCACCCCCACTTAAGTACACAAGTTCCGAGACCAATTGCAATGACCTTGCTGTGGCCTTCCGCTACTACAATGATTATGCCCTTGACTTCTTTTTGTCCCGGGCAATTCGGGAGGGCTTTCAGTCCGTAGAATGGAAGGAGTCAGATGAGGAGAGAAGAGCAAGAGCTATACGCCTCGGCGAGAGCATTCTTTTGCCTATGGTCGACACAATTAAGAGAAAACAGGCTGGAGAGAATATCGCCCAGAAGGTGCAGATCAGGGTGAAGAGCCTGCAGACTGCACGGCAGTTTGAATATCACTTGAGACGAAGCGGCATGAGAGCGATATTCGATCAGCCAGAGCCAGATGAGGATGGTTATCTGGTGAGGATCACAAAGCTTGTAATGAGCACAAATGATAAAACCCAGGCACTCCTGGAAGGTGAGACTTGGTGAAGGCCGATCTTATGAGCGAGATTGCTGATATCGAGATGGAAGGCCACCTCATCGACTCACAGATCCTGACCAAAGTTCTGGATAAGGTCATGGACATGGGAGGCGAGTTCGAGATCAAGAACTTTAGGATAGGCCAAAAGAAGAACGACACCAGTTATGTGCAAATCACAGTCTCTGGTGAGGATGCTGCACACCTGGACAGGATACTGCTGGAGCTGCACGCCTTGGGGGCACGTCTGGTGGAGATGGAAGATGTTCGCACGGCCATCGCACCTGGCGACATGGTTGTGCCCAGAGGGTTTTACTCAACCACCAATCATCCCACCTATGTGCGCTATCAAGGCTCCTGGGTGGAGGTTGAGCACAACCACATGGATTGTCTCATAGTCCTCAAGGATGGCCGTGCCGTATGCACGCCCATCGGCCACATCAAGAAAGGCGATCGCGTTGTGATAGGAACATCAGGAGTCAAGGTCGTGCCGCCCGAACGTCCCAGGGAGAAGACGTTCTTTGGGTTCATGTCCAATGAGGTCTCCTCAGAGAGACCAAGTGGTGAGCTCGTCCGTCAGCTCGCCAGAGAGATAATCAGGACAAAAAGCGCCGGAGGGAAGATCGCCGTGGTTTGCGGACCTGCCGTAGTTCACACCGGCGCAGCACCATCCCTGGCAAAGCTCGTGCGGGACGGATATGTGGATGTGCTCCTGGCAGGAAATGCCGTAGCAGTGCATGACATCGAGCGC
Source organism: uncultured Methanotrichaceae archaeon (assembly GCA_964604285.1). Lineage (GTDB taxonomy): Archaea > Halobacteriota > Methanosarcinia > Methanotrichales > Methanotrichaceae > Methanothrix. The sequence goes on from CAZRYL010000036.1 coordinate 22,828, forward strand.
CAGCTCTTCGGCACCAGCCTCGGCATGAACTGTGCGGGAAATGCTATTTCAGGAGGACATAGGAATCATCTTTACGCTATCAGCGAGATCATGGCCAGCGGCTCCATCCGGAATGCCATAGCAGAGGGCAAGCTAAAGGGAGGGATAATTTACGAATGCATTAAGAGAGGCACGACATTCGTCCTGGCAGGCTCGATTCGCGATGATGGGCCTCTTCCCGAGGTCATCACTGACACAGTGCAGGCCAAGGATGCCATGGATGCCGCGCTGCAGGGAGTGGACATGACCATAATGCTGGGAACAATGCTGCACTCCATCGCAGTGGGCAATCTGCTGCCCTCCTTCGTCAAGACCATTTGCGTCGATATCAATCCAGCAACTGTGACCAAACTCATGGACCGAGGGTCTGCTCAGGCCATAGGCCTCGTGACTGATATTGGAATCTTCCTGCCACAGTTGGCAGAGGAGATCGACAAGCAGAAGCAAGAGATTGCCTGAAGCCCCCTAGTGTGGATCGCAAATCTTAAATTCGCAAGGATATGAGCTACTAAGAGCATCATATGCCGCCGTGGCTTAGCCCGGTTAAAGCGGCTGATTCGTAAGGGTATCCGAAAGATCAGCAGTCCATGGGTTCGAATCCCATCGGCGGCTATTTAACTTTGTTCTCTCGAACCTTTATAAACAGTATTTAAGTGCTTTATAAGCCACTTATAAATCTTAAATACTCACATATATATACCCCCAGTTTATAAAGAGTGTTCGGAGATATTTGCCTATGGAGTCCACAATAAATATCGAGAACGTGGTGGCATCTACCAAGCTGGCGGAGGAGTTTGACCTTCACAAGATCGAAGCCGAGCTGGAAGGCGCAGAGTATAACAAGGAGAAGTTCCCAGGCCTCGTCTACAGGGTCAAAGCCCCCAGGGCCGCTTTTCTCATCTTCACCTCTGGCAAGGTAGTATGCACCGGGGCCAAGAACGTCGAAGACGTTCGCACAGTCATCACCAACATGGCCAAGACGCTCAAGTCCATCGGCTTCGAGAATATAGATCTTGAGCCAGAAATCCACGTTCAGAATATTGTGGCTTCTGCGGACCTTAAGACCGATTTGAACTTGAACGCCATCGCCCTGGGCCTGGGACTTGAGAACATCGAGTACGAGCCTGAGCAGTTTC
>CAZRYL010000037.1:0-19775 GCA_964604285.1 uncultured Methanotrichaceae archaeon
GGCTCAAGGATGTGGATGTCGTCACAACTGCCACTCGGGCGGTGATGAGCGGCACGTACGCCATTTTTTCCTTCCGTGTGGCAGAGCCAGGGGCGTTCTTGAGGGCTGAGAGGGTTTGGATAAACGGTGTCACCGCACAGGTAGGGCCCTGTCCAAATGAGAATTTGGGTGTGGTGGATCTGATCGTCTTCGGAACAGCACGCAGCCGTGACCGGCGAGACTGGGGTGGGGGCCATCTCTTTCGCGACCTGGTTGAAAGAAAGCACGCACTTGTTGAGGTCGAGACCGATGATGAAAAGACCTTTCAGGCGGAGGTGGGGCTGGACGAGATGCCTTTTGCGCGCCTCTATGGATCGCGCCATGCCTTCATGAATTACTCTGCATTCATAAATCCTGGCGAAAAACCCCTATCCACGATCTTTCATGCCCGCCCATTTGAGCCGCACTGCCTTGGCGCGACCTTCTCAGGCTGCGGCCAGATAAATCCCATCAAGAACGATCCGCTCTTGGAGACGATCGGCGTTGGAACGCGCATCCTTCTCAACGGCGCTGAAGGCTTCGTGCTCGGCACGGGCACTCGTTCCTCTCCTCAAAAGCCCAACCTCTCGGGCTTTGCAGACATGCATCACATGAAGCCTGAGTACATGGGCGGCTTCGCGACATCTGCTGGGCCTGAGTGCATCTGCTCCTGGGCAGTGCCAATACCTGTGACGAGCAAGACCATTCTTCAGGAGATCGCCCGGCTTGATAGAGATATCGCTCTGCCCGTCATGGATGTGAACACTCGCGAGGCCCTTGGCCAGGCCAGCTACGCAGACGTCTGGGAGGGCGTTGACCTGGATGTGGAGTTCGACTCTGATAAATGCAGAGGTTGCGCCAGCTGCCAAGCTCAGATATCGTGCCCAACGAGGGCGATCCACTTCGAGGGTCATGCTGCGAAACGCGATGAGACGATGTGCTTTCACTGCGGACTGTGCGCAGTAGATTGCCCATCTGGGGCATTTGAGTGCAACCTTGGCTCCATCCGGCTGAAGACAGCCCAGGGCACCACAATTGCCATACCTGTGGTGCTTCGCCAGTCGGATAAGCTCAGGGCGCTTATGCTGGCCGAGGATCTGAAAAATAGGATACTCGATGGCTCCTTTATGATCTCTCAGCCTGTTGAGCGGATCTCATGAACCGCTCGATTATTTTTTCAGGAGGCAGGGGGATTATGGGAACATCAGCATTGCCAATTTCCACTTTGGCAACCACTATCCCATCGCCTGCAAGGGCCGAACGCAGGCCCTCGGCATTTGCCACAGTTCTAACGCTCTCCGCTCCAGCACCCCTGGCAATAGCTTCAAGATCTGTTCCAAAATGGGTGCACGTGGGCTGAGAGCCTGTGGAGCCAAAGCAGCAGTTGTCCAAGATCACCAGTAAATAATTCCTGGGCGCATTATGGGCAATGGTTGCAAGAGTTCCCAGGTTCATGAGCACAGCGCCGTCGCCGTCCAGCACGATCACTCTGCGTTTTGGAAGGACGAGTGCCAGGCCAAGCCCAATTGAGGATGCAAGGCCCATCGAGCCGAGCATGTAGAAGTTCTCGCTGCGATCCATTAGAGCGTAAAGCTCACGGCTCGGAAAGCCGATGTTGCACACAACTAGAGCCTCTTGGGCCTCTGCGGCCTCCGCTGCCAGGGCGATGGCATCGATTCGCTTCATTTAGCCCTCCAGAACTGCAGATCCAATAGCACAGCCACAGGACTGCGCCTCTCCTCTGCCAGGCTCCAGGCTTGGGCCAAGACCTCCTCCGCCTGGTCGGGCGACGGGGAGAGCCTCGGGATCTGCATTGCATCCAGCAGCTTTGGCGTGAGCTTTCCCATTGGTACCTGGCCGATGATCTGCTCGCCCTCGCAGCCTCTATGACTTATGATCATGAGGAGGGGAACTTTGAAGAGCAAGTCCAGGGAGGCCAGAGCATTGATGCTGTTGCCAAGCCCGGAGTTTTGCATGAGCAGCGCGGGCTTGCGTCCCCCCATCCAGGCTCCGCAGCAAACGCCCACCCCTTCCTCTTCGCGCGTGACAGGCACATGGATTATCTCTGGGTCTTCGCCTACCATGTGCAGGAGTTGCTGCAAATTGACACAGGGAACAGAGGCTGCGAAGTTTATGCCTGCACGCTTCACTCCTCGATAGACTGCAAGGCTGGGATCCATCTGCCATTTTATTATGATCCAATGCCTTAATTCCTTTTCTTGAGGATCTTGAAGTATAGAAGAGATCGCTAATTCATCGCCTTCTTTCTTAGCAATCGGTTATAGGCAATAGCAAATCTGTGGGCCTCGTCTCTGATCTCTTGAATGAAGAGCGAGGCTTTTTCATCCCTTTTCAGTGGAAGCGGCTGAGAGCTGCCTGGCACGTAGATCTCTTCATGTTCCTTTGCTATGGATATGACAGGTATTCGAACTCTTAGTTCGCGTAGCTGCACTTGTGCAGAGGAGAGTTGACCTTGTCCTCCATCGACGATGATGAGGTCAGGAAGTTCCTGGCTTTCATCTTTGAGGCGAGAGTAACGCCTGCGTACGACCTCGGCAATTGCTGCATAGTCGTCGATGCCTTCCACACCTCTGATCTTGAAGCGCCTGTAGTTGCTCTTATCCGGCCGACCACCCCTGAACTGCACCATAGATCCGACGGTTGAGGTGCCTGCCAGGTGTGAAATGTCGAAGCACTCGATGACCTCAGGGCGCCTGGGCAGCCGAAGCGCATCCTGAAGTGCGTCGAGCTTCATTCTGTCGCCGAAGAAGCATATCTCAATGTTCTTTTTGGCCAGCTCCAAGAGCTCCTTTTTCTCCCCAAATTTTGGAACGGTTACCCTGACCTTCCTTCCCGACACATGAGATAGAAAATCCTCCAGGGCGCCGTCCAGCTTATCGCCTATGATAAGCTCCTCTGGCGGCTCATTTTCTGAGTAATACTGGACAAGAAATTCCTCCAGAAAGTTTTCGTTATGGGCAAAGACGAAATCCTCCCATCCTTCAAGGGTGCCTTTGTAGACCTTGAAAAGCATTAGATAGACATTTCCGCCTTCGACATGGTAGCTGAGCACATCCTGGTCGATCTTTCGCTGGCGCTCCACGCTCTGCCTCTCACGCAGCCGCTTCAGGGCAGCTATCTCGTCTCGCAGCTCCAGCGCCCGCTCAAACTCCTGCCTGGCAGCAAGCCCCTTCATCTCCGATTGCATGGACTCTATCAGCTCGTCTATGTCGCCCTTCAATGCGCTCTTCGCTCGCTGCACCCTTTCATTATAATCTGCCTCTGTGATCCTTCCGATGCAGGGCCCCGCACAGTGCCCCAGATGATAGCGCAGGCATGCTCTCTTTGGGAGTTTTCTGCAGGTGCGCAGCCCGAAGGTCTTTCGGATGATTTGGAAGATGTAAGTCCTCTCCTTGGCACGGGTGAATGGGCCAAAGAACGCACCTGGCCCGGCAGCCCTGCGGGAGACCCTGATCCTCGGGAACTTCTCCTCAGTGATCTGGATGCAGGCGTATCTGGATGAGTCCTTGAGCTTAATATTGTACCGAGGCTGGTGCTTCTTGATGAGTGTGTTCTCCAGCAAAAGAGCTTCCACCTCGGTGTTGGTGACGATGAAGTCCAAGCTTTTCGTAGCTACAACCAGGGCCTCGGTCCTGGGACCATGACCCTGTTTCTGGAAATAATTGCTGACGCGTTTCTTCAGATCTCGGGCTTTGCCTACATAGAGGATGGCACCATCAGAATCCAGGAAGAGGTAACATCCGGGAAGATGAGGAAGAATTTCAAGGGAGATCATACGCCAAAACTACTCTAGAGCTTAGTATTTTCAAATGGCGGGCACGCCAGCGGTCGCCAGCAAACCTCGCGCGCCAGTTAATCCCGAAGCGTCCTCCTCCCCCAAAAACCTGCAAGCGACAGTTACCCGCAGTGGGTTTGCTCCCTTCCGGGCCTGAACCGATGCCTGCAATTGTGGTACACAGACCTTCCTTCAGGAAGGCCCGCGGACCGGTGCCATCCCTACAGGACGGAGAATCATTGTCTGCAACTGGACTGAGCACGCAAAGCTCGAAGTCTTCCGTCAGCTTCGCCCCCCGCGTATCGACGATTTCGGGTTATAGGTGACGCCGAACCACCCGGACTGCCCGCCACTTTTAACATTGAGTTGAGTAGCTATAAAGCTAACGCAAAAAGGGGACGAGCATTATGGCAGAAGACTTAGCTGGTAGTATGGGCTTCATCATGGGAAACAAACAGCGCGAGCGGATTGTTCAGATACTGGGCTCAAAGGGCAAGATGACTGCAGAAAAGGTCGCAAAGGTGGAGCACATTCCAGGGCCTGCTGTGAAGAAGATTCTCGCGGAGCTGGCAGAGAGGTCGATCGCAATTGAGAATGACGGCGTGTGGTCCCTCACAGATGAGGGCAGGGATATCGAGAAGGAGATGAAAAAAAGGGCATAAATCCCTGAAAATTATTTTCGAGTTTGAGCTCAGATCATCGGGGCAGGGATCTACCCGTTGCATCCCATGAGATGCTGCAGCTTCTCCAGGCAGCTCCAGGTCAGGATTAGCTGAGACACGCCGATGGCATTCACGTATTCTTCCTTTCGGTCGCTTATCACTGCATAAGTTCCCAGAGTGTCTCCCAGTTTTTTCTCCAGCTCTGCGATCATCGACTGATGGATCTCGCCATCGATGGTCATGATTCCAACCTTTTTGCCATAGTAATCGTCGCGCTGAAACTCTATGGAGAACTCATGCTCACTGGTTCGCAAAATCTTGCTCAAATCGATAGCCAGATCCACCTCAGGAACTGGATGTTCAAGCATCTGCTGGATCAATCTAACCGAGTATAGCTCGGGCTTTTTCCCATTATCCAGTAGAGATGGATGGAACCTGGAGTCCTGAACCTTGACCACGATCTCAGCATAGATCTTCTGAACATCGATGTAGAGCTTATAATCCGGCTCGCGCTGCAAAATCTCAGCCTTTACCTGCTCCGGATTGTAACCTCGCTCGCCAACGTCCCTGCGAACCTTCCAGAGCCGCTTCACTGAGCGGGAGGGGTCTACGAAGATTTTGAAGTCGATGAGACTGCGCAGCCGCTCAGTGTAAAGTGGGTGCAGCCCCTCCACGATGATCACAGGCGCAGGACCGAAGGGCACAGTACCACAGATCTCGCCCTTGCTGTGATCGTAGACGGGTTTGTCGATGCTTTCGCCGCGACGCAAGCTCTCCAGATGGTCTGCCAAAAGATCGAGATGATTGGCTGCAGGGTGAAGAGGCGTGATGCCACGCTCTTTGCGCTGTTTTCTGTCCAGGCTGTGGTAGTCGTCCATAGAGAAGGATGCCACCATATCCTCGCCAAGTATCCTCTTTATTCCACGAGAGATGGTGGTCTTGCCAGATCCACTATCACCCGCAATCCCGAAGACGAAGACCCTGCGAGATTTGATGATCCTATCCATCAGAGATTTCATAAGCTTGTGAAGCCTTGAAGAAATTTAGCTGTTTGCGCAAGGTGACTATTTATTCTGCTTTTCTCTGACCAGGCTCTCAAAATCACGGGTCTGATCGATCGTCTCTAGCTCTCTTCTCTCAATGATTGCAGTCTCCTCTATGCGCTCCAGCTTTGTTACGCCGTCCACTATCACCGCAGATTTCGTTTTGGCTACCGCGGAAAGGCTGCTCATGAGCTTGGCCTTTTTGAGCATGCTCTGAGAAAACTTGGAGACGCCCGTCAGCACGACAAGGTCATCGTCCCTGGTTATGGCATTGAAGGGGGCCTGCGCTGTGGGAACCACCTCAAAGCCGATCTCCAGGAGCAGCCTCAATATTTTGTCAGTGACCTCTCCTTGCACATCATCTATGTTTGCTGTGTGGAAGGGGTCCACAGGCTGGATCAGCTCCTGCATAAAGATCTCCTCCAGCCTCAATGCCACATCCACTGAGGTATCCATGCTCTCCGTCTCATACTTGCTTATGGTTCTGCGGGATACGCCCAATTCCGACGCCAGCGCGCCCAGTGATATGCCACGTTCTAGCCTTATCTGCCGCATCTTTGTCCCGTCGATGTGCACATAAAGCCCTCCGTGGGCTGCATAGGCCAGGGGCAGCGCCTCCTCCAGGAGACAGTCCGCCAGGGTGAAAAGGCTGAGCGTTGGAATGCCGTAGCGGAAGTAGACCGCACCCCTTTCCAGGTACTGATCACGGGTCTTCTCGCCCACTAGAAGCGGGCTGGCAAAAAGGTGCTTGGCCAGGCGGCGGACCTCCATGGCAGTCTGCTCGTTAAGGCCGTCGATGTTGGAGAGGATCTTCAGCAGTAGGAACAGATCTCCTTTTCTGGCAGCGAGATCGAAGCTCCTGGGACGGAAGTAGCAGCGATCCGAGGTGGAGAACCCGGCCTGCTCAAGAACCTCTTCCACGCGCCTGGCGAGAAGTTCCTTATCCATCATTATATATCATCGTTTGACCGCTATATAAGGTTGACCATGTTCATTGGAATAGATGATACCGATTCGGAGAGGGGCCTGTGCACAACTTACCTGGCCGCTGTGCTCATGGAAAGGCTCCAGCCTTATGGCAGGATCATTGGCTTGCCCAGGCTTATCCGGCTTAACCCTTGCGCACGCTTCAAGACACGCGGCAATGCAGCCCTGGCATTTGCTCTTGAGAGCGACCGCCCCCAGAAGGTAAAGGAGATAGCTCTGAAGGCTGTTTTGGAGCTTTCTGACTTCTCGGGTGCGAACACCAATCCAGGACTTGTGATAGCCGAGGATGTGACGCCACGAATGACTGCCTTTTATCATCGCGCAGTCACGCAGATTCTGCAGATCGATGATGCCAGGGCGCTTCTGGATGATGAGGGTATCTGGTACAGAGGATTCAAGAAGGGCAGGGGTCTGATAGGTGCACTGGCTGCCATCGGGGCCGATCTTTCGGACTTCACCTATGAGCTGATAGCTTATAGGCAGCGCCAGCGCTGGGGCACTCCAAGAAGCATCGAGGCTGAAACCGTTTGGAAGGCGGATGCCCTTACATACCCGGCCACATGGGATACAGTGGATCATTTTAATAAGAGAATTGTCTTCGCACCCCACTCCGGCGACCCGGTGCTTTTCGGCATAAGGGGGTCAGACCCGGAGGCGATCGAAGAGGCGTTTCAAACCATAAAGTCAGAGCCATGGGAGAGAAGAGTGCTCTACAAGACCAACCAGGGCACTGATGCTCATATATTGGATGGCGAGATTCATGAGGTCTGTGACAGCCAGAGCTACAGGCTGCGCGGCTTTGTATCCCAACCACCTGAGGCAATCGAGGGCGGACATATCTTCTTCACATTGCAGGATGCAAAAGGGCAGATAAAATGCGCCGCCTTCGAGCCCACCAAGAACTTCCGGTCGATTGTGAAGCAGCTTTTGCCAGGCGATGAGCTGGAGGTCTGGGGTGCTGTGCGGGATAAAACCCTCAACCTGGAAAAGTTGAATATAATCCGCTTGGCCGAGCAAGGAGTGCTGGTCGCTCCAACATGTCCTCAATGCAAAAGGCGCATGGAGTCTGCTGGAAAGGGGCAGGGCTATCGCTGCAGGAGGTGCAAGACCACAGCTTTGGGCCGTGAACGCAGGCCTCTTATCAGGGATCTGGAAACGGGCTTTTATGAAGTGCCTCCATGCGCACGCAGACATCTTTCCAAGCCGCTGGTACGCATGAGTGGCGAGCACATACACCATAGTAGATAGATGACTTTTCTCAAACATGCACAGCAATCATACCATAAATCGATCAACAGTATTTGACATTAAATGTTATATCTACTAAAATTAATCATAATAAATATGTTATAAGTTCATCCAAAAATCGGCTTTTCCTCAAATGCAGATGCCAAGTGTGTAGGTGGATTTATTAAATCGTTCAATCGATCGTTCTATGATCTAACTGATAAAGAATAGCAATTAAACCGAAATATTTATTAAATTAAGGGAGACTGTTTAGTTCAGATCTTAATGGTGAGCCTCACGTTCAACTCGAACCTTGGAACTCGCTTTATGGTCCAGGGAGGAATGTAATTGGTAAGCATTACCATCAAAGGCCTTACCTTCAGCTACAACAGTCACAAGATCCTCGACGACCTCAATGTCATGGTTGATGACTCGGAGATCTTGGGCCTGGTGGGGCCGAACGGTTCAGGAAAGACCACGCTCATAAAGTGCATTGACCGCATCTTAAAGCCGAAGGGAAGCATCCTCCTGGACGGAAAGGATATAGAGAATATGAGTCGGCAGGAGATAGCAAGGCAGATAGGCTATGTGCCACAGTCCAGCTCCACTCCCCTGGCCACTACTGTATTTGATACTGTCCTCATGGGCAGAAGGCCGCACATCAGTTGGAGGGTCAACGATGCCGATCTGGATAAGGTGGCTGAGGTTCTGGAAAGGTTGCACCTGGGAGATTTGGCCATGAGAGATTTCTCCCAGCTCAGTGGAGGCCAGAAGCAGAAGGTGCTCATCGCGCGAGCGCTGGCACAGGAGCCTGCTGTGCTACTGTTGGACGAGCCCACCTCCAACCTGGATATGAAACATCAGCTAGAGGTTATGGAGACCGTTAGCAGTCTGGTCAAAGAGAAGAATATCTCTGCGGTGATGGCCATTCACGACCTCAACCTGGCAGCCCGATTCTCTGACAGATTGGTGATGCTCAAGAACGGCCGAGTATATGCAGCGGGCGAGCCTAAAGTTCTTCTCAATGAGGCCAACATCTGCAAGGTCTACGGAATCGAGGCCGTGGTTATAAACGCCCTGGGCAGACCATACATCGTGCCGGTTCGCTCCCTGACGGGGGCCATTGTATGCGACTAGCATCACTCACATGGGCAAGCGACGTGGCTCTTCTCCTCGAAGCTGCCAAAGAGACGAAGATAGAGCTAGCAGCATGGGCGGTCTCGGACCTAAACGAAGGAAACATCAAAGATTGCATTAGGTCCCTGAACATGGCCGAGGCCATCTTGCTTCATCCGTGCGAGCAGGACTGTCTCTTCGATCGCGTGTTGGAAAAAATTGACAAGAATATTCCCATCATATCCTTTGGCCTGAACCCTTCTCTGCGATCTTTATCAAACGTCTCAGCTAAAATCACGACTGCTGTGAACGCTTACGTGGTTTATGGCGGGCCTGAGAACATCGTCAACATGATTCGATACATAGGCAGGGAGGTTTTAGGTTACGACTACGACTACGAACTTCCCAAAGAGAACCTATGGCAGGGGCTCTACCATCCAGATGCTGACGGTGCATTCGCCACTGTGGATGACTATCTGAAGTGGTATGGAAAGAGGCATTCTCGCCGGGTCGGCATCCTCTTCTTCCGGACCTATTGGGCAAATGGCGACCTGGCAATTGTAGACAGCTTCATCCGGGAGATGGAGAAGGATGTCGATGTGCTGCCGGCATTTTGCTTTGGTTTGGGCGATGAGGATCTTGGAGCCAAATCCAGCGGCGAAGTGGTAGAGGAATACTTCAAGGGAAGAGTTGATGCCATTGTTAACCTGCAATCGATATTTCGCTCCGAAAGTGTTGAGAAGTCCGCACAGGCTTTAAAAATGCTGGATGTACCCGTCTTTCATCCTCTTACAGTCTACCACAAGAGCGAAGATGAATGGCTTGAGGACGTTCACGGCCTTAGCAGCTCTGAAGTGGGCTGGTCAGTGGCTCTGCCCGAGTTCGAAGGCCTGATCGAACCAATTCTTGCAGGAGCATCATATCGCGATGAGATCGGGGGCACGGAATTTGAGAGGCATATCGGGATTGAGGATAGAGTTCAGAAGGCAGCCCGTCGGATCAAGAGATGGCTGCGTCTGAGAGAGACGCCGCCCTCACAAAGGAAGGTCGCCATCATCATGCACAACAACCCTTGCGCTTCTGCAGAGGCCACAGTCGGCTCAGGGGCTCATCTGGACACTCTGGAGAGCGTGGCCCGCATCCTGGAGAGCATGTCGCAGGCCGGCTACAGGATAGAGAATCAACCTGCCAGCGGAAAGGAGCTCATTGGCACGATCATGGACAGAAAGGCGATCTTTGAGTTTCGCTGGACGCCTGTGGAGGAGATCGTGAGCAAGGGCGGGGCCCTTGCCATGATTGAAACGAAGGACTACGAATCCTGGTTCAATACTCTGCCAGAAGCTGCCAGGAAGAAGGTATGCAGTGCATGGGGAATGCCTCCAGGCGAAGAGAAGGATGGCGTTTTACCATCCATGGTTTACAACGGCAAGATGGTGATAACTGGGGTTCAGTTCGGCAACGTAATAGTCTGCGTCCAGCCAAAGAGAGGCTGTGCCGGCGCTCGATGCGATGGACAGGTCTGTCGCATTCTGCACGATCCCGAGGTGCCTCCACCACATCAGTATCTGGCTACCTACCACTGGATCGAGGAGGTCTTTGGAGCGGATGTCATGGTCCACGTGGGGACGCACGGAAACATGGAATTTCTGCCAGGAAAGTCTGTGGGCCTTTCTGGAAGTTGCTTTCCGGACATTGCCGTGGGCGACATTCCATACCTTTACATTTACAACTCCGACAATCCTCCGGAGGGGACGATCGCCAAGAGGCGGAGCTATGCTGTGATCGTAGACCACATGCAGACTGTCATGACCGGCTCAGGAATCTATGGAGACCTTAAGGAGCTGGAGGACAATATCGCAGCCTACAACCAGAGCAAGGTGTCGGAAAAGGGCAGGGCGCATGCCCTTGAGCATGTGATCTTCGATCTCCTCAAGAAGACCAACCTGGCAGAGGAGTTGAAGCTTGAGGCGCTCCTCAAGGCAGGCACATCCTTCGAGAAGATCCTTGAGATAGCGCATGGCAAGATCTCTGAGATTTATAACACTCAGATCCCTGATGGAATGCACATCTTCGGAGAGGTCCCACATGGTGAGAAGCGCGTGGAGCTGATCAACTCCATCCTGCGCTTCGACTCGGAGACCAGGAAATTTCTATCGGCTCTTGTGGACGGCCCCATATCGGACCAGGAGCTCGATCCCCTGGCCAAGGAGTTCATTCGCGCCTACATTGCAGGCGAATCTGAGCCCGAGGCCCGCATCCTTGGGGCACGTCTGAAGAGACGAGAAGAAAAGGCGCCATCATCCATTAGAGAAAAGGTGCTCGATCTATGCAGTAGAATTGAGGCATCTGACGAGATGAAGAGCCTGCTACATGGATTTGAGGGAGGGTTCATCCTGCCTGGACCGTCTGGCTTGATCACGCGAGGAAAGCCCGATGTGCTTCCCACCGGCAGAAATTTCTATTCGCTCGATCCGGCCAGCGTCCCTACCAAGGCTGCCTGGCGCGTGGGCAGAAAGCTGGCACATCTGTTGATCAAAAAATATGAAGAGGAGCACGGGCGGCTGCCAGAAAATGTGGCCATGTACTGGATGGCCAGCGATATCATGTGGGCTGATGGGGAGCAGCTTGCTCAGATGCTTTTTCTAATAGGCGTCGAGCCCGTCTGGAGAGGCGGACGTGTGAGTGGCTACAGGGTCATGAAGCTGGAGGAGTTGGGCCGTCCCAGGATCGATCTAACAGTACGTGCCAGCGGAATTACAAGGGATTGCTTCTATGGCTGCATCGAGCTGCTGGACCAGGCCATCCGTGAGGTTGCAGCACTCGACGAGCCAGCGGAGATGAACTTCTTGCGCAAGCATTCCGCCGACATTCCGCGCATTTTCGCCAGCCGGCCTGGCACCTATGGCAATGGTGTGAATTTAGCCGTTTATGCCTCGGCATGGAAGGAAGACAAAGACCTCACGGATGTTTTCATTCAGTGGAACAGCTACGCCTACGGAAAGGGCATATTTGGCAGAGAATCGCATCAGGCTCTTGTGCAGCAGCTCAAGAGCGTTGACCTGACTTTCAACAAGACTGTGACCGATGAATACGACCTGCTGGGATGCTGCTGCTACTTCGGCACGCATGGCGGCCTTACCAACGCAGCGCGCGAACTTTCAGGACACGAGGTCTCATCTTATTATGGAGATACGAGAGACCAGGAGAGCGCAGATGTTCGAACCCTGGCAGACGAGGTCAGGAGGATCGTCCGTTCAAAGCTGCTCAATCCCAAGTGGATAGAAGGAATGAAACGCCACGGGTACAAGGGGGCCAGCGACATCTCCAAGCGCGTTGGCCGCGTCTATGGTTGGGAATCGACTACCCGCGAGGTTGACGACTGGATCTTCGATGACATCGCGAAGACCTTCGTCCTGGACGAAGAGATGCGCAAGTTCTTCGAGGAGAATAACCCATGGGCCATGGAAGAGATAGGCAGAAGGTTGCTGGAGGCCAGCCAGAGAGGCCTGTGGAAGGCTGACCAGGAGGTTCTTGATGCCTTGAAGTCCAGCTATCTTGAGATCGAGGGATGGATGGAAGAGAAGATGGGCGAGACGAATGGGAGATTCCAGGGCGGAGCCATCGATGTCATGCCCTCAGAACATGCGCGGGCCTGGCGGGAGAAGATTCTGAACGCCAAACAGTGACTTCCTCCCTTGCCCCCAAAAGAGGGATGGCTTCCTGCTTCATGGATTTGGTGCTCTGAAATATCCACAGGCTCTTGCCACTTTAGACTGACGGAAACAGTTGAAATCACCTCAAAGAGCGGACACTTTCATCGGCTCCAATTTGGTAGAAGAATTGTTTGACGATGATGAGGTCACAGTGCTGGACGCTTTTGCAGAGCTCGGAATTTTTGGCGCGAAGAGCACGGACTTCGCGGGCCGTGAGAGCCGGGAAGACGGTGATGGTGGCGAGGAGATAACTTAAAGGCCTTTGAGGCGTCCATGAGCATTTAAATCCAGGCATCCTAACGATTGAATTCGTTGAAGGTGCGACTTTTAGTTCTTAGCGCTTTTACAACCAACGAACATCTCAACCATGGGCGCTAAAGGCAAAAATACAATATCTATCAAAAATAGATTGAATCATATGAGCGAGATAGTATTACAAGTTCCGGATGATGCCTTACTTGCCATGAAGATGTCCCCAGAAGAGCTTGGAAAGGAGCTCCGGCTAGCTGCAGCCGTAAAGCTCTTTGAAATGGGAAAACTATCATCTGGTGCGGCTGCAAGGCTGGCGGGAATTCCACGGACGCTTTTCCTCGCAAGGCTGGCGAGCTATGGCGTGGACACATTTCGCCTGACTGAAGAAGACCTCAAGGCGGAGGCAAGCCTTGCCTGAAGTCATCTGCAATACATCACCACTGCAATATTTGCATCAGATAGGCCAATTGAGGATCCTTCCAGCTCTTGCTGGGTCGATTATCGTCCCTCCGTCCGTTCAGATTGAACTGGACGCTGGCATGGCAAAAGGATTAGACCTGCCAAAGCTAGAGAATCTAAGCTGGGTCAGGATACGAGCACCCATTAGCGCCAAAGCAGTATCGCTGATTACTGATCTTGGACCGGGTGAATCCCAGGTGCTGATGCTAGCTCTTGAAACGCCAGGGAGCATTGCGCTTCTTGATGATGCTCTCGCACGCCGTGTTGCCACTGCAAAAGGAATACCCATTAAGGGCACTTTGGGATTACTTCTAGATGCGAAACATGCGGGCCATTTGAAAGCTGTTGAACCGTCTCTCGACAGGCTTCAAAGCTTAGGCTTTCGCCTGACTGAGCAGACGCGAGAGGCGGTGCTGAAGCTTGCAGGAGAATCTTAAAACACACATGACCTAATGTTACCCATTTGGATGAAAAGACAAGATAGGAGATTGACATGCTAAGAGCCGAGATCATTGCCAGGGGCGATTTCCAGAGGGTTGAATTCCGGGACGTCGTCCAGAAGATCGCCCGGAACATGGGGCTCACGGGCACCGTCCAGAACCTGGAACCTTACGATGTACGGAAGCTGCAACTAGAATATACGCAAATTGCCCATAAATCTTGCCTCTAACTTTCTCACCCACCATCTCGTCGGCAGCGTCCTCGTGGAGCGCTCCGGAGGGACCAATTCCGGGACGACTGGCCAGGGCGAGAAGATGGTGATGGTGGCGAGGAGAAGGATGATCTGGATAGGTTCGTTTCGGCTATTTAGTATGGAGAAGGCGCTCATCCATTTGGAGGATGTCAGCGCCAAATACTCTAAGGGAACAGTACGGTACTCAACTTTCTGGAAGATTACGGCATTTCAGGGAGCTGTAAGAACTTAGTCTTTGCCAGTAGAGCGCTAAATCATTATGCGCTGTAAAAGACTCATAGCAATTATACCTTCGAGATACATGCCGATGGTATCATGTCGGTAGGACTACACTAATCGACTTAACGGTTTTTTGCAGACAAGAAATTGAGACAATCCGCATATCTGGCGGGTTTGAAATATTATCGCAACTTCAATAGAATGGGTAACGATTTATGGCCTCAACTGAAGAAGCGATTAACTCCCACATCCCTATAAAGAGTTATGCATCTGAATCCCAGAAACGCACATCTTTTCTTTGACCGATTGAAATATAAGGCTGGCCACAATGATGTAATGCTGGCATGCATCAATCGAAGAGATGGTTTGGCTTTGGGTTTTCGCGATTGATTTTAATCGGACTGGTGATTGCGACCTTTGTGGCCAGCTATGCGAATGCAGCAACATTAGAGGCCTCAATAGGCCATACTGGACCCGTTGCATATAATTCGTCTCATAACAACTCAACAATTAGCTTCGAAAGTCAAAACAACATCTCCAGCGCACCTGTGAGCATCTTGGTGGGGAATGGTTACTATTCAAACCATCCCATACATTACAACTTGGGAATTGGCAGCAGTACTCAGGTTGCGGATTCGCATTCTTCAACATCTATGCGCCACGATATAGACTTCGCTCGCAAGGTAGATGGGCAAACGGAATTTTCGGCCTCGGACAGCAGCATCAGCCGTTATGGCCCGGGATACTCTACCGTTTCTGGCACAGCCAAGACCCATATGCGGATCAATGAGAATGTTACCGATGGAAGAGTTCAAATTGGAATGCATTCATGGAAAAATCCATCCCTGGAAATCGATGAGGAGTATGTTGGGACATACCATATTTACAAAAATATGACACTTTCGTCGCCTCATAGCCTTGATGCGGAAATTTTCGGCTGCTGCGCTGGAGGCTATTTCGGTCTCAATGGGCCGTATCTTTTGCCTCAAGTCAACGCCGATAATATCTTTAACTACAAGGCCCCTTTTAATTAAATAGATAATTATGCTCTTCGAAAGAATTGTATCGAGTGGTTTGGCGCATTATTCCTATCTGGTCGGCGACAAAAACGAAGCTGTGGTCATCGATCCCAAAAGGGATTGCAATGTCTACATTGAAAAGGCGTCGTCCGAGGGCATGAGGATTGTCCACATCCTTGAGACCCATCGCAATGAGGATTATTTCGTTGGCTCGATGGAATTGGCACGGCGTACGGGCGCAAAAGCCTGGCATGCAGACAGCCAGCTGGATTATAAGTACGGAGAGGCTGTTCAACCTGGCCAGAGGTGGAATGTAGGGCGCCTTGTGATAGAGGCCATTGCCACTCCGGGCCACACTCCTGGAAGCATGAGCTATCTGCTCCGAGACCCTTCAGGCATTGCCTGGATGGTATTTACTGGTGATGCGCTCTTTGCCGGAGAGGTGGGACGCATCGACCTCATGGGATTGGAAAAAGCCCCAGAGATGGCAAGCCTGCTTTACGACAGCATCTTCCAGAAGCTCTTGCCCCTCGGCGATGAGGTCCTGGTCTGTCCAGCACATGGATCCGGGTCCGTCTGCGGCGAGTCTATAGCCGAGCGTATCTGGACAACCATCGGCCTGGAGAAAAAACATAACCCTCGGCTTAAGCAGAGGAGCCGCGAGGAGTTCTCAGCTGACCTGCTGAAGGGCAAACAAGAGAGGCCTCCCTACTTCCGTATGATGGAAAAGGTAAATTTGCATTGTGAGCCGGCTCTGGATGCTATTCCCAGACCAACGCCGCTGGCTCCAAATGATTTCGAACGTCTTATTAAAGAGGCCCAGATCCTAGACACCCGCATGGAGCTTGGGTTTGGAGCTGCACACATTCCTGGCTCTCAATCCATCTGGCTTAAAGGGCTGGCCAGCTTCGCAGGGTGGTTCCTAACATACGACAGGCCTATTTTGCTGGTCACAGAGACCAATGAGCCCTGCGAGCCATTTCGCATTCTCATACGATTGGGCTTCGACAATGTCGCAGGATACTTGGCAGGAGGCATGCTCAACTGGCATATGTCTGGAAGGATGTCCCACACAATTCAGACGATAACAGTGCAGGACCTCTGCAGCCTGCTGGACAGAGAGGAAGAATTATGGATTCTGGACGTGAGGAGCGAGAGGGAACTTGAGAGCGGCGGGAGGATCAAGGGAGCACAGCATATTCACGTCACACAGATTCCAGAGCAAAAAGATGAAGTTCCAAAGGACAGGAGGATCTACCTCTTCTGCGGCAGCGGCATGCGGTCCATGGTTGCTGCGAGCTATCTGGAGCGCCATGGCTGGAAAAATTTAGCCGTCATTCTAGGAGGCATAGCAGGCTGGAAATCGAAGAGGTGTCCGATAAAAAAATAAATAGATTTAGATGATTTTGAATCACATGCTCAGCCTGACAGGCACGAGCAACTGATCGATGACGTATATGATGCCATTGTCGTACCTCTCTGACTTCAGGACCCTGGCTCCACCTACTAGACCTGAGCCCACATCAACCCCCAGCGAATCTCCTTGCAGCGTCTTGACTGAATTTGAGTCTGTCCTGTTGATCAGGGCGCTGGCATCGACCATATGGTAGCTGAGGAGGGTCCTGGTGCCTGCATCCTTCTTGCTGATTGAGTCCAAGGCCGTCTTTGCTTTATCGAAAGCTTCATCGCTCGGTGCGAAGATCGTGAAGGGCCCCTCTGCCAATGACTCGATTCCCATCAGGCCCTGACCATTCAGTCTTTCCACAAATCCAGCGGCCTTGATGGCAGAAGCAAACTTCTTGACGCCAAGATAGTTTGCAGCCTCCTCTACACCCTGACTTGAACTCTTGACTGGCACCAGCACCTTATCGATCACGTAGATGGTTCCGGAGTCGTATTTTTTGGTCAGGGTGACGTTTGCTCCATTCACCTTCAGTCCGCCAGTGCTGTTGATCGTCAGGCTCTCCCCCTGCAAAGTTCGCAATGATGAAACCTCAGAGATATTTTCAAAGATACCGTCGTTCCAGGCCACATGATAGCTCAGAACTCTCTTTAGCTCAGTCTGGTTCTCCATTATGCCACTTTCAGCAAGACTGGCAAATGCATCATCATCAGGTGCAAACACAACGAATGTCCCGCTCCCGAAGAGAAGCACTCCCTGGTTGTCCAGGATATCAGTCAAACCTGCACTATCCAGCGCCGAAGAGAAGGTCGTAAGGCCAAGCTCGCCAGCAGCATCCTTCACACCATATTTTGCTGTTTCATTAGCTCCACTGATCTGGGCAGCACCAAGACCGACACAAAGCAAGGCTGCAAGCAATAGACGCATGATATCTTTATTTCTTTGAATCATGGTTCCAACCACCACTCCATAAGTAATAAACAGTTGCCCGGCCAAAAGATAAATCTTTTCTCCCTGCAGCAGGGCTTTGGAAACAGGCCGAAATATTGAATTGGGAGAGGCCTTCAATAGACCTTGTGTGAAGTCTTTCCTCGCGCTCCTGGGAGTTCTGGCCGCCCTTGTGATGCTGTCTTGGACATCAATGGCTCACGTTCCCCTCATTTCAGAAGAAAAAGAGAACATCTCCCATGCCATGCACATATCTGACATGGCCAAGTCGTGGGCGATTTATGGCTTCATCAAGCCAAATGCTCTTCATTACTACAGCTTCGATATGAAGAAGGACCAGAGGATCTATCTCTCTTTGATCAAATCCGCCAACCCGCAGGAAAGGGACTTTGGCCCTGTGATGATTCTCATCGGGCCGAAAATTAAGACCGCTGACGATGCTCCTGATTGGATCCAGCTTCCAAAAGACCTTGGAGGCATGGTCGCAGCCACCAAAAGTGCCTCCAGTGTCACTTATGAGCCATTTGGACCCAGCAGCTTCATTGAGATGGCTGAGCTTGATCTGCCTGCACCCGAATCTGGTAGATACTACGTTGCTGTTTACAGTAAATCGACACAGGGCCATTACGGCCTGGTCGCAGGCTATCGCGAGGAATTCAGCTTTGCCGATAGAATTGTATCTCCGGTAATGCTGATCTTCGTTTGGCTCTGGTCTGGCCAGAGCCCAGGCATGATCCTCATTCCATACTTTGTTGCAGAGATCATCAGCATTTTGATCTTCTGGCGCAGCTCCAGACGAACTGCCTACAGCTTTGCAGGAACGAATGCAGCATTCCTATTCCTGGCAACGAGCTCCTCAGTGATCGGCCAGACAGTCTTCAACCTCACCCGCGCACCCTTCGGGCCGGAGGTATACATCTCCCTGGCGATCGCACTATTTCACTCGATCTTGGGTGTGATCAGTTTGCGCCTGGCCAGGAGCGAAGCTGGCATGCTGCAGAGAATTCTGATGGGGGTCATCGGAACAATGGCTCTTCTGGCAGGATCTGGACTTATCGTGGGCCCCATTTTAGCGATAGCTGCAAGCATGCTTCCCTCCATGAAGGGTTCAGTGCTCAGCATGCCAAATTCAAGATCATAGTTTCATCACCTCAAACAGTTCTTTTGGTTTTTGGTAGTAATCCTTATATATTTAGTATTACTATTATCATGTAGAGGTAGTGAAATTGAGATCGATATTAATAAGCTATATTTTATTAGTGCTACTGTGTAGCATGACGGCGAACGCCCACGAGACCTTCATCAGGCCCATTTCCGGATGGGCAGAGGTTGGCGATGAGGTCTATTTGCCCATTGGAAGCGGCCACAATACATCATCTGCAGAGCTTCCCGAGGGCTTTGCTTTCGTCAAGATCATAAGCCAGACAGGAACTGTATTGAACCATACTCTGGACGAGAAGACAGCAACACAAGGCTTCTGGAAGTTCTATGATTTCGATGTGAACGAACCGGGCCTGTACATCATCGACATCTACCATACCGAAGGGTCATGGACCCACTTCATCACCAATCCACCAGCTACTGGCTACTGGGAGCATAAGTTTGCAGATGAGATCAACTGGACGGAGCTGAACACAACCGGTTGGGCCAGCGACTGGTATGTAGAGAGGTCTTATCCCAAGCACTGCTATGGCAAAGCCTTCATAGCGGCTCCTGATGCCGACTTTTCGCTTGCTTCCAAGCCAATTGGCCAAACACTGGAGATCGTGCCACTGGACAACATCACCACGGTTGGAAAGGGCGATTTCCAGTTCCAGGTGCTCTACCAGGGCAAGCCCTTCGATAACATAACAGTGACTGCCGAGCGGGTCGGCAATGACACAAAGCTGGAGGCGGTGACGGATAAGGATGGCAAGGTCACTCTTAACCTCAAAGATCCCTCAGAGATCACAGAATGGCTGATCCGGGCTGATACGGGCATGGACACCCGCGTGGTCGAGGCCAAGGATCTGCCCAGGGGCAAGGACTCAAAGGAGAAGAGCTTCGTTGGACCTGTTTACAGAACGGCCCTTACTCTGAGAAACGACTACGTCAAGCCCGTTGAGTGAGGACCTTTCTTCTCCTATTTTTTACGATATTTCAACCATGCGGTGTGTGAAAAATGTTGGTGACTACTCCCGCCAATAAATTGGCGGGCATCTAGGCTTTAGCCACAGACTG
>CAZRYL010000038.1:0-19387 GCA_964604285.1 uncultured Methanotrichaceae archaeon
GAGAGATGGCCACTCCGGCAATTCCCGCTGTGCAGCCGCCGACGATCTTGTTTGGCTTCATGGATGATTTCTTTTTCTCGTCAAACCAGAAGTTAAGAGGATCGTCATTAAGTATGCTATACTTAGTAGATTCTGCTAGAATAGACTTCCATGTATTTGGATCATCTATGGGAGAGAAACTGCTGTGACTGAATCCACACATTCGGCCTATTTTTGGAGTGAGTTTAAGTTTCTTGGCAATCTCTGCTATCTGTTCTATTTTGCCAAAGTTATCGGATCCCACTGTGCTAAGTAGAGAAACGGGTACAGTTTCGTTCAAGTAATGAGCTGCATTAATTGCAGCATCAAAACTGCCTTTCCCTCGAAAGTTTTCATGAACTTGCCGCTCTCCATCTAAGCTTATCTGCACCTCATCGAATATATCAAAATATTCCTTAGGATATTTTCGAATCAAAGTACCATTAGTCGTTAAAATTAATCTTTTGCAATATTTTCTTAACTCTTCTGATAAAATAAATAAATTGCCTAATAATAGGGGCTCTCCTCCAGAAATAGCTATGGAATACGGTTTGATTTTCGATAATTGACATAAGAGGAGTGCAGAATTCACGAGATCTATATTAGAGCTATTACCCCTATAGCAGTAACTGCAAGAAAGATTGCACCGCCCAGTAACCTCCAACACTAATAAATGTATACCTAAATTCATAAAACCTCGCTATTCAATGCTATAGAATGATTAAATTCCCATCATATAATTTCTTAATAAAGTTTAATATATCTGAAGTTGCTTTTTCATGCGGCACATTATATTTATTATTTACTATCTCCGCGATTTCTCCAATAGTACGGATTCCATCACATAGATTCCAAATTTCTGCAGCATATTCTCCCATAACTAATACACGGTGTCCACAATAGAGAACTGTCTTTTCATCCTCTTTTCGCTCAATTATTGCAGCTTTTTTTGGCGTACATGTTGACAATATGGGTCGGCACAAAGATAATCACCCTCCAAGAAATAGGCTAAGCCGCGACATCCACCTCTGCAGCTATCGCGATAATCGCAAGTTGCGCAGGCACCTTTAAGTAACCCTGGATCTCTGAATTTTTTCATTATCGATGAATTTAGCCATGCATCACCAATCGAATCGTGATAAATATTGCCAATTGGAATGTCGGACATATATGAACAAGGAAACATATCTCCATTTGAATTTATCCATAGGCGCAGATATCCAGCTTCACATGGGTGAGGTACACGTTTTTCTGGTGGAGATAATAAGAAATCCCAAGGTATAGATAGCCCAATATTAATGCCATAATTTTCATTCATCTTTTGTTTTTCATTTAAAATATTATAAAATTGATCAGGCGTTAACATTTCATCCTTATATTTTTTGCCTCGTCCTGTTGGCATAAAAGGGATGAACCTAACGTTATAAATATTTCTATTCGCCAAAAATTTTAGATAATCTGATATAAAATTTATATTGGATTTGTTTAGTACGCATAATACATGTGTCGATATATTGGATTTCTGCAAAATTTGAATAGCATTAAGCGCAGACTCATATGTTTCTATCGGACGGAAATAGCCATGTATTTCAGGGGTAGGGCCATCCAGACTTATTCCAACTCTTATAATGGTATTATATTTTTGAAGTTTAGAAATTTGATGTATCTTTTCCGGAATAAGTAACCCATTCGAAGAAAACGATAAATTCAATCCTTTCGATAGGGCAAAATCACTTATTATAAAAAAATCATCATAAAGAAGGACTTCTCCTCCGCCCAAAATTAGCTCTTTGACCCCTATACGAACTGCTTCGTCGATTATCGAAAGCACAATATCTTGTGGCAGTGAGCGGCCTTTTTGATTTGCATCAACGTTACAATGAGGACAATTTAGGTTACAGCGATCTGTAATTTGGACTCCAAGGACCAATGGGCTCTTAGGCACATACATTTTTATACCATCCATATACAATAAATGGGCAGGGCTAATCCTGCCCATTATATTTATTCGGCTTGCACTTTTATAGCGGGACAATTGTGCATGCATCCAGCAAAATTGAACTCCTCTACGTCCAATCTCCACTCAACGCTAGGCTTGCTATCCATTATATCACCTCCTTTTTTTATTTGTCATGAATATTCATAGGACCTCAATATAGTCTATTTATTATACCTATTCTGATTCTTTCTAATCATAAGCCTGTTAAACTTATGATTGTTTTACGACCTTAAATAGTTTTCTGATAATGTGTTATTATAAACTATTTTTGTATTAATTTCAAAAAAATAAATTTATAAATCTACGTATCGATAACGATGCAGGGCATTACAGTGTGACTTGCTATCTCTTGTGAACTGTATCAACTGGTCTTTGGATAAGCCCAGATACCCCTATACGTTGCTCTCAACCATCTCTCGAAATATTCTTTATGGATCGCGTCGGGGTCGATCTCCTTAAGCTTCTCCGGATAGAACCATTTAGCGAGATAGTAAGCCCCGATGAAGTTCCTGGTGCCAACTTCAGTAAGGTAGCCGTTTATTACGAAGATCTTATTCATTTTAACGGCATCAGTCTTATTTATTGCAGTCCTGTTGGAGATCTCCTGCAAATAATGAACTGCAGCATTTGTATCATTTTTGGTGTATCCTGTAAATGATTCTGGTCCTGTGTTTGTCTCAGCCATAACAATGACCTGTGGATTTTCTTTTAAAACCCATTCTGGATCGACTTCTAGGAATGAGCCAGACAGGTTTGATGCTATGTTTCTACCACCAGCTGCCGATATAGCTCTGTTCAGCCCAGATTCATTTCCACCAGCGTACCAGAGCTGGTAGTTGCTTTCTCCGTAGACTCTAACTCTGTCCTCAGATCCTATTTCGCAAATAATATTTCTCAATTGATCTTCGTATTTGGTTTTCCATGTGATGAACTCCCCAGCACTATTCTCCTCGTTGGGTCCCATAATATTAGCCAACGTTTGTAGCGATGTGCCATTGTCCTTAAAATTCAGATAGATGACCTTGATATCTGCATGGTTCAGTTTTTCCTCTGCAGTTTTAATATTCCCAAAACCGACTAGGACTACATCAGGGCGAAGTTTTATCACTTTTTCATAATCCATCTCACTCCATGGCCCAATTGTGGATTTCTCCTTCATGGCAGGAATCACTTCTGACCACTCATCTTGAGCAGTATTAGTAACACCTATCAATTTTTCTGTTGCCCCCAGTATGAATATCGGCTCATACGCCCAGGAATTCATGGGGATTATCTTTTCAACTGGCTTTTCAATGATTATTGTTCTGTTAGCTGAATCCACGATTGTTTTGGGAAAACCATCTACACCTATGCCTGGCAAAATCGCCAGCGATAAGCATAGCATCAGGGCTAGAACGCATTTCATCCAATTCATCTCTTTATTCCTCCTGCTGCCTCAAGTTAAAGACCAGACGATCTTATGAAGTCTTATGATATAAATATTACGAATTAAGATCAAATATGAAAAAATTATGGTAAATTGGATCGACTTCTCAAGGTGATCTGTCATTGGAACGGAGTAAAAACGTCATTTTCAATTGGTAGAGCAGAATCCAATGATGTCTGCATATCTGCCCCCCACGATATCCTCATGTGAACAGTATCGTCCTCTAGTATAATCCGCTCTCCATCCCTGTGCCCCCGTCTCTACTAGGTAGTCCCTTATCACTCTGTCGTGCTCCTGAGTTTTCAGCCCCAGGGCCCTCCGCAGCTCGGAGATCCCCTCATCTAGGCTCTCATAATTCCTCGGAAATTCAGTCTCATCCAACATCTGAACATCTGCATAGATCCCGAGGCTATAGAGCAAATTGAAGAGTACATCGCTCATCGGGTGGCAGATGTGCTCCCGACCGAAGATCCGGGGATATAGATCCACCCTTACCCTCTCCCAGGAGGGCACGCCTGCAAACCAGTATAAAATGACCTGCCGCCTGGCCAGCCGATCCATCTTGAGCAGCGCCTCTCGCATATCAAGAAAGGAAAGGGAATAGGAGGCTATGACCAGATCATGCTCGCCCACCTCTTCGTCGGAAAGGTCCTCCCACCTCTTTGGCAGAATCCGGATGTTAGAGATCCCCTCCTCAGCGATGTGCCTCTCAAGCCGTTTCACCATCGCTAATGACGGCTCAACTGCCGTAACCTGTCTTGCCCTCCGGGATAAAGGCAGGGCCAGAGTTCCAGGACCTGCACCGATGTCCAGGACCGACCAGCCGGGATCGATCTCCAGGGCTGCTGCCCTTCTCTCGCCGTCTTGCCTTGCTATCTCAGACCGATCATACCGCTCTGCAGCTTCCTCCTTCTCGTAGCCGTTCTCAAGGTTTCCCTGGCGAGAGGCGAGCAGGGTAAGCTTCCAGACGGAGTTCCAGTCGATCATTTACGGCCTCGATCCTTCCTCTTGACTTCCAAGGCGTTCAGCTCGCCCGCGGGTACGCCCATATCCCCTTGTAAGGCACTCCCAGCCACTTCTCGAAGTACTCCCTGTGGATGGCATCGGGATCTATATCCTTGAACTGCTCAGGATAGAACCACTTGGCCATGTAATAGGCTCCGATAAAGCTCCTCGTTACCGCTTCTGTGCAGTATCCATACAGTAGGTACACCCGACCATCTTTTACCGCGTTAGTGCCCTTGAGTCCTGTTCTATTTCGCACTTCTTCCAGATACTTCACAAGGCCTTCTGTAGCATTCGCCGGGGCATCGTAGTTCAGATCGGGTCCGGGAACCTGGTCAGCCATGGTTGCAGCTATTACCACAACATCAGGATTTTCTTTCAGCACCCACTCCGGCTCGACATCGACATAATAGGGTTGACCCACCAGATTGGCCGCAATGTTGTCTCCTCCGGCCATTGCAATGGCCTTATGGAATCCAGAGGCGTTTGTGGCTGCCCAGAAGGCATGACCATTGCTCTCTCCGTAAACCTTTTGTCTCTCTTCAGGCTTTATAGCGTTAACTCTCTCCAGTAGTTGATCCAAATAGCCCTGTCGCCATGAAAGGAACTCTTCGGCTCTCTCATCTCTCCCCAATATGCTGGCCAGGGCCTTCAGCTCTTTCTCGAAGTCCTTCGGATTATTGAATGGCAGGACCACGAAAGGAATTCCCGCTGGATTGAACTTCTCCTCTGAAACATTTACCTTCTTGGGATTTCCTGTTATCACCATATCAGGTCGAAGCTCAATTATCTTTTCGTAGTCTATCTCATTATACTTTCCTACTGTTGACTTAGTGGTCATCTCAGGAATCCATACGTAGGTCTCCTGAGCCGTATTGGTCACACCAGATACCTTGTCCAGACCATCCAATATGAAGATAGGCTCATACGACCAGGATGGCAGTGACACAATAGTATTCACCGGCTTGTATATTGTCACATTCCTGTTCGCTGCGTCGGTAATGGTGATAGGATACTTCTCATGAATGTGCCTTATCTCCTCCAGCGAGCGGCCCTGGCGCTTAGCTTTGGATTAACTTGCCATAAAGTCTCTATTTGACCATGAGGAAAAAGCCTCTTCAATTCTATACCGCAACACTCGATTATCAAGTTAATGGGAACAACCCATCAAGTAGCCGCCAAAGCCTGTAACCCAGAGCAAGATCGGATATCCTATCCACCGCTCCAATCCTCCAAGGCCGAAGGCGACAAATGGGCTCGAATCCCCGAGGATGAAGTATAGAAACAGGTCTAATAGCGAGATTGCTCCCAGTATTACTGAAAAGTACCGGAATGGGGATGTCTCCACCTTGTAGGCTGCGATGGCCGATAAGCTTCCGGTAACGAAGGTTAGCAATGCAAAGATCGCGTGCAGGCCTCCATAATTTCCTGGAAAGGTTCCCACGCCTAAAATGCCAATGCCGAAGAGGGCCATAGAGATGGTGACGGCGCGGCTTCTGAACGCGCGATGAATGCAATAGGCTGCAGCGATGATTAAGAGGCCGGATATTATCATCGTGTTGTTGAAGATGGTTGCAGATGGCTGCACAATTATGCTATTCGGAGGTTGTGTAGCGCCCAAATCGCTTATCTGGTTTTGAGCCGTGCTGTAGCCTGGATAGAGGGTCTCGGCGGTGATGATCCCCAGGAAGGCCAGCACGCCTACAATGAACAGCAACGCCCCTGCAACCTTTTGATATTGCATATGAGTGTATGATTTATCAGCCACAAGAATCAAATAAATTTAGATATGTGTGGATATTTAATCGTTATGCTTTTCAATCGCTGGCTGGCTGAATATCCTCCATAACAGGATAGCAGATAATGGGAAGGTGACCAACAATAAGCTCCGAACTATTATCAACACAGGATATGTGACTTCCTCCCATGCGCCTAAAGGGGCAGAGCATCCTGTTTCATAGATCCAGTGCTCTTGGTATATCCGCGCTTGACTGCTGAAATGAAGACTGTGTTATCTATGAGATAACTTGAACCTCTGACGGGCAAGTTGGTTGCTCACTGGATAGAAGTCAACCCAGGAAGATGACATCTTCCATACCCTTGAAGTCCGAATCCCCCGTCACAACCTTTGAGCCTTTGAGTCTGGCAGTGGCATAGACTATCGAGTCCCCGAGCCCCCACTTGAGATCGTGCTTGATACTGGCAGCACTGACTGCGACCTCCTCATCTACGTCAATCAAAATGCATCTCTCCTTCATGGCCAGCCTCTTCTCTTCAGCCGTCTTCAAATCGTAGTATCTGAGGATCCAGTGGTAGACCTCGGACAAGTTGATTGTGCTGATTACGATCTCCTGGTCGTCATCAATATAGGCCCTCACGACCGCGCCTGCATCGCTACCCATGAAATACTCAATCCAGGCCCAGGAATCAATCAAGACGGTCAAGCTCCTCCCTCTTGAATGACTCCAGTCTGGGCAGGCTGCCAAAGTGCGTGCCCTCCATTCTCCTGGCCTTTCTGAACAGGTATCTTATGACCTCGTCGTAGGATTTGACATCGATCTCCTTCTTTAGCCTGTCGAGCATCTCCTGAACATCATCTTTGACCTGTATTGTGGTAGACATAATATAGCCTTATAATACTATAACATTATAATCCTTTTGTAGGCTTGATGCAGCGCGTGATGTGGTTGTCGAGCTATTCAGGAAATCTTGGCCGGTCCTTCAGCATACCCAACGCTGGCCTATCTCAGAACCTGATCCCGAAAATGACGGGCTCGGAGCATCAGCAGTCAAAAGATTGATCCTGCGACCTTTCAGGATGGCTGACAACTCCCTCTCCATACTCCATGAGATCCTCACGTATGTCGTGGCGTCCTCCCTCCTAACCGTAACCCTCTTCGCCTCCGGCTTTCCAGATATACCCGGATAGCACCCTCATGTTCCTTATCGCTCAGCCCCCAAAGAAGGCTCAATCTCCGTAACCTGCCTCGCCCTCCGGGTCAATGGCAGGGCCAGGGTTCCCGATGCCCAGAGGGATTTTGCGATTAATTTTCATCCATACTAAATACTAGGTGCCTCTGTTTGCCCGTACATTACCAATTTGTGGATCTAACATCGATCGACCAGATCCGATCTGCTTCTCTGGCCAGAGGCGTCATTCCTGAGCGCCACATCCTTAGGAAGGACGATCCTCGCCTCGCCGATATTCCTGACAGCACATACATCCCGGTAGATCTCATCTAGGACAGCTTCGTTGATTACGTTGTGAGGAGAGCCCTCCCTGAGAATGCAGTTGTCCTTCATCACCACCACTTTATCGCAAAACCAGCTGACATGGTTGGGGTCATGGCTGCAGGCGAGAATCGTCACACCACGTTTTGCAATCATTTGCATTATCCTCCAGATGCGGATCTGATTGCTGAAGTCCAGCGCTGAGGTCGGCTCGTCCAGAAACATGATGGGAGTCTCCTGGGCTATGGCCCGGGCCATGAGCACCATCTGGCGCTGACCTCCTGATAGCTGATTGTAGGGACGGTCGGCAATCTCAGTTAGCCCCAGCAGATCGAGGGCATCTGATGCTTTCTTCTTGTCAGCTTTGCTGATTTTGAAAATCCCCTTTAAGCGGGGTGTTCTGCCCATCAGCACCACCTCCCGTGTCAGATAGGGAAAAGGAGGCTTGTGCTCTTGAGGCACATAGGCAACGATCTTGGCCATGCTCTCCACCCCGAGATCCTTTATGTCCTTTCCATCCATCGTCACTGTGCCCTTGTGGAACTTCAGGAAATTCAGGCAGCATCTGAAAAGAGTGGTCTTTCCACAGCCGTTGGGGCCGAATAGCCCGCACAGCTCCCCCTCCTCCACCTCGAAAGAGACGCCCTGCAGGATCGGCCTTCCATCGTAATTGAAATGAAGATCTCTGACCGCCAGCATTGGAGTCATCCCAGTACCGCGCTCCCCCGTGTTCTGAGAAGATAGAACAGGTATGGTGCTCCCAGAATGGACGTGATGATTCCCACAGGTATCTCAGCGCTGGTGAGAGTGCGGGCAATGGTGTCGCAGACCAGTAGATAGGAGCCTCCAAGCATGGCTGCGGCTGGAATCACGTAGCGGTGATCTGGGCCCAGCATCATGCGCGTGGCATGAGGCATCATCAAGCCCACCCAGGCGATTATTCCCACAGTGGAGACCGCAAGTGAGGTGACCAGTGTGGCCAAGACTATCAAGGCCAGTTTGTACTTCTCCGGATTGACTCCCAGGGCTTTGGCCTCATCATCTCCCATGGAGAGGATGTTTAGCTTCCAGCCCAAGGCCCACATGATCAGGAAGCTTGGGACGATGATTGGCACCAACAGGTAGACATCGTTCCAAGTGGCGTAGTAGAAGCCGCCCATCAGCCAGAAGACTATCTCTCTTAGGGCGGCATCTGAAGCCGTGTATTTGAGGATGGAGACCATGGCCTCGAAGATGGAACCTATGACCACTCCTGCCAGGATGAGGGTGACGACTGGAGTCTCATTCCGTACGTGAGCCAGGAAATAGGCCATGGCAACGGCCAGAGATCCGAAGAGGAAGGCAGAGAACTGAATGGATAAAAAGAAATCCACGAAGACGATGCCCAAGGCGGCTCCAAAGGCCGCTCCCGACGATACGCCCAGGATGAAGGGCTCGACCAGAGGATTTCGAAAGCACCCCTGAAAGACTGCTCCTGCCGTGGCCAGAGCTGTTCCCACGACCACAGCCAAGAGCACACGCGGGATTCTCAGCTCCCAGACGATGGTGTTGTGCAGCCTGGTGATCCCCGAGAAGTCTCCGAAGGGAGATACATGGGCCATCACGATTCTGTAGACGTCGAAGACAGAGATATTATAGGCTCCGAAGGTTATGGCTACTCCCACGATGATGACCAGCAATGCCAGCAGGGCCAGGAGGATCAGGATTTTGCGAATTTCTGAAAATCCAAATTCCTGGTCGAAGCCCAGCCGCTCCCGGAGGCCTGTTTTATCGGTCAGCTCTGCCATTGACAGCTCACAGCCAGTTTTTTGTATTTTTCCGCGCTCAAACCGCATAGACTTAAAAATTGATATTACTATTATACACAAGCATAGCAATAAATTGCTCATGGCTGGTAAATAATTATCGCTCAATGATTCCTATTAGGCTGAGGCACGCCATCTTGCATAGCCTGACGCCAATGGTTCGGCAGTTTTTCCTCCCACGATCATGATCTCAATCTCGTCCAAATCGAGAGTCCTTCTGCCCCAGTTCCCAGCGGTTCCACCCCATATGTTGAGCACAGACATGCCCGCAAGGCGGAAGAGCAGAACAAGCTCAGTTGGTACGAAGGCCTTCTCTCGAACCGCAATGGGTAAGAGTCCCTCTCGGGGTTGACATTCTGACGACTCAACCATGTTCAAAGGGTCAAAGCGTCCCTTTGCAACATCTTCATTTGTATGTCTGCGGATCAATGCCATTGCGTTCAGGACAGTGAGGACGACTTTTGCCTGTGGTTTCAGGCTTCTGGAGATATTGCACAGGATGGACAGTGGCTGATCAATCGAATCGTCCCTCTGGCCAAGGAGGCCGAAAGCCCCCTCACATAGGCAAATCGCAGCATCGTATTCCCCTGACAGTGAGAATTGAGTTGCATCCGAACAGATCCAGTTCACATTTACACCTGCAAACTTGGCAGCATCTGCAGCTCTAGATAGCATCTCCGAGGATAAGTCAAGCCCGGTGACCTTATAGCCTCGACGGGCCAGCTCAATACAGTGGCGTCCTGTACCGCATCCGACGTCGAGGATCGAGCAGCCCGGTTGCAGCGACAATTCATCAATCAGGAAATCCACCTCTCGGATAGTATTCTTCGTAAACACGTTATCCTCGTATATCGGCGCATGCGCATCAAAGAACTCTTCCCATGTGCTCTTTTCTCTCATCAATCAATCCTTCTTAATCTCTTCACTTAAGCAGCCCTTTTCTTTCGTCATCAAATATAATTTTTGGTTTTTCGCTGTTTGTTATGGCTGGTCCTAAATCGCGGGTCCTGTACTCATATCATTGAAAAGACACCTTGAACATCATCGTCTCCCCTGATCGTCCAGATGTGACCAAGAAGTCCTCAGGCCATCGCAGGAATCCTCTGCGCACAAATCTTGCCAGATAATTGCGAATTGTAAGATTTATTCAGTCAATCAAGTAAACAAACATAGGTTGCGTAACCAAAAAGCCGGTCATTCTTGACGCCGAACAGCTAGCCTGTCTTCAGCTTTCTCTTCTCCTCCTTCTTCCTCTCCACACGGTACTCCTGAATGATGCTCTCCAGTCTTTCCGCCTGGCGTGCAGCCTGGCGCTCTTTCATCTGCACCTTCCAGCGGGCCATGGCTGCATCTAAATCCTCCGGTCGAATGAACGGCAGGTTGTCGATCATTTGCACTGGTAGCTCCAATCTTGAGAAGACAGGGATGCCCTTCTCGTAAAAGTGCTCTCGCACAGCCGGCACCATATCGCTATCGGTAACTATTGCCCCAATTCCCCGTTCAATGAGCAGGTCTGCCGCAGTCCTGCCACCGCCGCTGGCATCCAGCAATAAAACTATATCCCCCACCTCCAGACCCCAGCGCTCCTGGGCTGAAGCCACTGCCTCGCGAGAGAAAGCATCCAGCATCTTCAGCCGCCTCATGCCCTTCGCCTCCTCGATGCTCTCCATTTTCTTCTGGCGTGAGAGCGTTTTTTTCAGTTTCTTGATGTATTTTCTCTCTGAGCGCAGAATCGAGCGCAGTCGCTCGATTTCTTTTTCTCGAATCCTGATCTCCTGGTCGCGCTTGATCTCGCGGGCAGTCTTGTCCCTCAGCCGTTCGATTTTGGCTCTCAGTGCGCTCATGCCAGCATCTTTCTCGGCCATCTCAGCCCGAAGCTCATCCAGATAGGAGCGAAGCGTCCTCACCTGCTCTGCTAGCTGCATGTTTTGACCTTTCAGGGCTGCAACATCTGGTGCCACATCTACTGCTCCCTGTATTGCGGGCTGTCTGATCTCGGGCTCCGGAAGCTCTGTGAACTCGGCTATGGCATTCTCGATTGAATAGCCTTTGACAACCAGCGCTTTCACCTCATCTGGATCGATCTCCTGGGGAACCTTCTTTTCCACCAGCAGGAACTTGTTTTTATATTTTTTAAAAGCACTTACTGCAGCTGCCAAGGCATCGCGTTCGTGGTCGTTTTTGTATCCGAATTCCCTGGCCATTGCTATCTTCTCTTCAGCCGGAACGTCCATTCCAGGCGAAAAGAGGACCGCATTGAAGGCGCGCTTCACCTTCTCAACGGCACCAGGCGTGGGAAAGACGTCTGTTGCAACCACCAGCGGCCTTCCACGCGCAGCTATCCATTCGATGACATCGGACGATGACATCGCTCGTGCGCTTATGAGGTCGATGAGCTCGCCGCTTAAATTCAAGGCTGCAATGCCCGTCGTCGTGCCAGGGTCCAGGCCTACGATAATGTATCCTCGCCTCTGCAAAAGTGGTTTGAACTGAAGATCAGGTCGCTCGATGCTCTGCACCTTCAACTGTGCATCGCAGTAATAGCCGGGATCCAAGTGAACCTTGTCGCGCGCCGCTTCCACCACAAACTCAGCCCTGGTGTAGCCACCCAGGCCCTCAACTGTCCGGCATGTGAACTCTAGGCCTGACTCATGCAGTTGCCTTTCCACCTCGCGCGCCAGCCCCTTGACTGCGCCATGAATCTTACGTGAATAGCGATTCTGGCTCCACCCTCCGCGCCCAGGCGAACGCCTTCTGCTGACCTTGATCCAGGTCCGGTCCTCGAATGCCGAGAGGACTGCACCCACGCCCTTGGCAGCCAGCCGGGCGCAGGCCTCGGCCTCTTCCAGTGATTTCGTCCTGTCAAAGGTGATGCCGTGCCATCTGGCCACCTTGACCAGAGGCTCAGGACGGTCCGCTCCGGTAACCTGCACGAGCTTTGTGGTGGCAGGCATCAGCCTCAGGAAGTTTATGAGCTCCCTTCGATTCGAGGCCAGCTCGTGGACATTGTCCATGGCCACTATCTCCGGCTGGTGCTCCCGGATGAGCCTGGTAAGCTTGTGCCTGCTGATCATGTGGTGGCAGTTGACGGTATCACCATCCAAAATCGCCAGCGAGTAACTTGGACTCTGACGACTGTGTGGC
Organism: uncultured Methanotrichaceae archaeon; assembly: GCA_964604285.1. Lineage (GTDB taxonomy): Archaea > Halobacteriota > Methanosarcinia > Methanotrichales > Methanotrichaceae > Methanothrix. The sequence goes on from CAZRYL010000038.1 coordinate 12,629, forward strand.
GAGCCGCTGGCGATATCTACCCCAAAGATCGTCAAACCTGCCCGGCCTCCTTTCCAATCGCAAAGATCGGAGAAATATTTAGAAATGCTTCAGCGAGTTTTTCCACAGAAAAAATAATGGCCTTATTCGGCTAAAGCTTTACCCTCTAAAACTACCTCTGGAAGCTCCTCCAGCGGCTCTCAAGCCCCGGATCCTTCAGCGTCTCCATCACGTAGTCGGCAAACTGCGCGCCGGTTGCACCACCTGCCCGGCCAGTGATGACGACCTTCTTCTCGAACAGGCCGCATATGTCCAGAGCCATCTCCATCTTGCTCGCCTGATCCACAAAGCCGATGTGGCGAAGCAGCATCACGCAGGCCCTCATCATGCTGGCCGGATCCGCGTAAATCGCCCTCCCCTCTTGCACCATTCGCGGGGCGGAGCCGTGTATGGCCTCAAACATGGCATAACGCTTGCCGATGTTGGCGCTGCCCGCCGTGCCAACGCCTCCCTGAAACTCAGCAGCCTCATCTGTCAGGATATCTCCGTATAGATTTGGCAGCACTATGACCTTGAAGTCTTTCCTGCGCTTCTCGTCAACCAGCTTTGCTGCCATGATGTCCACGAACCAGTCGTCGAACTGGATGTCTGGAAATTCCCTGGCCACGCGCCTGGCGGTCTCCAGGAACTTTCCGTCAGTCGTCTTTATGACATTGGCCTTAGTGACCGCAGAGACGCGTTTTATGCCGTTTTTGCGGGCGTACTCGAAGGCCAGCCGAACTATGCGCTCTGCGCCTGGGGTGGTTATGACCTTGAAGTCCACAGCCAGGTCGTCTGTCACATTGAAGCCCTTGCTGCCCAGGACGTACTCGCCCTCAGTGTTCTCCCTGTAGAAGATCCAGTCGATCCCCTGCTCCGGAACCTTAACAGGCCGAACGTTGGCAAAGAGATCCAGCTCTCGGCGCATGGATACGTTGGCGCTCTCCAGGTTCGGCCAGGGATCGCCCTTCTTGGGTGTGGTGAGGGGGCCTTTGAGGATGACATGGCACTCCTTCAAGGCCTCAAGCGCATCTTCTGGAAGGGCTTTGTTGGCCGCAGCTCTCTCCTCGATGGTGAGGCCGGGAATGTCCCTGAGCTGGACCTTCCCTGAAGCCATCTCCCGTGCCAGCACGTATTTTAGCACACGCACAGCTTCTTTGGTGATGTAAGGGCCGATCCCATCGCCGCCAACCACGCCTATGACGATTGGCACAAGCCTGCTGTAATCCACCCAGGCATCTTTGGACTTCATCTGATCAACACGCTCAAGCTGCTCCTCCAGCAGCTTTGCGAAGTGCTCCTTCGCTTTCTCGATGGCCTCAGTCTGACTCATGGCTAGCACCTATTCCTCAAAATTAGGAACTCTCCTTGGAGATCAATCTTTTCGTGATGAGCCAGCACTTGGGCTGGAAATTTAGCCTTTCCCACAAGGTGCTTCAGGCTCAAACTAGATATAGAATCGCAGCAATATAAAACAGGCCTTAGGACTATTATGACAATGGAAAACATCATTGAGGTCAATGGCTTGGAGTACAGCTATGGCAACTTCAAGGCAGTAGATGGCATCAGTTTTTTTGTTCGGGAAGGCGAGATATTCTCATTCCTTGGACCAAATGGCGCAGGCAAGAGCACAGTCATCAATATCCTCACCACCCTGCTTCCAGTGCAAAAAGGCTCTGTTTCCATAGCTGGATACGACCTTGCCACCCAGCCTGAACAGGTGAGAAGGAGCATCGGCATTGTATTCCAAGACGAAACCTTGGACCGCGATCTCACTGTCCGTGAGACACTTGAGCTGCATGGAAGAATATACTCCATGCAAAGAGACGAGCGAAGGCGACGAATTGATGAGATCATAAAGCTGGTGGAGCTTGAGGACAAGAGAGATGTTCGCACTCGCAATCTCTCCGGTGGCATGAAGCGGCGTCTGGAGATAGGCCGCGGGCTGATGACCCGGCCCAAAGTGCTTTTCCTGGACGAACCGACCATCGGCCTTGACACTCAAACCAGGCGCAGGCTCTGGGACTACATAAAATTGGTTAACGATTCTGGCACTACCATATTTCTTACCACGCATTACATGGACGAAGCGGACCAGGTCAGCGACTGGATCGACATCGTAGATCATGGCAAGATAATTGCTTCCGGCAATCCAGCGAAACTCAAGAATGCCCTTGGAAGAGATATGATCTACCTGGAGACCAGCGACGACGAAGCATCCATGAATATGCTCAAGGGCATAAAAGCTGTCATGGATGTCAAGTTCGCCGCCCATGGGCTGGCCATCACCATCAACACAGATGGCACGCACTGCCTACCACTCATCATGAACCGGCTAAGGGATGGCGGTATAAAGATCATCGGAGCGAACCTGAAAAAGCCGACATTGGATGACGTCTTCGTGCATTACACCGGCAGGGACATTCGAAACGCAGGGGCGGAGAAGCTGCACAGAATCCAGCCCAGGAGGGGCCGATAAAAATGGCTTTTGAGTTCGTGACCATCTATTGGCGTGACATGCTGAGGTTTGTCAGGTTCAAGATCGCACTTGTGGCATCCCTGGTCCAGCCTGCCCTGTGGATGGCCCTGTACGGGGCAGCCATGTCCAACAACTTTTCGAGGCTCAGTTCCCTCATGGTGGTTCCTGAAGAAGCTATCACAATTTCCTATCTTACCTTCATGGGCGCAGGTGTAATCGCTCTCACCACGCTCTTCACCAGCCTCTTTGGAGGTATCAGCCTGCTTTTCGACAAGAACTGGGGGCTGATGAGAGAGCTACTGGCCAGCCCGATGCCAAGAAACCACATCATCATCGGCATAGGCCTTTCTGGCATGACTAAATCATTCATACAGGTGATGGTCATCATGGGCTTCGGCTTGTTTATCGGAGTTCGGTTCTTTCCAGGCTATACAACGATTCAGACAGCAGGTGCCATTTTGGGGATATTGCTCTTCGTGGGCATCTTTTCTATTGGATTCATCTTTCTCTCCTCGGCAATCTCCATGACCATGGAGACGCCAGAAGGTCTGCAGGCAGTTATAACCCTCCTCACATTGCCTCTGTTCTTCGCCAGCAATGCGCTCTATCCAATAGACGCTTTCCCTGGACCCATTAGAGTCATGTCACAATTTAATCCCCTGACCCATCTGGTCAATGGAGTGCGCTACTTTGCCATAGGCAACGATTTTTATGCCATCGGTGCTCATTATGTCTACACTATAAATGACATAATCCTCTCGCTATTGGCTCTGGCTGCCTTCGCCTCAATAATGTTCCTGGTGGCCTGGCGAGTCTTTAAGAAGGCAGTAGTCACATGAGTGTCCATCTCACGAATGGTGATTATAAATGAAAATGAAGATCATGGGGCTCTGCGCGAGCCCAAGAGGCTCCAAGAGCACGACTTTGAAGCTGGTGCAGGCTGTGCTTGACGGGGCGAAGGCTTCGGGGGCAATGGTAGAGCTTGTGGACATCTGCAAGCTTAAGATCGAGTACTGCAATGCCTGTCAGGTCTGCTTCAAGAAAGGCGAGTGTGTGCACAAGGACGACTTTCAGGGGCTTTATGAGAAGATTTTGGCATCAGATGGCATGGTCTGGGGATCACCCAATTATTTCAACTCAGTGACTGCACAGATGAAAACGATGATTGACCGCATGGCTGATGCCGTTCACTGTCAGCTCTTGGCCGGAAAGTACTGCAGCAGCGTGGCCAGCGGTGGCAACAACTTCGATCAGGTCACGACTTATCTGGATGCTCTGCTGCTGAACTTCGGGGCTTTCGTAACAGGAAGTGCAGGAGTTCAGATGTCAAAAGGACCGGAGGCACTCGAAGAAGCAGAGAAAAAGGCCTTCCAGCTTGGCAGGACTCTTGTAGAGGACGTATCAACCAGGCGCGACTATCCAGAGCAAAGAGAGATACAGGAAGCAAACAGGAAGTACTTCCAGAACCTGGTGAAGATGAACAAAGAGAACTGGGAGCACGAATACGAATACTGGTATGCTCTGAGCTGAAGAGGCAAATACAACGGGCATTTGCATCCGACATCTCCTCCAGAAGCTAGTGAAGCATATGAAATAGGTCGCATAACGGTTTAATAGCGTTCGTGCAAATTGAAGAGCCATGCTTACTTTGCAAGATGGTCGCATTGCTGTCAGGCTGGCCAGGGAGGCCATCACGACCTATGTCGAAGAGAGAAAGACGATCGATACAAAGGGCCTGCCGCCAGTCTTCGATGAGCCCCGAGGCGTATTCGTGACGCTGCACATGGAGGGCGAATTGCGGGGCTGCATCGGCTATCCTTATCCCGTAATGCCGCTTGGCAAAGCGATCGTGGATTCGGCAATCAACGCCTGCTCTCGCGATCCGCGCTTTCCGCGCGTGCGGCCCGGCGAGCTGAAAAGAATTGAGGTGGAGGTCACAATCCTCACCAAGCCGAAGACCTACGCTGTCCCAAAAAAGAAGCTGCCAGAACTCGTGCGTGTAGGAAAAGACGGTCTGATAGTGACCAAAGGACCATTCTCAGGTCTGCTGCTGCCGCAAGTAGCCCCGGAGTGGGGCTTTGATTCCCTGGAGTTCCTGAGCCAGACTTGCGTCAAGGCTGGACTGCCTCCCGACGCATGGCTGGACGAGGACACCGAGGTGCAGCACTTCGAGGCGCAGATCTTCGCCGAGGTCGCGCCTGAAAGGGAAGTCATAGAGAAGAGCTACTCGGACACTTCATGCGGCACATGAGATCCTTCTTTCTCCATCGCCTCTCTTGCAAGCCTGATTGCGCACAGCTCTGAGCACATGGTGCAGGTGTCGGTCTCAACCCCGCGCCTGTGGCGGATCTGCCTCGCCCTGGCCGGATTGATGGCAGCACGAAACTGCCCTTCCCAGTCCAAATTCGCCCTGGCCTTGGCCATCTCCAGGTCCCAAGCGCGCGCACGCTCCCGCACGCCTGGCCTTGTGAGGTCTGCTGCATGAGCAGCCACCCTGGTGACGTAAGTGCCCTCTATCACATCCTCCTTGGTGGGCAGATCCAGGTGCTCTGAAGGCGTCGTGGCGCAGAGGAAGTCTGCTCCAGCCATGCCAGCAATCACACCGCCCATGGCTGCAGTGATGTGGTCGTATCCGGGCGCAATGTCCGTCACCAGTGGACCCAAGAGGTACAGAGGCGCCCCGTCGCAAAGGTGCTTCATGGCCTTAACTGATGTCTGAATCTCATCTGCGGGCACATGTCCCGGCCCTTCCACCATGACCTGCACTCCTGCCCTGCGGGCCCTCCGGACGAGCTCGCCGAGCATTATGAACTCCATGTACTTGGCCCTGTCCGATGCGTCCTCAATGCAACCAGGCCGCAGGCCATCGCCCAAAGAGAGCGTAAGATCGTACTCCCTGGCCATCTCCAGGAGATAGTCGTACTCTGAATAGTATGGATTGTCCTCACCCGTCTCGGCGATGTACTTCATGGTCAAAGAGCCGCCACGGCTCACAACACCCATGATTCTGGGGTCCTGGCGCAGTCGCTCCAGCGTATTCTTGTTGACGCCAACGTGTACCGTCACGAAGTCCACGCCGTCCCTGGCATGCTTCTCAAGGGCATCAAATAAACCCTGGCAAGTCAAGTCCTTCTTGACAGCTGCACTGTAAATTGGCACCGTCCCCACAGGGACGGGGACAGCATCCAAGATCTTCCTGCGCAACTGATCCAGGTCTCCGCCAGTGGAAAGATCCATCACTGCATCGGCTCCTGCCTGCACAGCGGCCAGGGCTTTTTCTACCTCAGCCTCAGCAGAGTCGAGGCTCTGAGATGTGCCGACGTTCACATTCACTTTGGTTGTGAGAAGCTCGCCAACGCCCATGGGCTTGAGGGCTTTTCGGCGGATGTTTCTCGGTATGACTATGCGGCCTGCAGCCACCAGCCTGGCCAGCCTTTCGGGCTCGATTTGCTCGCACTTCGCCACTGAATCGATCTCTTGGGTCACACGCCCTCTGCTTGCCTCATCCATCAGCGTCATTGATACCAACTAATATATCGTAAGAATTACATTCGTCCTGAAGGTGTTTATCGATGGTCGAAGTGCATAAGGTTAGCGGTGCTGCCTTCGATGGCAATGTCTACCTGATATTAGACGAGAGGCCCATTTTGGTAGACGCGGGCATGATGGCAGGGCCGACATTAAAAAATATCAAGAGATACATTGATCCCACGAAGATCGAGATGATAGTCCTCACCCACTGTCATCATGACCATTCCGGGGCAGCGCCCCAACTGAAAAGTGCCACCGGAGCGCGGCTCTTGTTGAGCGAAAAAGAGGTGGGGTGCATCGGCGACGACCTTGCCTCTGTTGCATATCTCTTCGGCCAGGAAGCTCCTGAGTATAAGGTTGACGAAATGCTAAAGGAGGGCATGGTACTGGATCTGGGGAAATGGAGGCTGCAGGTCATTGAGACGCCTGGCCACTCCCAGGGCAGCGTATGCCTCTACGAGAAGAGCGAGAAGATACTATTCTCAGGCGATACAGTCTTCCCGGACGGGAACATCGGAAGGACTGACATGTACGGCGGCGATACGGCGCAACTGGTCAATTCGATAGAACGGCTGACAAGGCTCGATGTCAAGACATTGTACCCGGGACACATGGAGATCACAAGCAGGGATGTCAACCGCCAGATCCAGATGAGCCTTCGCTTTGCAAGGAGCGTTCTTTAGGACGAAAGCAGGGCTAATCCCCGCCAATTCATTGGCGTGATACAGCCC
>CAZRYL010000039.1:0-19154 GCA_964604285.1 uncultured Methanotrichaceae archaeon
TGTAGATGCCTTTTCAGGGGCTTTTAGTGAATTAGAAATTCCAGATGAAAATAAGATTAAGACTTTCACTGTCATGGGATAAAACAAAAAAAAGTTTGAAGGAATAATCCACTATGAACATACCAACACGCCTCAACAACATCATAACAGCCCCAATAACACTAATAAACAGTATCGACCAGGGACTACGAAGAGGAACACCAGCCACCCAAAGCAAAGCCGCTATGACTGGTGAAAACACCATTGACAAGGAATTAACCGACCTAACAGACCGGCGAAGGATTAACCGGACTATTGAGAACAGCCGGGAAGCCATGCAGATAGACCCAACCACCTGGTCATCTATAATAACCCTCGCTATGGCCAGTAATAATTGGGAGGGGCCGGATGATGGTATAAAATGGGATGACGGCGTGTCCGACGCTGCCCTGGAGCATATTATTAACAAGTGTAAGATAGCCAACTGGGATTTAGACAGTTTAATGACTGAAACTCTCGTTAAGGGTATGGTGGATAGCAAATGTTTTATACGGTTATGGCCTAACCCGGAGGATCAGAAAACTCTTGACGTGGACATGTTAGCCTATGATGATAAAGATTATAATTTCCTTGAAGTTGTAGACCCTGAAACCGGGGCCTTACTTGGTTATAAACAGCAAGCAATGGTTTATCCTATCCCATCGGATTGGGATAGTGATAATGTAAGTTTTGATGACCTTGCAAGTATTGAAGGTGAACAAAAAGAAGCTGCCTTCCCAGCGGAAGCAGTTATACACCCAAAATATTTAGAGTTAGACGGTGAAGGAACATCCCTAGTCTACAAAGTCCTCGATTACGTGGATATTAAACGTGAAATAGAAAATGGTTTACCTAAAAGTGTTAAACGTGCAATGCTCACACTTGGTATTGAAGTACAAAGCGATGGAACCGATTTAGGTATCAACACACCAGAAGAGGCACAAAAAGCCACATCAGATGCTGCGGATAACTTTACAGAGCGGGAAGAGAAAGATGTCATAGCACACATGCACGGTATCAAACCATACATGATCGGGTCCAGTGAATTCCCGGATCTATCATGGCTCTTTAACTATTTGAAACAGGAGATAAGACAATCCCTTTTCACACCAGATAGTAAATTTGAATCTGCTAGCAGTAACCGGGCTGTGGCTGCGGAGCAGATGACCGGTGCGTATGGTTTACCGATTATTATTAATTATAATCAGGGATGGATACGTCGTTACATTGAACACCAACTATTTACCCGTGAATTAATCACCGCCGGCTTTGAATCAAGCGTGGGGATGATACATTTACATTTCCCAGACCCGGACTTAGAAGATGATCTGCAACTGGCACAGATTGCCAGTACCCTTGAGGTGCTGTATCCGGCTGTGAGTGATGCAGACCGGAAATTAAGACTTAACACTTATTTTAAGCCTTATACAATTGCAGCGGGTAAGCAGGGAGTGGATATTAGTAACCCTGATTTCGTACCCGGTGGCCGTGGTGGTGGTGTTTTGGAGACTGGTAACGGTGTACTTCAAAACTCGATGCCTTATGCTGGTATTGTTAATCGTAGTAGGGAATTGTTAAGAAAGGAAGGATTGATTTCATGAAGGAAGAAGATAAAATAATCCAGATAAAGGCCGCTATAGATGATAAAGAGATGGGATATGAATTAATTGTAATTGAAGACACTCCAAAAGATGATCTTGAAAGAAGTATTAAAAGATGCCTTTCGTTATTAGAAAAACGCCTTAAAGAAGAGTTAGGTTTATGAATCCATTATCTTATGATGAACTAGCAGACCTATATGCCCAAGACATAGCAGAGGGTAACGTTCACACCATACCAGATATGCAAGTTTCACAACCCTTAAGTTATAATGACCTAGCAAACCATTTCATACTAAACCATGTTTTAATCAATGCAAAACCAGAATACCCCGACATAGAAGGTACAAAAGAGTTCCACAACCTCATACAATCCCTGATGACCGAACAAACCAGGATAACCACTGAAACAATTAAACAGGCACAAATAGAACGCATGGCACGTGCTGATTTTCTCCAGTCAATCGAACCCGAATTAGACAACATCATATATAGCAAAGCCACGACAATCAATGAGTTCACAGAACAGTTCTACCAGCACGGGAAGAAAAATGGTTATGAAGTCCTCCAACGCCGGGCTTTTACTGGTAATGCTGATATTCACGCCCTCTTTAACTTGAAGAGCTATAATTTTGGTTTGATTAAGAATTTGCAGAACGATACCAAGGAAGCGATCCGGCATGAAATCTTTAAAGGTGTAAGCCATGACCTCGGAATCCCTGAAATTGCAAAGAACATAGAACGGATACCAATCGAACCCATAAAAGCCGGTAATAGAGTTATAGATGTTCCTAGAAGAGCTTTAATGATAGCAAAGACAGAGAGTGTCCGGAGTGCCAGTCAGGGATTACAATTAACTTTCCGTGAGTATGGTGTGGAGTTTGTCAGCAGCCATACGAGAAGATCAAGGGATATGGACCCTGACGAATGTGATGATTATGAGGCACACGGCCCGTATCATATAGATAAAATACCAGGGGGTGGCCCGCCTTATCATCCTGATTGTAATTGTTATATGGTGCCAGAGGATGAGCCAAAGAGTAAAGCGGAGGACCCTGAGGAGTATTTTGACCTTACAGATGGTAGTATGGTGACGGTGCCTAAATTACTAATGGGAGTATAAAAGATGGCAATATCAAAAAAAGGTAATTTAACCGCAGCCGTAAGGTCAAACAAAAGACCACGAAAGACATATAAAGGATTGTCTCCTTTTACAAGGAGAAAACACCGATGATTATTAAAGATAAAATCCAGATCGGCCCTTTTGACTTTAAAATCGAATTTGTACCTAATCTAATGGAAGATGAAAAAACCCTAGGAGCCACTGATTTTGATAAACAACTAATCCAAATAGACAGCTCCCAATCCGAACAGGGAATTGCAGACGCTTTTTACCATGAATTAGTCCATATCCTTTTTATATTAATGGGTTACAAGAATCAGAAGTTATTAGCCCACGATGAAACATTTATCTGTTCCTTCTCGTTTGGCTGGCATCAGATCATGAATCAAGTCATACAATGGCAGAAATAGGTGATTTTTTTATGTATAAAATATTCGTCCCTAATAAAGATGAAGATGGTACTCCTAATGAGGACTATTACTTTAAAATAAGGGTTAATCCAGATTTAGAAACCCCTGCAATGGTAAGCCCAATATACACCATAACAGAAGACCTTAAAGTCAAAAAAGGAAGTATAGGACTAATACAATTTCAAACAGAAGATGATTTCAGATCTGGAATAATATGCCATGAAGCTATGCACTGTGCAACTGCTTATATGAGAATATTTGAAGAAGATAAGCTCGTTTTAGGTGATGAATGCGATGATAACGAGGAAAGACTTGCATGGCTTGTTGGATGGTTCTGTAAAGAGATAACTAATTATTATTATGATGTTATTTGTAAATCTAACTAATTTTTTTGGAGGTGAATAATTGACAGAAAACAAAACCCTACATGACAGCATGCTAAAAGGCAACCAACTAATACTCATAAACAGCGAAGATGACACCAAAAATAACCCAGTTTACCGTGTACTCGTCCAAACACCCGGCGAACTACCATACCCCGACAAAGGCATCAAAACCGTTGACTACAAAGAAGAAGGATTCCCGAATGCAATGGAAACACTCAAAGGAATACACGTTAAAGAAGAACCCAACGAACATGAACGTAAACTTGGAATAGCACCCCCACCATTCGGTAAAGTGGTGAACACTGGTCACTGTCCGGATTATGGTGGATATGCAGATATTGAGATTTATAATGACGGCTACAAACCAGTCTTTAAATCAATGTACAATGATTTACAGAACGGTATACCGGTTAAGAATAAGTTTAGTACCGATGTCATACCTATAGATATGAAACCGGCTGGTGATGGTAAATATGAACTTAACAAGTGGGCCTATGATGAACTGGTTATGACTCGAAGGCCACGTGACCCGAAGACTGGTTTATGCAGTGTTTTAGTGAATAGTAAAGATTTTACGGAGGTAAATAACATGACAGATGAAATAAAATTAGAATATAATGGAAGAGCCTTTGCTTCTTATGAAGACTTCGCAAACTTCCTTAAAGGAAAATATGAGGAGTTACAAGACAAATACCAGAAAGGTAAAGCCCTCTACGACAACCTGAAACCAGAGGACTTCAAAGAATACCAAGAACTCAAAACAGAGGAAAAAGCATTAAGAGAACAATTAATACCCGTATGGAACGAACAGGGCAAAGAAAAACTCGAACTCGTAAACAGCCTCATAGAAAAACTCCCAGAAGACGAACAGAAAGCCGCCAAGGAACGGTTCGAGAAGATGGACATCGCCGACCTGAAACTGGTAAACAGTTTCGGAACTGGAGAACCACCCGAACCCGCACCCGGCGTAACCGCAAGAGGAGCCGGTGGAAACCAAAATACGAGAATGACCAAAGAAGAAAAGGAAAACAAGGAAATAATGGACAAACTTGAAAATATGGGATACTTCAAATAAAAAAACTATTAGGAGATGATTAAAAATGGCATCAAGATACAGTTACAAAGGAATGAGCTCCAAAATCTTACCAGTTAAACTATATGAAGGAGCTATAACCAGAGCAGATAAGTTCGGCCCCGATGGATTGTTAATAGAGGATACGGTAACTTATGATGCACCCATAGCAAAAGGTGACCTTGTAAAAATAAGAAGTGATGAAACCAGTGGAGGCGAAATAGTCGTTGAAAAAGTCACACTAGGTTCAAATGAAGTAAACGACGCTATTGGGATAGTTATAGACACCCCATTCGGTAATGATACTGTAACCGCAACCGGTGGAACACCCGCACACGCCCAAAGGCGATCTGCAAGTGTAAGGTGCTTTGGTGATGATCCAATTGAAGAATTTGATGTTACCAGTGCCGGGGCTATAAGAGGGGGTTACTCTGTTTTATTCAGTGAATCCGCCGCCGGTGTTGTAGAGGGTAGTGCTACCCTTGCTAATGGTGATGCTGTAGCTCTTGCGTACTGCGCCGCTAGTGGAATTATACCCGTGCTCATGGGATATTCTGGATTCCACCCTGGAGATTAGATTTTATTTAAAAAAAAGAAATTAGGAGGATAAGATAATATGACCGTAAATACAATTGATCCACGTGCTTTTTTACAGCCAAAACTATTAGAGAACATAGTGAATAAGAAGTTGGAAGCAACGAAATCATTTATTAACCTGTTTCCGGTTGTACCTACCGATGCAACCAGTGTAACCTATCATGAGGATCTTATAACTGCTGGTGCTGATATTGCATCAGGTAAACAGGGAAAACCTTTAGAGTTAGGGGAATTATCAGGATTAGCGAAAATAGAAGTATCTGCAATTACACAAAAACACGGATTTTTAAGACCATTTGGTTATGAGTTCCGTATCTCTAGAAGAGATTTAGAACGTTCCAGCCCAATAGCTGATGATTTAACCCGTGGTGTTGGACGTGCTGTCTTTGGTATGGCAAGTAAAATCAATGAGGATATATTAAACATTTTAAAGAACGCAACTAACGATATAACCGAGCCGGGGGATGATTTCATCGCCTGGAGTGATGACGAAGCAACTCCTTTCTCCAATATCCTTAAAATAGCGGAAGCAATGGATATAGAGGGTTACGATTCAGAGGGTAACCAGTTATACCTGCAATCAACTAACTACTATGAATTACTCGACGCTGCACAAAATACCGATATAGCATGGGTACAGAACCCAATGGCAAACACTAACAGGCAGATTCCACAAATAAACGGGTTTAACATCCATAAACTTAAAGGAACTAGTGAACTTGTGGAGGGTGCTTACCTTGCCCTGGATGGAAGACAGGAATATGCACCAATCACTACTTATGCACATTCCCAGGCCGGTATGCAAAAGGACGGTACATTCCCTATAATTAACATATACCAGTACACTGAGAAGCCCGGAAGTTACAACGAAGTTACTGTAACTGAATTTATCGCTGAAACATTCCACGCCCTTAAAGCCCCTAATAGTGTATGCTATAAATCAAGCGGTTTATAATCACCGCTTATTTTATTCCTTTTTTTTATAAAGAGAGGTGATTATATGGTTAGAATGCCAAAAAGAGGACTTTTTAAGAAGTTACTCACTGATTTAAATACTACAACAGAGACAGAGATTGGAAGTAAAGCGGTTTCCCTTACTAAACTTGCTGACGCTGTTGTAGCCCGTTTAATACCAACATCTGGAATAGCAAACGCTAATGTAGCAACCGACGCCGCTATTGCTAAAACCAAACTTGCAGCCCTTGATATTGGAGATGCAGACATCGCAGCCGCCGGTATATCCAAGGGGGTTGACGGAACAGGGGAGGGTTACACTATTGCACTTGTAACCGCCGCATTTGGCGACCCCGCCACTCTTGCAGATGGACAAACTTTCATATACAGGGATACAAGTGGAAATAAGACTTATAGTGTGTCTGTTTATGATGGTGTATTTTATGGGGTTGAGAAGGCAGCAGTACCAAGCGGTGAATAGATACTGGGAGTAATTGAGCATGGCAGATAGTTATTATGGTGATGTTGAAACTGTAATCGATGACAGCGGGATAAAACCTGGTGATCTCGGATACAGAGACGATGATGAGAGCGTTGTAGATGGCTTAACAAAGGAAGAGAAACTCGAAGCTAAAATAGAAAAATGGCTGCTAGCAGTTAAAGGCATTATCGACGATGACCGCAAAGAAGCAGGTATTACCGTACCCAATCCAGCACCGCAATGTATCAATGACATAGCTAACGAAATAGGGACAAATAAAGCTAAACAAGTCATGGTTAACCGTTTAAATCCTACTGAGAAACCAGATGAATACACATACAGAGTACAGGATAGCGAATTATTCACACCCCAATTACAGACACGCCTTGCTAAATGTCTTCCTAAACCTGATAAATCTAGTATACTTGCGTATGCAACCAGGTAAGATGATAATATGAGCGTATCAAGTAATGCAGCGGCTCTAGCCCGTAAACTTGACATGCACGCTAGGAATGTTGAACGTGCCACTCAAAGCGGTGTCCGTGAGAGTGCTAAATACGCTGTTCAACAGGAAAAAGCCATAACAACCAAGAATAAGAAAACCGGTGAACTAGCAAGGAGTATGACGTGGGTGAGCACTGGTAAGTACAGTGCAACGGTAAACCCGATCCTAGCTAATCATGGTAAATGGTTAGATAAAGGCCGTGGCCCGGTGGTTGCTAAACACAAAACAAAAAGCGGTAAACCAGGATTTCTAAAGTTCATTGGAAAAGATGGTAGCACCGTATTTGCACATAGTGTCGGCCCGGCGAAAGCACAGCCTTTTATTGAACCAACGAAACAATCATTACGTGTTATGTACCCTAAAATCATGGCAGCGGAGATTAAGAAGGCTTTAAAATGATGATGGATTATGATGAGTTAATCCTTAGCGGGTATGAAGATGCTGATTTACCTGCTCTTAACGGTGTTGGGGTGTATCTTGTTGGTGATAAACTGATGAACACATCAGAAGAGCGTATAGTTATTATATATGATAATTCTGAAGCTGAAGACCCTACATTTGACACTGACAACTTTAAAGAATCATATCTCATCGAACATGAAATTATAGGAGATTATGATTATTTAGAGGCTAAAAAAAGATTTAAAACTATTGTAAACGCAAGTAAAACAGTATTAAGAAGTGTTGGGGGTCTTATTGAACGGTTACAGGCAGATTATAATACATATGGAGTTTTAAAACGGGTTTACATTACAGTTTCATTTGAAGATGAAGAGGTTACAAATGACCCGTTACCGGATACGCTTGATGAGTTAAGATTAAGAGTTGATGAGGTGAGCAGTCCATGACGGAAAAAAAAGAAATTAAAAAGGATAAAACAGTAAAGAAACAGGATAATGATAAGATTTCATTATCAACGTTTAAAACAGTGAATAACATACCAAAACTTGAGTATGCGGTGTTGAAGGCTGTTTTAAAAGCGGAAGATGCAGACTTATTTAAGAAGACCGATTTAGAAAGGGAGTATAAGAAAGCCCTGAGCAAACCCGTCTTCGTTTAAAAAATATGAAATAGAAAAAAATTTATGGAGGTAAATAAATCATGACATACGATACAACCATCCCAGGGATGAGCGCTGAAACAGTACCCAGCGCCGGAAGCGGTCAAGCAACCGGTGACGGTGTTGTGGTAGTGGTAGGACGCTTTGAAAAGGGAGATGGTAATACACCATACTTTATTAAAAGCCCCGGTCAAGCTAAGAATGTATTAGGTATTGATGCGGATTATCCGGGCTACGGTGTTATTGAGATGTTGTTTAAAAAGGACACCGCTAACCAATCCGATGGGGCGTCTAGTGTTATAGCAGTCAAGGCCGGTGCAAGTGTAGGGGCTTCAACTGATGTCATAGACACCACACCCGAAACACCCGTAACGATTGGTACTATCACTGCACTTGGTGGTGTATGGGGAAACAGCCTTAAACTCACCGTTGCAGCCGGTACAACCACTGGTAACAAGTTCACTATTAAAAATGGAACAGTAACGGTCTATGAATGGGATAACCTGACACCAACACAGTTAATGGCTAAGATAAACAGCACACCCGACCTAATATTCACAGAAAACGACCTGACAAAAACCCCGAAAGTAGTGGCGGATCAGGTTTTTGCAGGCGGAACAGAGGAAGCAGACCCCACATACGGCGATTTATTAACTGCATTGGAGGCTATTGATGAAGAGGACTTTGACCATATAGTGTTTACTGATGTACTCGATGATGCTGGTTATGCGGTTATTAAAGCGTACCAACTGGCACGTTTAAACACTGCCAAACCAACAGCGGCCACTATATGCTCTGATAGTACTAAGACAGAGTCACAGAAGATAACACTTGCCGCTGCAATTGATAATCCATATATGAACCTCTTACCAGAAACCTACACTCTGATTGGTGGACAGGAACTCACAGAAGCGGAAACCGCCGCTTTATATGCTGGTTTCCTCGTTGGACTGGCACCTAATGTAAGCCCTACAAATAAGCTATTAAGTAATGTGGTGGGTGTTTCAAGCAATTACAAAGCACCAAGTAGGTATAACTTAACCAAAGCCGGTTACACATGTCTAAAACTTGCTAACAGGCAACAGGGTACCTATAAGGTTGTCTCCGCCGTCACCGCATCTAAGGATGAGGATGCCTATGGTAATATAACCGCCTGGGGTGAACAGCACGGTGTGCAATCCCTGATTTATGTTATGAACCGGCTCCGGGAGATACAAAGCCGTATTGGTAGCACGGGTTATAGTGACAGTAAAGAAGCCGTGGACGGTGATATAGAGAATCTGAAGGATAAGCTTATTCCTGATGTAATAGCAGACCTCAACGTACCTACTTCTTATGATGAGACTAATCATGCTGTTTTAATTGGTGATGTTGACCTTAAGGTTAAGGGTATACTGAAATGGATACACTTAAATGTCGCTATGAGCTTTGGAGGTGAATAAGGATGGCAATCGCTAAATACACTATCTACATAGACGGAGCACGACTATCTTATGGTACATCCTACCAGCCTAAAAAAGCGAACACCATCCAGAAGGATGATACCTTTGATGGTATGCTAAAGACCAAATCACCATACTCTGATTGGACGGTGAGCATTAACCGTGTCCAAAGTGATGATCCGGCCGTGGAGCGTGTTCTTGAAGAGAAACTGGATAAGTCCGGATTTTCTATCGTTGTTATTAAGACGGTGGGTGATGTGATTGTCTTCAGGGATACCTGGGTGGGCTGTGATAATGTGGATTGGAGTGAAGATCACGGTCCTAATAAGAATGCTACTATTTCCTTGTCTTTTGAGGCGAATAATAGGATTAGGCAGTCTACTTAGTTAATCGGGAATTGTTTTATCTCCCTATTACTTTTTTTGGGGGGTATTGTTTTATTTTATTTTTTATTTTTGTTATTTTTATGTTCATTATTTTACTAAAAAAACTATTTTGAGGTATATTAAAATGGTAAAGAAGAAAGAAGAACCGGTATTACCAGAAAAACTCGACGACCTAGACGCTGAATTTAATAACCATGAAAACAGCGACGATGTAGAAGACGAAATCCCAGAAGTAGATATATTTGAAGAGTTTGAACTTGAAGCCCTTATATTAGAGGGTAAAGATGCACTAATAGACCGTAGCATAGTATTCTTTAGCGTTGAAGATCAGCGAAAGAAGAAAATGCCCATTACAATAAGCCCGATCAGTAAAAAGGTACGGGGCCAAATAGTTCGTAAAGTACAATCAAAAAACAACCGAAGCACCGTTGAGGAATTAACCCTCCTTGAATGCTTATACAAGAATGATAAGCCTATGAAAGATGTTAAAGTAACACTAAAGGACGGTAAGACATTAGAGGGAATTGAGCTTATAAGGGCCATGCCGGATGGTGTGGTGGATAGTATTTATGAAGAGGTTAAGCAGATTTCGAGCTTGTTCACTGACCGGTTTGAGGATAAGGCCATAGATAAAGTTTTTGGGCGTGGTTAGACCCGGAAGAGGATGGTAGATGGTTCAAGTATCTCTTATTGATTAAGAAACATAAATACAAATTACAAGAGCGGGTTAGTGACTTAACTGATGATCAGGTACTGTTTTTAAATATATTAGAAAGTGTTTATGCTGTATTAGTTAAAAGGGAACAAGAAAGAGAACTGGATGAGGGAGCGTGAGGTTCTTATGGCTGTTTTAGAGGAGTTATTAATCAAAATTAAAGCCATGGTTGACGGTGGAGGTTTTGATAAGGCGAAAGCAGACCTTAAAAACCTTGAAACAGCAACAGAGAAACTAGACGGTGTATCACCTAGTATCAAACCTAAAATAGATGATAACGCTAAGGACGACCTCGATAACATCCGAAAAGTAAGTGATGACCTGGATGGACTATCACCGAAAATAAAGCCTGGAGTTGACGATGGGGCTGGTGAAGACCTGGAAACCCTCCGGAGGAAAGCGGATGACCTGGATGGGTTAGCACCGAAAATAAAACCCACCGTTGATAATAGTGAGGCGATGGCAAGTATACGGGAAACCGAAAACGGATTAAGTAATCTTGAAGGTGCCGCTTTAGGAATAGCCAGCGGTGTCGGTGCTGGAATGCTATTAGGACGAGGTTATGAAACAGCCTATAATATGGATAAGTCCTGGCGTAACTGGGTCGGAAGCTTACAACAGTCTGGTTATGGACTTGACGCTGCTAAACAGAAGGCAGATGAACTATATACTATTGTGAATAAGCTTTCAAGTGAAGGTCAATCTAATGATAGTTTCTTTAAATCTGTAGCAGGTTTGCAGATAGCTATGAACCCGGCAATCTCTGAAGAATCTCTAAAACTGACTGAGAAGGTCGTGGCGGGTTATGAGATGCTCGGTGGCCGTACTGGTGCCACTTTCTATGAGATGGAGAAAGAATTAAAGAATTACCTATCAACTGGTGATCTTGGTAAGATGCAAGACACCCTAAGTAGCCTAAAAGACCCTAATAAATGGATTGGACTATTACAGGGTGCGGATACTGTAGAGGAACGTGTAGAAGTATTAAGGCAGATGCTCGAGGAAGAGGGTATCATGGGAGCATTAGACATCGATGCCCCTACAAAGAGCGTAGACCAGCTTAAATCAATGTTTGATGCTGGTTTTACCAAAATCGCGGATAAGCTTTTAGATATACTAAAACCGATTGCAGATTTTCTCACAGATTTAGATGATAAGACTGGTGGACTCTCAACTGATATTATGACCATTGCTGCTCTTGGTGCTTTAGCTGTAGGTGCTTTATCCGGGCTTAAACAGGTATTCGACCCAGCGATTAAAGGAGCTTCCACATTACTTGATAAGTTAGGGTTGATTAACCGTACACCTTGCAGTAAGAAGTGCACCACAACCGGCGGTGATGGTGCTGGTGGTACAAGTAGGGTATGGCAAATACTAGGAGCGGTAACCCTTGCAGCAGCAACCGTGTATATTACAGGTTCTGCAATTAATTACACTCAAGAGAAAGCACGACAATTAGAACCCAGTCCTGAAGCACAACCCGGAATTTCTGTCATTACACAACTTGAAAAAATCCCTCTTTTTGGTGGTCTTCTCAGTTCAGGTACGGGAGCCGCTAAACTTGGAATATCAGAGCATCCTAACGACTTTTTAGGCGCTATTGGTTCTGCTTTGGGATGGCTTGGTGTTGGTGTGGGTAAATCTGTGGGTATTGAAACTGGCCAGCCGCGTGGTGGGTTAAATACATCTAAAGGACTTCTTGAACAATTGAATTTAGGTGATCTTCTTCTCTCTTCCCCATTATCTAAACTAGGCTTCAATCCATTGGATTTATTCCTCCCGAAAACCGCTAGTGCTGCTAGTACAACTGGTGGTACTGGTGGTGGTATGTGGGGTCCTAAAGGACCTTTCAGTTATAAAGATTGGCTTAAAATGCCAGATATACAGTGGCCATCTTTTGATGACATAACCCGGCAGGTTAATGAGGCGTTACCTGATATAGAGTGGCCTAGTTGGGATGATGTGTCTAAATGGATAGATGATAATATTCCTAAGATTGATTGGCCGGACTGGGATGATGTTAAGAAGTGGATAAATGACCGTATTCCTAAAATCAGATGGCCCACGTGGAATGATGTTCAAAATTGGATACTAAACCGGATTCCTAAGGTAAGCTGGCCTTCATGGGGAGATGTTTCTAACTGGATCCAGAGTCACATTCCCCGGATCAGTTGGCCTTCATGGGGAGATGTATCGAATTGGATATTAAGCCGTATCCCATCTATTTCCTGGCCTTCATGGGGTGATGTCGCTGGTTGGATACAGGCTAAGATCGCGGGTATAACTTGGTGGGGTGGTGATGCTGGAGCGGATACTGGTTATGTCGGCCCTGTTGGATCTGCTAGTGGGGATGTTGGAGCGGATATTGGCTATATTGGGCCAATTGGCAATTCTTCAACGAAAAAGAACGTTACTATTAACATAACACAGAATAACACTGTAAATAATGAGTCACAGATTGATTATGCTAATAAGAACCTTGTAACACAGATTACACTGGCTTTAAACAAGGATAACAACGCAGCCGGTAATTAAATACGTGTAGCATTTAAGACAGTCATGTTCACTGTGTCAGGTTCACCATTAACTTGCATAATCACTATGACGTTAGTTAACCCATCCATAATATCTGTTGTTATGTTTTTAATCCCTACAACCTCTCCATTTTTATAAGCTGTGAACTGTAGCTTTACAGGGTCGTATTTAGCCCCGGATTTGCTTTTAATATTATGGGTGAAAACCCATTCTTTATGTTCTCCATAATCCCCATCGTACCATTGGCCCCGTATCTCATCTGTACCATCTAAGACTATATCATCTTGTGGTACTGTATTTGGAGATGTACAACCACTTACAGCAACAACCAGCACCAACACACTGATTAATCCTATAATTTCTGGATCTATTTTTTTCATGATTATGGTGTCGACAAACATTGTATTAATATTTTTCTAAAAAAAAACTCTACAGATCTAAGGAAAGGGTAACATGGTCGACTATTTAACAATTAAACGTGATAAATGGACGTTTAAGATAAGAGCCACCAGTATTAAGTGGGATGCTCAAATAAACGCCATAGCAACCCCTATCCTCGGAGCACAGGGCAGTTCATATAATTACCCTGGACGTGGCGGTGAACTACTCGTTATAGAATTCATTGCTCGTGATACTGAAATAGCACGATTAAAGAGCTTCCGTTTTGCACAATTACCATTCACTCTAGTATCTAAGAGTAAAATGGAATACAACGGTAAATATAACATATTATCCTTAACAATCGACCAGGAAGACCCCAAATACCCCAACCTTTTTAAAGGAGAAATGCAGTTACAAGAATACCTCAAATACAATGTAACCCGTCAAAAATTCGTTAACTACAATATAAAGATTGGTAATCCTTCATGGATTAATGTAGGGGCTAAATTCGACCCACAAACCAAATAGGAAACATAGGGATAGAATGGGAGATATAAGCAGTTCAAAAACACGCCAAATAAGTAAGGCAGTGTTTAAGGATATGATTAAACGTGTTACAAGCTGGCTAAGCAGCCACAGTAACAAACCACCAAACATTGTATACCTTAACAAGGCAACACAGAAAGAATGGGTTACATGGGCACGATACAAGGATATGAAGGCCCGTTGGGATGCTTGGAAGAAAAAATATGGCAGCGAACCTAATTACGTGTGGGTGATAGCCCGTAAATCAACAACCACCACGACCACTACCCCAAAAACACCAGAAAAGAATGAGCCATTGCCATCAACGCCAAAAAGTGCTAGTCAGACACTTATTTACGTAAAAGCTATTGCTATCACGAATTACTCCGATTCAGCATCAGTATATACTACTGAAACTGTACCTTACACTTCTTGCAATATCAATCGTCAAAGCCATGGGGCGAACATAGCGACATTTGAAAGCCCCCGTTACTATCAGAGATGGTCACAGGTACATATTATCGGTAAACACGCACCATTCGGCGGTCAAATACAAGATGTGATAATAACACCTCATGGTTATCAATATGAGTGTATAGATTACACTCATCAACTATTTGGGAAGATGGCGATTAGTGAGAAGAAGGTTAAAGTCGGTGACTTGATTAAAAAGATCCTAAAGGGCATAGGGATGCCTACGAATGGTATTAAGGCTACGTCGAAGGTTCATGATAAGATCGTGATCAGGGAGGCGAAACGGATTGATATAATCCAACAGTTAGCGAACCTGGAAGGTCTACAATTCCTGGTTAATGAGGATGGGATACCAGTATTAAAAACAGAACCCGCAGCTGTGTCAGGATTTGTATTCTATCCTTTTGGTGTGAATGCTAACTTATCAGACCATAGCAGGGAGTTTAACAGTTCAGAGAGGATCACAGGAGTACTGGTATGGGGTAAAGACGATGAATTAATGTATAAAAAATTTGACGCTAGTTTAATAAGTAAAATCGGTTTTATAGAGGAATTTATAACTAATAGTAACATTACAAGCGCCTCTAAAGCAAAGACACTTGTAAACAACCTATACAAAGAGAAAGCAAAAACAGAGTTTGTAGGAACGTTAACTATACCCCGGATAATCAATATTAAGGAGTGCGAATGGTGTTTATTCGTCAACGATACGGATGTGTATGCATATTACGTTCAAAACGTCGAAACTAATGTTGGAGATGAAACAACCACAGTACAACTTACTAATGGCCGTCCAACACCACCTAGTGAATGGATATACACTGACACTGTAGGTAATGCCTTAACAGGAACGACAACAACTAAGACAACGTACAGGCCTGTATGGCTTAATATGGATTGTACATATAACACTAAGAAGGATCAGAACATCGCAAACACGATTTTAAACAGTGTGAAGGCGAAGGGACTTACTACGAAGTTTTTTGCATACTGCCATAGTTTTGGTAGTCAGTATGATTTCACCAAAGCACCAAGCAACGCATTAGTGGTGACGATTTTATCTGGTGCGGATGCTGCGTACTTCAAAGAGAAAACTGGGGCATGGTTTAAAAGTAAATTGGGTAAGCGTAAGCATATACTAATTTTCATGGAAACAGCGAAACGTATAACCGGCCTGGCATGGCTGCCAAGGGCACATGATGATAATTACAGTCCAAGGAGTTTTACAGGCGTTAAGAACCCCGCATCAGTGCTTAAAAGTGCTGGTATTAGTTATATTGAAGGCTTATCCCCGAATAAGTTACAGCCGGCGGTTGATTTCATCGTTAAACAGGCCACACTCACCACCACAACGACAACATCGGGTAGTGCCGGTGGGAATGTAACCACCCCTAAAGGTGTCACCTTGTTTGGTACTACGTTTACAACTCCGAAGCAGGTTCATAACTGGATTAATGCCCATATAAAGTATCAATTCTATTATGATCACAAGTACAGTGTTTCTCAGGTAGTTAGTAGGGGTGCGGGTAATTGTGTTGATCAGGCGCTTCTTTTTATTTATATTGTGGAGAAATTGGGTTATACTGCACGGTTAGCGTGTGGGAAGGTTTGTAATGGTTATGGTCATTGTAACGCTGAGATAAAAATTAATGGTCGCTGGATAGTTGAGGATAGTACTTGTAGTAAGTTGAATAGGCTTTAACTAGATAATAGGAGTATAATAACATGGTAGATGTAGATTATGAGAGATTAGAACTGATTTTAGGACGTGATGTTCATGAATCATTACATGATCAGTTCAACATTGAAAAAATGGCACGTGACGCTGTTAAAGATGAAGTGGAAGGCACTATAACCGTTAAAACTGGTGAGTTCATGTTAGTTTATGATTTATACACTTATGAACAGGTATTCGGTTCTGGAGGTGGCTAGTCATGCCTCCTATCACGCTTATAGAAGAGATATGGCGGGCTGTCCGTGATAAGGTGATTATGGAGATTAATAACCGTTCACCACCCCTTATCTACCCTGTGGGCCATGTTTGTAGTACGGTGGTGGATAAGAACCCATCAGAGTTGTTCGGGGGTTCATGGACGCTTATAGACCATACAGGCGATGTCTACAGGTGGAAACGTACAAAATAACAATTAAAAAGGAGCAATAAAGTATGGCAGATGGTGACGTGGATTTCGGAACTGATATTGATAAAGACTGGAGTGTAACCGCCACAGGCGACCTAAAACTAGTAAGTGGCCTGGAGAATGCTGAACAGCAGGTACTAAAGCGTTTAACCACTCCTTACGGTGAATTAGAGGTACTGGGAAGTCCAGAGTATGGGAATCAGTCCTATGGGGTATTGGGTGAAACGGATTTAGAACTTGCAAAATCGTTGATAGAAATATATAATGATGAATGCCTTAAATCAGAGCCACGAGTGGATAGTGTTGAAAATATACAAGTCATTATGGATGGTAATGCTTTTATAATAGATTTATGGGTGTACTTTATAGGTGAAGACACACCAAACAACCTAGTTTTACGTTTAAGTGAATTTGACACGGAAGTATCGGAAATAACCGGTGAGGATGTGGGATAGATGGAGATACCAATCTTAATAGACCTTGAAGAGATAGTACAGCGTGGAATAAACATCCTACAAGCAAACGGGAGTAACTTAACCGATTTCAACGAAGGAAGCGAAATACGAAACCTCCTAACCGCTGAGGGAATGACTGAATACGAGATACGATACCTAATCGACTACTTGATAAGACAGGGATACCCCCAAACCGCTGAAGGTGTCTTCCTGGACTTCCTAGCAAGTGGCGTGGGTTTACAGCGTGACCCCGGCGTAGCGGCGTATGGTGCGGTTACAGCTACACTTTCAGAGGCGTTACTGGAGACGGTGGAATTTACAGCAGGGGATATATTCACTTGCAGCGGCGACCCCTCAATATTCTTTGAGGTAACTACTGATGACACTATTGAAATTGGAGATACCACTGTCACGTTAGCGGTTAGGTGTGCGGAGGTCGGTACCGCTGGTAATGTTTTGGAGGGTGCTATTGACACCCATGATTATGAGATACCAGAATTAAGTATAACCAATGAGGAGGCGTTTGATACTGGTACTGAGGCTGAGACGGATGATGAACTACGTGAACGTATATTAGACGCTTGGAAAGTCCGTAATGTTGGCACTACA
Organism: uncultured Methanotrichaceae archaeon; assembly: GCA_964604285.1. Classification (GTDB taxonomy): domain Archaea; phylum Halobacteriota; class Methanosarcinia; order Methanotrichales; family Methanotrichaceae; genus Methanothrix. The sequence continues at coordinate 17,868 of CAZRYL010000039.1, forward strand.
CCGTGGTATACTGTGACTTATGAGGCGGTGGAGGGTGTTCATGATATAGCAGTGATAGAAAACCCCGTTGAAGACGTGGATGTTGGTGTGTATGTGAATGGTGAAACCAAACCCACACCCGGCGATGTCATAACCGCCGTCGAGGATCTCCTGGATGATGAGGACCATAAAATCCCTGGTATTATTAGCCATGCTTACAGTCCGGATTTCACCGCTCAGGATGTTACGGCGACGGTGGTTATTAAGGATGGTTACACGTGGCTTGTTGTTAAATCAGAACTCGAAGCGGATATTACCTGTTATTTTAATGGTGGTATAACTAGTTATGGGGTGGCTTATGAAGGGTTGAAAATTGGTGATGATATAATTAAGAGCACAATCCTTGCTATCATTTTAAACCATGAGGCGGTTCAGGATGTTACTTTGGATGTTCCGGCGGCTAATGTTACGATTTTAGTGGATGGTGCGGGTCGTGTTGGTACTATAACGCTTACAGAAGGAGTATAGGGTAATTAGATTTTATTGAATAAAAAATAAGGAGAAAAGGGATATGACGAATAAGATACAACCTAGTGCTTTAATATACTTTTTACAGCCATTGTTAACGAATACGGTTAAATTATGCCTCGTAGATGGGGATTTGCACGCTCAGAGTGATACTGATGATTATTTAGATGACCTTGCCGGTGCAGTGGTTAGCACCTCGGGGGCTTTGACGAATAAATCAGTTACACTAGATGTGGATGGTGTGGCATGGTTTAAAGCGGATAATACCAGTTTTACCAGTGTAGCCGCTGGTGATGCGTATGAATATGTTTATTTAATCATCGACACCGGCGTAGCATCAACTAGTCCCATAATTGGGGTGGTGGATGTGAATGTAACTCCTAATGGAGAGGATATACCTGTTTTATTTAATGCTAATGGTATACTAGGTATTGGTAATGTAGGGGTATGAATATTGAGATTTGTACATTAATTAAAATAGTTCAAGGAGCATAATTATAATGGTTTTTCCTGCTGACTGGACATATTATAAAGAGTATGAGCAGCCCGGCACTGCTGATGGTGAACAGACTGATTATCAGGTCGAGATCACTGTCTCCCATGTTACAGATAAGATGCGGAGTGATTTTGGTGATGTTCGTTTTTCATTGGAGGATGAAACGGAGTTATATTATCATCTTGTTAGTTATACTGCTAGTACAACAGCCCTCTTTATGGTGAAAATCCCCACATTACCCACAGGTGGGGTTACATTGCGTGTGTGGTATGGTAATCCTGATG
>CAZRYL010000040.1:0-18226 GCA_964604285.1 uncultured Methanotrichaceae archaeon
CAAAGCTTCAGAGGCACTACATTAATTTGAAAATTAATGTTACGAAGCACTAGAAGCGTGCTCCCATTCGCCATTCTTGCAGCCTTGAGAATCCGCGGGGTCGATGACGAACCGCACCGCTCCGCTGACCCCGGTGACCTTGACTGCCAGGGCGCTGACAGGGTCGCCCTCCGGCCCTGAGTAGGGCATGGTGATCGATTCCTGAACTGGCCGGCCATCGATCGTGACCTGCAGCGTCTCCAGTCCAAGGACAGGCATCGCCATGAATGCAAAGATCAAGATCGATAGAGGCAACGCGAGCAAAGGATACGGCACAGGCTTTCCTCTCATGAAGACGGGCATCGTTCCACTTCCTTTTGATGGCATGGTATCTTTATTAGCGTAAATAGGATATGGGTTTTAGGAACAGGGCCAGAGTTGATCGATGGGCGTTCACCAAAGTAGCCGTAAGTTCTCCTGTATCTATCATGATGCAGACATCCAAAAGGAGCGCAGGCTGATCGGAGCCGTGCCCGGGGACACAGTCAAGGTGGAAGTGCTGGGGAAGGTCGAGCCGAAAGAGACATCGTGATGGTGAGGCGAGAGCCCGGACAGCCTGCGCCGAGCAGTGAGTCCCGATAATGAATGCCAGTACGAGTTTTGAGATGAGTTCGTTGAGAAATGGGCAAAAGATAATGCGAAATGTGTTAGGGATACATATTTCTGCGGCAAGTGGAATATTTAATTATGTACAGGGATCTCATATTTACTGAAGGAATTTGATATGGAAACACTTGAAGCGATAAAGACTCGCAGGAGCATCAGGAAATTCAAGCGACAGGCAGTCTCTGAAGAGCAGATTACAATTATGCTGGAGGCTGCCATGTTTGCGCCTTCTGCAGGAAATGAGCAACCCTGGCAGTTCATCGTAATAGACGACCCAAAAATTCTGGATCAGATTCCCAGGATAGTCTCCACTGCATCCATGTGCAGGCAGGCGGCTGTGTGTTTTCTGGTTTGTGCAGATTCCAGCCTTGAGAAGTATCCTGGATTTTGGGTGCAGGACTGCTCAGCAGCTGTGCAGAACCTTTTGTTGGCAGCGCATGAAATTGGCCTTGGGGCCGTATGGGCAGGCGTCTATCCCATAGCGGATCGCGTGGAGGGATTAAGAAATCTGTTAAACCTGCCCGAGGAGATCACTCCATTTGCCTTGATCCCCGTGGGATACCCTGATCATGAGCCTGGGCCACAAGAAAGGTACAAAAAGGATCGGGTGCACTATAATGGCTGGTAATATAAAAAAATCGCTTGGATCGAAGACAATTATCTATCCTGCCCCTGTCGTTCTGGTGGGAACCTATGATAATGCTGGTAAGCCGAACGCTATGACTGCAGCCTGGGCTGGAATATGCTGCTCCGTCCCACCCTGCGTCGCAGTTTCGCTGCGCAAAGCCACCTACACTTACGGCAACATCATGGCGCGCAAGGCCTTCACAGTGAGCATACCCTCTGAAGATCATGTTAGGCAAGCTGACTATTTTGGCATGGCTTCCGGGAAAGACACAGATAAATTCTCCACCTCCGGGCTGACTGCGCTGAAAAGCGAGATAGTCGATGCGCCTTTTGTGAAGGAGTGCCCAGTAGTGCTCGAGTGCAGGCTGCTGCGCTATGTGGAGATCGGGCTGCATACCCAGTTCATTGGCGAGATCCTGGACGTGAAGGCGGATGAAGCTGTGTTGGGCGAGGATGGACTTCCGGATATAGAGAAGTTGAGGCCAATTTTATTCTCGCCTGAAGGGCGCAGATATCACGCAGTAGGAAAATATCTTGGAAAGGCATTCTCAATAGGAAAAGATGTTTGATTCCAGATTTGTTCTGGGAGGCAGAAATATGAGCAAGGTAAATCTCGGGAGGAACGTTTCCATCTATCCCATGCCTGTTACTTTGGTGGGTGCGATGGTAGATGGCAAGCCGAACTTCATGGCTGTGGCCTGGATCTGCAGGGTAAATGCTACACCGCCCATGCTGGCGATAAGCCTAAACAAGCCACGACACACTGCAAAGGGCATCCGGGAGAACGAGACTTTCAGCGTTAACTTTCCGGGCGCAAACATGGCAAAGCAAGCAGACTACTGTGGCCTTGTATCAGGGAAAGAATCGGACAAGTCCGAGCTCTTCGAGGTCTTTTTTGGAACCCTTAAAACAGCGCCCATGATCAAGAGCTGCCCACTTTGCATAGAGTGCACGCTAAAAGAGATCCATGAGCTGCCTACAAATGATCTTTACATCGGCGAGATAGTGAGCTCCTACGCGGAGGAGAGCTGTTTTTCCGAGGGCAAGCTGGACATAAGAAAGATGAACCCATTGCTCTTGAGCATGCCAGATAACAGATATTGGAAGGTTGGCGACTATGTTGGGATTGCCTGGAGCATGGGAAGGGGCCTTAAAGAGATCAAGTGAATTCTTACATATTTTTTATGGAATTAATATAGGCCAATATATCGAACTTCCTGCTTACTCCCTTGTAGCTCATGTAACGTACTTTTCCAAAGATCGCTCGCTCCTTCCAAGCGCGATCATGAACGCCACCGATGCTCCAGGCAATCCCAACATAGCCGTTTGGATCTCTGCCGTCCAGTTCATATCGATCATTGAGGTATATGGCAATTTGCTGGGCCTCAACAGGCGATCCTGTCCACTCCAGGATCTTCTTGGCCCAGTACATCCTCATATATCCGTGCATTTTTCCTTTGTAGACCATCTCATTCTGTGCTGCATTCCAGAGGTCGTCATGGGTGCGTGCTCTTTCAAACTCTTCGGCGGTGTAAATATATTCTCTTCTGTCTTTTGCATGTTTTTCGAGAGTCTCCCTAGCCCATTTAGGAAAGGCCCAAAATGAGTCATAATTTGGGTTATAATAGCAGAAGTTGTCTGACAATTCCCTGCGCACGATCAGCTCTTCAAGGAATGCACCTGCATCTTTCATACTGGCAAGGACCTGCAAGGCAACTCGCTGGGCTGAAATCTGGCCGAAGTGAAGATAGGGCGATAGATGAGATTGGCCGTCTTTGGAGGGATCGTTCCTATTCGATTCATAACCTGAGAGCTTATTTTCTATGAAATCCAGGGATTGCTTTGCAGCCTCAACCTCCCCCGAGCAATTGAAGTTCGCCTCTGCAACAGCATCCACTTCAATTCTGCTCTCTGCCGACCTCCAATCGTTCCTTACATCATCTTTCCATGGCACACGATGCCTCTTGAGAGGAGGAAACTCGTCCATAAACTCTGGCAAGAGACGATGTATCTTGGGCCGGAAGCTGTAGGCAGCCCACTCGGCCTTTGGCGATGCCAGCCAGCATGGAACTATGTTGTGGGCATCGACCTCATAAAAGGGGAGTTCTATCTTGCCTGCAACAACTTTTTTCCAAATCTGGCTTTGTCGCAGGGGGGAGAAATCGCAAACAAGAGAGCTTGCATCTTGGTCGCTTAGAAAAGCGGGTATCTCTCGTCCTGGATCACCCTGGAGAAGAAAGAATGCAATGTCAAGAGCCCGCAAATTCCTCTCTACCTCTTTTAGGCCTTGAAGCATGAATCTGTACTGCCTGCTCGTGGCTCCCAGGAACTTGGGAACAAGGCAGAAGACCACAGCCAGGGGTGAACCATCCTTTTCTGCCAGCTCTTTTGCATGCAGAAGTGCCCAGTTGTCGCAGGCGCGCTGGTCGCGTGCCATCCAGTAGACCACAGGTCCTTTAGCCTTCTCTTTCCGGACCAGGACTCTGATTCTCTTTGGATTCACAAACATTTTGCTACCACACCCATGCATCCTTCATCCAGGACATGACAAACCATCAATTAGGGGCAGATTAATAAATAGAGGCTGTTCTAGAGTAATGGATGAACATGTCCGAAGAAGTAAAGCCAGCAGTGAAACAAACACAGCCGCAATTCATTCCCAAGTTCAAGGGCAAAAGGGTCATAATACGACTGATCTCTGGAGGTCAGCCTGTTACCGGAATCATTGAGTCATTCAATCCCTATGAGATCCTTCTCCAGACTGCAAAAGGTCAGCTTCTCGTCTTCAAGCACGCCATTGCTACCATCGAAGTTGTAGACGAGCCGCGCGGATACAAACCGGATCTTTAACAGATGAAATGGTCTCTTTTTTCATTGAACTCTGGGCAAGTCCGCTGAAGGTGGCATCCTTCCGCCCTGAAATCGCACATCAGATGCGATTTTGTGGCCTGCCCAGAGTCTTATGGTTCGCAGATATCTCCTTCGCGAAGAAAATATCTCTTAAATATCTTTCAGCGTTTCCACGCCTATCTTTTTGACATTTGGCTTCCAGATATTCTTTGGCATCCAGTCCGGAGCGTTCTTTGGTTTTTTAACCTTAACACGTTCTCCTTTAAAGATATGCACCTTCTTCGTTCCATGTTCCCTAAGGCGAATCTCCGTATGGCCCCTGTTGGCGGCCTTCAATGCTGCCTGTCTGGGAGATCTCCCGGTAAAGACGCTCATTTCCTTTCCATCGATGCTCCTTAAGGCAAAATTCCTTTTTTCTGCTATCATTGTCCCTCCAATGAGAATACAAGTCTGACATGATACAGTTATATAATATGAATTTTTCTGTTATTAGTATGATGAAATCGTTAAAGAGCGCTGCCATACATAATGGGGATTGGGTATGAATTGCACGGGGGCATCTTCGCGCAGAATGTCATGAGCTGAAAGCCGCCCGAGAAGTTATGATATGTCTCAAGAGAGATCATTTCTTTCTGCTGATTGTGTTTTTAGTTTTTGTTCTCGAAATAGAACTTGAAATTGGATTTCATATCATTATTCATTATTTCCTTAATAATTTTTATAGTAGAACAGCTACGATAACATATTATGTATAAAGTAAAAGGAAAAAGGTCTTCAAACGGACGTGTGAAAGCGGAGATCTTTTACTTCGATGATCTGATGAATCCGGTAACAAGAGATCGAGCCACCTGGGCGGTATTCAGGGAGTTGGATGAGAATGGAAATCTGATCTTCGAAGCTCAGGGTTTCATTGACTAGAATGACATTATCCCAATATAACGATGAAACATAATTAAAAGCTTTAGACATAAAATTTTTTTTGGTGCTCCGAAAGGTTAGATTAATTTTTTTTCTAAACTTTTTTTATGTCACTGGAATTTCGTAGCAAAATTTAAGATCAAATTGATTCAATAGCTCCGCAAATGTTGTTAAACATCATCAATCTAAAAACCCAGTTTCCCACTCAGGATGGGATGGTAAAGGCTGTGGACACCGTAGATTTGCAAATCGCAAAGGGTGAGAGGATCGGGCTGATTGGAGAGACGGGTTGCGGAAAAACGGTCCTGGGCATGTCAATTGTACGCCTGCTGCCGCCATCAACTACCATCGAAGGTAGCATCCTTTACCGCGGGAGGGATATCCTGCAACTCAATGAGGAGGAGATGAGGCGCCTGCGCGGCAAAGAGATATCCATGATCCTGCAAAATCCCACCACCTCATTGAACCCAGTGCTGAAAATAGGTGACCAGATCGCTGAGGCGATTCAACTTCACCAGAAACTTGGCAAAAAGGAGGCAAAAAGCAAAGCAGTAACTATGCTTAAATCGGTCAATATTCCAGATGCTCTGAGGCGAGCCGATCAATATCCTCACGAGCTCTCTGGTGGCATGAAGGAACGTGTCATGATCGCTATGGGGCTGGCATGTGATCCCTCCTTCATCGTGGCCGATGAGCCTACTAAGGGGCTCGATGCAAAGACCAAGATGCAGATAATCGATCTCCTGCGCGAGGCTACCGCCCACAAATCGCTTCTGATGATCACCCATGACCTGGGCGTGGCGGAGGCCATATGCGATAGAATAGCGGTCATGTATGCAGGTGAGTTGCTGGAGGATGCATCATCTCGCGAGATCTTAAAAGAGCCAATTCATCCATATATGCAAGGCTTCATCAACTCACTTCCCAGCAGGGGCCTTATGCCAATTCCTGGAACCAGTCCGTCACTCATCGCTCCGCCTCCTGGATGCCGATTCCATCCTCGCTGTGGCCGGGCCATGAAGATCTGCGAGAGGAGACATCCTGAGATGGTGGAGGTAGAAAAAGGGCATTACGTGAGGTGTCTTTTATGCGCTTGATCGAGGTGCAGGATCTTGTAAAGCATTATTCTTCTGGCATGATCAACAAAAAGTACACCAGGGCCGTAGATGGTGTTTCTTTTTTCATCGAGAAAGGAGAGACTTTGGGGCTGGTTGGAGAGAGTGGATGCGGCAAGACCACTGTGGGACGCCTGCTATTGAGGCTGATCGAGCCCACTTCAGGCAAGATCGTCTTTGACGGCGTCGAGATAACCGGGCTTGGTCGCAAAGAAATGCGCAAGCTGCGGCCTCGAATGCAGATGATCTTCCAGGACCCCGAATCCTCTTTGAATCCAAGAATGAAGATCGGGGAGAGCATAGCAGAGCCGTTTCGACTGGGGCTGCACGGAAGGATGGGCAAGGCAGAGATCAAAGAACGTGTCCTGGAACTTGTGAATATCGTGGGCCTGAACCCGGAACATGTGAATCGCTTTCCTTACCAGCTCAGCGGTGGGCAGAACCAGAGGGTGGTGTTGGCAAGAATCCTGGCCATAAATCCTGAGTTCATCGTTGCGGATGAACCAACGGCATCGCTGGATGTTTCAGTACAGGCCCAGATACTGCGGCTCATCCTGGACCTGAAAAAAGACTTCGCTCTGACAATGCTCTTCATATCTCACGATCTTGAAGTCGTGAGACACATGAGCGACAGGATCGCGATGATGGACAGGGGAAAGATCCAGAGAATCGAATCCTCGAAACGCGCATAGCTAAAGATCCAGCTTGATCTTGGATCGAGGGTCCAGCCTTTCCCTTAACCCTTCGCCGAGCAAATTGAAGGCCAAAACTGTGATCGTTATGGCGAAACCAGGAAATACCATCATTTGAGGTTCGGCTCTGACAAAAGGCCGCGCGTCATTCATCATCGATCCCCACTCTGGTGTCGGAGGCTGAACTCCGAGGCCAAGAAAGCTCAGAGAAGCTGCGCCAAGAATTGCATAGCCTACGCCCAAAGTTGCCATGACAAGGACCTGAGGCAGGACATTTGGTAGAAGGTGTTTTCTCAATATGTATTGATCTGTTGCCCCAAGGCTCATTGCGGCCTCCAAAAACTCCTTTCCCTTCAGTGATAAGATGATGCTTCGCACCAGCCGGGCATACCCAGTCCACTCCACTAAGATCAGGGAGAGCATCATATTGGTAAGACCTGATCCAAGGAAACCGATCACAGCCAGAGCCAAAAAGATGCTTGGAAAGGCCAGGAACGCGTCCACAACCCGCATAATTGTCTCATCCAGAATGCCTCCGAAGTATCCTGCTGCACCACCCAAAAATATTCCAAGGATTGCGGAGAAGAGCACAACGACCACTCCGATTAAGAGAGACATTCGGATGCCGAATATCAGCCGGCTGAAGATGCAGCGGCCCAAATGGTCCGTCCCAAGTGGATACTCCCAGTCAGGAGATTTCAGCCGCAGCTGTGGCATCGCCTTCTCAGGATCGTGAGGTGCGATCCATCCTGCAAGAAGCGCTCCCAGGACCAGGCCTGCGATAATCAAAACGGCGAGCTTGCATCCGGGATCAGTGTTCAGCTTCATGCCTCAGCCTCGGATTGAGGTAGTAGTAACATATGTCCACAAGCAAGTTCAATCCCAAGAACAACACAGCCAGGAAAAGCATGCATCCAAGGATCACAGGATAGTCTCTGTCGTAGATGGAGTAGGTCATGAGGTTGCCAATTCCCGGCCAGGCGAAGATCGTCTCTACCACGGGCGAGCCATTGAGCAGATATGTAAAGTTCAATCCCACCACGGTGATCACAGGCAAGAGAGCATTTCTTAGAGCATGACCCAGCACCACCGATCTCTCATGCAATCCCCTAGCCCTGGCCGCGAGGATGTAGTCTTGCGAGAGTGCCTCCAGCATGCTTGTGCGCATCACTCTGCTGGTGATGGCGGCTGCTGATATGCCCAAGGTCACAGCAGGCAAAATCAAGTGCTCAAAGTCCCCGTTTAACCCGTATCCTGCAACGGGGAGAATATCTAGCCGAAGGGCAAAGGCGATTATCAGAAGGTAAGCAAGCCAGAAGTTTGGGACTGATACGCCTATTAGTGCCAGCGCCATGCCCAAGCAGTCGAACATAGAACCGCGCTTCACTGCAGACAGGATCCCCATGGGAATGGATACCATGAAAGATATGACCAAGCTGGCCAATGCCAGCCTAAGTGTCGACCGAAAGCTGTGCAGGATTTCATCCAGAACCTTCTCCCCTGTGATATACGAACGCCCCAGATCTCCACGAACTGCTCTGGACAGCCACCTGAGGTATTGAATCTGTGGCGGATCGTCAAAGCCCGCCTTATGCCTGAACTCCTGAACAGTCGCAGGATCGGCAGCGCCCATAGGACCTGTGAGCAGGACCTCAGCTGGATCTCCCGGTGCCAGGAAGAACAGCGAGAACGAGATGATCGAGACAAGCAGCAAGACAGGAAGCAATAGGAGGAGTCGTCTCAGGATAAATGACAGCATCTTCTTTTTCCTTTGATTCAATGAACGCTAGCTTTGTGTCTCTTGTTTGCCTTTCTCGCCAGTAACCAAGAAGAGGGTCCCTGCATTGGCCAGCCGGTAGGAAAGGCTGGTATGGCTCTTGTAGAAGCGGTTTGCCTCACTCAGGCGGTCGATGGTTACATTCTCCACTCCTGCATTCTCAAAAAAAGCCAGATATTTCTCTGGCCCGCAAGCGCTGTAAAGAGGGAGCTGTTGCCCAATTGGATCGTAAAACTTGTGAAATGGCACCGGGTTTCGGCTTTGAGAAAAATTGGCCAGGAGACCGGACAGCTCTCGCCCCAGCCTTTTGCTGACTGCAGGATCAAACCAGTTTCCGTCGATGACAAGTATCCTTCCGCCTGGCCTCAATACGCGCACCCACTCAGCTAGGGCTTTTCCGGGGTCTGGCAATGTCCAGAGCAGATGCCTGCTGGCTACAATATCAAAGCAAGATGAACGAAACGGCAGAGCTTCAGCATCTCCCTGGAAGAGATCCGGGTACTGTCTCTTTTGGAGCAAAACTTCCCTGGCTTGCACAAGCATGCCGCGGGATAGGTCCAGGCCGGTGACATCAAAGCCCATGTCGTCCAAAAGAGAGGAGAGGAAGCCTGTGCCTGAACCCACATCCAGAGCTTTGAGAAGCCCAATATCTGTGATGAAGGGCGCCAGGCATCTTTTCCAAGTCTCCTTCTCCTCAACCCTGGAGTCGGTGACCCCTTTGGAATAACTTCTGCTGCGAAGATCCCAGTATCCGGCTATGATCTTTTTGGGATCTGTTTGTTCAATGTCCTGCAGCTTCACCTAATCCTCCAGGGACAGATCCGGTGTCAGGAAGGTGATCTCACAGGATGGATATATCTCGTATCCCTTAACCCTCTTGTTCTGGCCAACCAGCTCATTTAGATAGAAGAGGAAGATGTTTGGAGAATCCGCAAAGATCTGCTCCTGCACTTTGGTGTAATAATTCATCCTCTCCTTTTGATCGAACGTGGCTCTGGCCTTCTGCAACCACGAATCTACGTCTGGGTTAGAATAGCCGGTCTTCTTAGTCTCAGCCCCTTTGGACTCGTAGTGTTTGGAGAGGAAGTAGTCTGGGTCTCCTGTTGTGCCGGTGCTCCAGGAATAAAGGGCCAGATCGTAGTTGCCATTGCTAAGATCGCTACTTAGAGCCCCAGTCTCCAATACCTCCACGCCGGATTTGATGCCGATCTTCTCCAACTGCGCAGCAATTACCTCTGCAGAGGGCTTGTTTTCCGCCCTGGATGTGTAAGTCTTGATGGTAATGTTAAAGGGCTTGCCCTGGAAGTCAAGCCAACCATCGCCGTCAGTGTCGGTAATGCCCGCCTGCCCTAAAAGCTCCTTGGCCTTGGATGTATCGTAGGCGTAGGGCTTCAGTTCGTCATTTGCCGACCAGGGATTTACCGACGAGAAGACTCCAATCGCCGGAACACCGCCTACGCCTTCGAGTGCGGTATCTACGATCTCCTGGCGGTCGATAGCATGATTGAGTGCCTGACGAACAGAAAGATTATCGAAGGGCGCCTTCCTCATGTTCACGTACAGGAAGTTCTCTCGCAGGGTCTCCTTTTCCAGCACCTCAAGGTTTGATTTGCTCTTAATGTTCTTGACTTCAGTTTGAGGAAGGCCCCTTATGATGTCCACGTCGCCTCCTTCCAGTTGCATGGCACGGGTCATGGGATCGCTAACAAAGAATAGATCTGCTCCATCAAGCTTCGGCTTATCTCCCCAGTATTCGTCGTTCCTGGTCACTGATAGCTTGACGCCCTTTTCGTAGGACTTAAACTTGAATGGGCCTGTTCCCACCGGAGTCTTGTTAAGATCCACATCTGGCTTGACTATGGACACCAGTGGATCGACTAGAGATGCTATCGTGGGAGAATAAGGCTCTTTGGTCTTGATGGTAACTGTGTTCTCGTCATCCTTGGTGACCGATTCTATGAAACTGTACTCGCTATGACGAGAGTTTGAGGAGGCCATCACTCTTTCAAGAGAATACACCACAGCATCAGCGTTAAGTGGCGTGCCGTCGTGGAATTTCACACCAGTTCTCAAATGGATCTTGTATTCAGTATCACTGATCTGATCGAAGCCTGTAGCAAGCGATGGTACTAGGTTCATGTCTTTATCCAAAGCGAAGAGGGTGTCATATATTCCAGCCTCGCGCAGGTACCAGCCTGTGTACTTGTAGGCTGGATCAAGGTTCTCGTCCGGTCCGAAGATCAAGTCTGCCTTCAGGATTTTCTCTGAGGAGCTCGAATCGGCAATTACAGGCGACGTAAATAGCAATAATATCAAAAACGTCGTCGTTATAGCATGAAATTTTCTAATTTTTGACATATATGCCTCACTGTTTTTGTGGTTTTGACTTACTTAGTATTAAGTATTTCGATATGAGTACTACCAATGGTTTGATGAAAGGGACTTTAGCTGTCTCATCTATGAGAGTTTTTAAATCCGATGAGATCATAGCATGTTAAAATGGCTGATTGGAAGACTTCTGGAGAAAGAGATGACTATCATCGGCGAGATCGGATACCTTTTGACCTTCCGATCTCAGTTTCAGGTGCTATCCTAGCGACATGCATTGCGGTCTATTTTCTGAGCCTGGTGATGCCTGCCCTAGTCTATAACTATCTCGGCCTAAGCCCGAACTATCTGATGCAAAGGCCCTGGACACTTGTCACTCACATGTTTGTACACGCAAACTTCGATCATCTCTTCTGGAATATGCTCTTTCTGTTCTTCTTTGGCATGGAGCTGGAGCGCAGGGTTGGAGAGGCAAAATTTTTGGAGATCTACGTCTTCTCAGGAATTGTTGCAGCCGTTGCCCAGTTGATGATATCTCCTGCAAACCTGGTAGGTGCAAGCGGCGCTCTCTATGGTGTTCTTGGATGCCTGGCCATAATTGCTCCTGAGATCCGCGTGCTGTTGTTCTTCGTGATACCGCTCAGCATCCGAGCAGCGGTTGTGCTGTTTGCTCTTGTGGATTTCCTGACTATGGGGTCAGGAGACAACATCGCACATATGGCACACATTGCCGGACTGCTGGTCGGTTTGGCTGCAGGATATTTTATAAAGAAGCAGAGTAGATATTTTTATGTGTGAGCGAAGGTAGGAGGGGACTTTAGAAATCATGGTACTTCCTTCGCCCCAGATTATTAACTTCAAGCTTGAATATGTTCTTTTGTGGACCATTGGTCTTGAAGATCGTGGCATTACTTCGGACCAATCTTTTTATACTCCAAGACCTGTATTGAAATAGAAATTGTAGCAAGAAGGGTGATACAAGATCCATAGGATGGTAGCGGTTGATGACATGCCTTAGTGGTGAATATTTTGATGTCCATGGTTAAAGGATCGGTTGGAACCATAGTGGGAGAGACCAATCCTTTGGCGTTCAAGTTTCTTATCAATAAACAGGTAGGTCGAGGCACGTACATCAAAGCCAAGGCTGATGGAAAGGACTGGATACTGGCTCAGGTTGAGGATGTGAAGCGGTCTAACTCTGCTTACAGTGTGAATCAGCTGAATGACGGTGCTAGAAGCTATGATAGCAGAGAGCTGATGATCGCTGAGGCCAGGGTTATTGGTGTTGGCAGCAATGGCAAACTACGTCTTCCCACCAGCCCTGCAAGGCCTGGAGAGTCCGTTTTCATAGCAGATGAAAAGCTGATCAAAGCCACTTTGGGCCTGGCTAAGGGAGATATGTACATCGGCTTGCTGCGTGGCTATGACATCCGCGTAGAGCTGGATGCCAATACTTTAGTCCAGAAGCATTGCAGCGTTTTAGCCAAGACGGGGTCGGGAAAATCGTATACTGCAGCGGTGATTTTGGAGGAGCTTTTGGACCGGAAGGTTGCCCTCCTCATCATCGATCCTCACGGCGAGTATGCCTCTATGAAGGAGCCAAACAAAGAGGGCGACTTTTCCAGGTACAAGGTGAAGCCCAGAGGCTACGAGGTCGTAGTTTACACCCCTGGCGAGATGGCCATGAACCCAAAAGCAGACAGACCCTTCCGGTTCAACGGCTTGAACCTGTCAGCACGTGAGGTGGCGAAGATGATTCCACACGAGAGCAGCAGCAGTGGCCAGTTGGGATTGCTCTATGAGGCCATCAGCGCCCTGCGCTCGGAGACTGATGCCTACACCCTGGAGGATATAATCGACCAGGTGGTAAGAAGCAACTCCAAGGTTAAGTGGAACTTGGTGGGCCAGCTGGAGGCCCTGCTGGAGCTGGGACTGTTCTCTGGAATGGCGACACCTGTGGATGAGCTGCTCCGTCCGGGCAGGGCGGCGGTCATTGACATGACTGGAATCGTGCCTGAGCTACAGGCAATGATAGTTGCTCGACTCTTAACGGAGATCTTCGAGGCCAGGAAGCGCAGGCTCATCTCACCTGGCATGGTGGTTGTGGAGGAGGCGCACAATTACATCCCAGAGCGCGGCACAGGAAACGCAGCCAGCACCAACATCGTGAGGACCATTGCGGCAGAAGGCAGAAAGTTCGGCCTGGGCCTTATGGTCATCAGCCAGAGGCCAGCCCGTGTGGACAAGAATGTCATCTCTCAGTGCAATACCCAGATCATTATGCGGGTCACGAACCCCAATGATTTGAAGGCTCTCTCAAAAGGCCTGGAAGGCATGACCTCGGAGCTCGAAGAGGAGATCAAGAGGTTGCCACCTGGAGTTGCGATGCTGGTGAGCAACGAGATCGAGAGGCCCATTACTGTGAACATCCGTCCCAGAAAGTCCAGGCATGGAGGCGTGAGCACCCAGATAGTTGCCAAAGAGAAGGCAGGGGCTCAGCGGGGATCGAGGGGGCCGGAGACCAGGCCTGTGGCTTCGGCAAGAAAGAGTGGATCCGAGGAAAAATCTGGCAAAGGGCTGCTCAAAAGGGTCTTCGGAGCCAGAAGAGCCTGATGTGCAGAAAAAAAATCATCAATTATGACCATGACTTTTCCTACAACCACCACTGCCAGATGAATGGATTGTTCCTGAGCATTAGGATGGTATTTTTTCGATAGCTGATGACGAATGTCTCCCTCACACCGCTCTCCTGCTGAGCACTCCAATTCGCCTCCGGGTCCAGGAACTCGGTGGGCTTGGGACGTAGGTCGACGTCGAGTGGCGTGAAGCTGGTGGGGTCTGCGACAGCTTCAGCGTTGATAACCTCTCCTTCATCTGTGGTCAGATGGACTGCTCTGAATTTGCCCTGCCAGAATCCGCCTTCAGAGGATGATGCTGTGAAGCTACCATGAAGGTCTCCGTAAGTACTGGAGCCGATCAGTCGTATGAATATGGTCGGGCTGTGACGAAATGTAATGGCAGCTCTCACGCCATCACTTTCACAACACCCAATCAGGAAGCCGTCGTCACGAGGGCCAAGGGTTACCCTACCCTGCAGGGTGGAATCTTTTTGGTTCAGAGAAGCCACGCTACCCTGGGTCAGGTCGTAAGCGTTGCCAGTCTCAACTTCGTAGCGAATCTTCCAGCGACCTGAAAGATCATCAGAAGCTGTGGCTGTTACGACTACTAACAATGCAATCAAAGCTGCAAGCAGACTTTGACCTTTTGTCGCCAATCCAAGAACCCCTGATCTTATTGTTCTCCTGGATACTGCATCATCCAATCAGACATCTCTGGAAAAAAATTGATAAAAAATATTCTGGATGTTCCAGCTCCTTGGCTTGCTGGAGAGGAAAGGCCGGTCGCATTCCCACTGGTTGCCTCGAGCTAGTATGCAAGGTATATCGCCTCGCAGATATGTTTCATATCATCGGCAGCAGCTGCAACCTCTCCCAGCGCATTGTTCACATAGATGGCCAAAGCCACATCCCTACCGCTGGCGGTCCTCATGTATCCGCAGAGGCCCACGGAGCTGAGAAGCGTCCTGTCGTTCAGGGCGTCGCCGAAGATCATGTCTCCACCCTTGAACCTGAGCTTTTCCTCAGCCATCCCATCTCCACCGGCAGAGTCCGCGGTGAGGTTCATGGCGACCATCGCGTCGCGATATGGTTCAAAGTCGCTGTGGCTTGCCATGTAGCTCAGAAGCTGCACGACGGCTCTGGGGGTCACCCTGTTGGCAGGCGACCTGCCTGATCCATCTGAGAGCGAGACTGAGTCGAGGTCCACCCCTGCCCGTGCCAGAAAGGCCCTCTCTGCGACAAGGCCGTCCTCAGGCGTCATCTTCCCCTCCCGAGATGCCATCAGAGAGAGAAGTGAATCAGCATGCATGTTGTGGCTGACCTTTAAGATGAGCTTTACATTCTCGGAGAAGGGAGGAGACCTCAAGAGGGCCACACGGTCGAGCCTGGAGTACTCCTCAGCAGGGGGCAGCCTTTCAGAGGGGTTCAGGGAGAGGGCTGAGGCGTTCACCCTAACGCCCTCTTCCTTCAGGGCCTCGATGAAGAGGCTTCTGGCAAATGATGCAGGATCTGGAACGTGTATGACCCGCACCTTAGGTCCTCCGTCGGCAGGCACCTCTCCCCAGATGGTGATATTCGCGCCTCCATCCTCTGAGAAGTAGGCTGTGTACCAGAGGCTCTCGTTGGCCTCTGATGTCATGACGTTGGATGTGACATTGTAGCCCTCGATCCTGGGCCGCCAGTTCAATGAAGCGCGCTCTCCATTCTCTCCTGGGATGACCTCGAGGTCGATCAGGTTATCGTTTATCATGATAGGGCTGACGATGTACTGGTCCAGATCAGACTGCACTGGAGGCTGGTATGCTGTAAAGAGCCGGTCGTCCACAATCACATCTCCATCGACCTCCCTTATCCCTGACTTTGAGATCTGTCCGGCCATCTCTTTCAGTCCTGCCGCAGGATCTGCTGATGTGAGCTCATCATGCCCTCCGTAGTTGGCATAGGTGTGGTCGCCCCTTGTGTAGGCTATCTTCCTATCTTCAGTGCTTCTGCCCGCCATTGTCAGGTCGCCGCTTGCCACCAGGATCAGGTCGCCCTTCAGGCGGCCGATGGAATCGATCTTGCCTCTCGCATAGACTGGGGTCTCGAAGCGATAGTCGGGACCCAGAATATCCAGGGCGGCGGCCACTGTGAAGAGCTTCGTTGTTGAGGCAGGCACGAACATCTTGTCAGGGTTCATGGCCAGAAGAGTCTGGTTCGAACCAATATCTCTGACTAGAATTCCGCATAAGGAATGACTATACTCAGGTGAACTCATTATTTCGTCCAACTTCGAATGCAGTGAGTCATTCGTCAATAAGTCAGCAGCAGCTGTTACAGGTAGACCTGATCCCATTAACAACATTGATGCCAGAAAGGCTAAAGAAAAGCCTCTCCTGGAGAGGATTATTCGCGTACACCAATGAAAACATGGTCGAAATGCTAGCTTATTTTCTTTAACACATAGTACCATGGTTTCATTCCTCTAAGCGTGTAGTCCCCGCTCTTCCATTCGTAGAACATGTATGTCGATCCATTGATCTCTCTTATCTCATACCTGCTGGCGGTCTCATCGATTGGGTTTGTGACAATGCCTTTTGTCCACGATAGCTGGGTGCCATAGATCTTTCCGCCTTTTAAAAATATCATTTCTTTCAGATATAAGTCTTCATTAGCGTTCTTTACATCAGGATTAAAATCATCGATGCTCCGCACGACGTTAACGCTTTGCCATTTGCCAATCAGTTGAGGATCATCAACAAACGGGAAATCAATTAGATCTACAATTCTTCTGCCCTTTGCTGGAAGGATGTGGGCATTGTCAACCAGGAACCTGGCATTTTCTGGATCCTTCTCACAGCTCTGGTTGAGGATCTCCCACGCCTTCTCATTGGCCTTTATAGCTTCTTCTTCGTATCCCAGGAAATAAAGAGCCATGCCCTTGCCGTACCAGCGGCTGGCATCATGAGGGTTCGCCTCCAGGGAATTATTCAGGATTTCCAAGGCCTTTTGGAATACATTTGCAGATTCATTTTCTCTGCCCAGACACCTGAGGATATCGGCTTTATTGAGCCAGACACTTTCATTCTCTGGTGATATCTGCAGAGCTTTATCCATAGCCTCGAGCGACTCCTCTAGAAAGCCTCTATTGAAAAACTCTGTGCTTTCCTTCATCCAATACTCTGTAGTGTTCTCCTGTGCCAGCGTAGAGGCACAGAGCAGAATTATCGCTAACAATGCGATCACAAATCTTGTGTTCATTCACGAACCTCCATTCGACCTCAAAAAAAATGATGAGGCTATACTACCAATCCCAGCTCCTTGGCCTTTGCATAGGCCTGATCGGCCTCAGCCTGGCGGCCAAGCGCCTTTAGTGCATCTCCCTTGACCTTCCACGCAGCTGCAGATTTCGGGTCCAGCTTAGTAGCCATCTCCAAGCACTTGATAGCTTCCTCATATCTGCCGGTCTTGTTCAGCGCTGCACCTTTGCCAAACCAGGCATCAGCATCTCCAGGATCGATCTGGATTGCTCTCTCATAGGCCTCGATGGAATCGTTGTACCTGCCCATATGAGATGCGAGGATCAGGCCTCTGGACATCCAGATATGCTTATCCTGAGGACTCAGCTCAGTGGCGTTATCGAGAGCCTTGACGGCCTCATCGTAGTCGCCCTGCTCAGCTAGAGCATTGCCCTTATCGATCCAGCCATACGCTGTATTATCTATTGCGTTATCCTGTGTCATAACAGATTCAGAGGAGGTATTAAGACGGGCTGCCTCAGGCTCGTACTCAGTCCTCTCGGTGACATACGGGCCGCTTCCGGCCACTGCCTCCACCATCTTCGGCCTATATCCCATCTCGATGGCCTTGGCAGAGGATTCTTCTGCCTCAGCTTCACGCCCAAGGGCATGGAGTGCAAAGGCTCTGTTGTGCCAGAACTCCCCATCAAGGGGATAAGGATCGAAGGTGAAAGAGACTGCCCGGTCAAGCGGCGTGGCATTGTTAAAGGCCGAGATCGCTCTATCGGAAGCCTCGATGGCCGCCCTGTAGGCTACAAGCGCATCATTGCGTTTTCCCAGGCGGGCGAGCGAATCTCCCCTGCCCTTCTGGGCTATCCCTGAGTCTGCGTACTCCGGGTAAAGCTCCAGAGCCTGGTCGTAAGCTTTGACCGCTTCATCGTATCTGCCGGAGGCCAGCATGGCGT
Source organism: uncultured Methanotrichaceae archaeon (assembly GCA_964604285.1). Lineage (GTDB taxonomy): Archaea > Halobacteriota > Methanosarcinia > Methanotrichales > Methanotrichaceae > Methanothrix. The sequence continues at coordinate 17,754 of CAZRYL010000040.1, forward strand.
AACCCTTGCCGGTCCAGGCGTAAGGCGCTATTTCTGCATTCAGTTCGATGGCCCTGTCAAATGCCCGTATCGACTCGTTGTACCTCCCAAGCTTTGCGAGAGCATTTCCTCGACCGCGCCAGGCATTGGCCAGCCTGCGCTCTGAGCCCTCGCTGGTGAAGTTCAGTCCGATTATTTTTTGGTAGATCCGATCGGCCTCCTCATATCGGCCCATCTGCATGAGGACATAGCCTTCAGCTGCCCAGGGAAGTGACTTAATCTCAGGCTGGGATCTGGCTGTTTCAGTGGCTGCAGCTCCCTCGAAGGCCTGGAGGGATTCGTTGTATCTTCCCAACGATGCGAGAAGCTCTCCCTTGAAGGCCCATGCATCGTAGTTTCCGGCAGGGTCTATCTGAACAGCTTTATCGACGGCTTCCAAAGATTCATTGTATCTTATCAGCTGCCAGAGGGAGATGGATTTGGATGTCCAGGTA
>CAZRYL010000041.1:0-17340 GCA_964604285.1 uncultured Methanotrichaceae archaeon
CCGGCATGCTTGCCGTCAAGCACTCTGACCTCAAGCTGGTTCTCGCCAACATTTGCATCTGTGCTCGTCCACACAAACTGATTCTGAGGCTGCCAGTCTGTGACAGGCTGGCCGTTCAAAAAGAACCTGTAGTACAGCTGATCGTTCTCGGGATCTGAGGCCTGGACAGTCCAGGTTATGACTGAGCCTGCATCCTGAGGGCTGGACTTGTCTGGTGACATGCTCGCGATGACAGGCTTCTGGTTGGGTGCTGCTATTGTGAATGTGCTTGTCCTGGAATCGTCTCCATCAGCATTGTGCTTACTATCCCTGACTCGCACTTCAACAGTGTGGGATCCAACATCACTTGCAGATGTGGTCCAGGTCCAGGTGGGATTGTCCTGCCAGTCGGTCACACTCTGACCGTCAATCAAGAACAAGAACTGAAGAGGATCTTTTTCCGCGTCGTTAGCCTGAGCCACCCAAGTTACGACGGATCCGGCCTCCTGCGGGCTTTCCAGGTTCGATGTGAGAGCTATCATTGCAGGTGGCTGGTTAGCAGGGGTGGTCTCAGCAAACGCCGTTTGCTGTCCTGACATTTGCAAAGCATCCTGTCGTGGTACGACTGCAGGAGCAAAATTCTGCTCCACAGATACCCCCTGACCAGCAGCAACCTGAATCTCTGGCTGGATTATTTGATAATCCTGGATCATCTGATCGTCGAAGCCATCAGCATCGGCGTGCTTGCCATCCCTAACCCATACTGCGATCTGGTTATTTCCGATGTCCTCATTAGATGTATCCCACTTCCAGGTATTTTCTTCGGACCATCTGGACACCGTCTGCCATCTGCCTCCTGTAGATGGGCCATTGAGCCGGAACATGTAGAGTAAAACATCATTATCCGGGTCCTGTGCCAAAACAGTCCATTTTATGGAGGTACCCGCCTCCTGCGGCCCAGGCTTGTCGGGCGTAAGGTTCGAGATCCTGGGCACCTGGTTAGACCCATCTGCTGGCGAAATTACGGCCAGCGACGACTGGTCCATCCACCCCGGCATTTGATTGGGTTGCGCCGGGGTGACTAACGCCAAAAGTATTCCTGAAACCAACACTGCTAAAAATACTAGAAACAGATTCTTTTCGTGCATATCTTCACTCCTCAATTCCTTCTATCCCACTCGCTCCTAAACGCATTTACATAGAGATCTATGCTTTGTATTTAAGAAGCTTTTTTTCACATTGAAGCCTCATCAAAGCCTCATCAACCGAACGGGCTCCTCCCGGATCTCATGTGAACCTTCTGTGGATCTTATGTGGATGAGAATCCACAGGCATCCTGTTCATGCAAATGGATGCTTTGCTGAGTCTTTCCCTGTCAGAACCTCTTTTGCAGTAGGCTTTCGAGCAACTGCACGCTCGATGGCAAGCTTTGTGGCCCGATAGTTGTAATCATAGACCTTCGTCTTATCCTTCGCGTCCCACTCTATGAATACGGACACGATTATCATGATATCATCAGCCATCTCCGCAGGAAGAGTCCCCTCAGATACGCAGTCCATAACAGCTTTGGCCACAGCTGCCTGGGCTGGGCCGAATATGAGGACCGCCTGGCTTGCGCACTTTATGGTAACCTTGTTCACCATCAATGTATACGGCTTCGCTGGCAGATTTGGCTCAAGGACCGCCAGCAAGGGCGTATGCCCAACGGCAGGTGACGCCAGAGCATTCACGAACGCCTGCTCCACTGGGCCTCCTTTTGACCCGATCACAAGGTCGATATGCGCTATCTCCGGCCCCTCTCCGACCAACGCCTCCCCTACAAGAGTGCCTCTAAAATGATTTGTCATGGTCTAATCTTATGCTATATTTTCATATAAATCTGTTCACGCTGCCCGGCAAATCATTGATTATAAGGTCGCCAAATCCTTCAGGCCAAAAAATATATCATCGTGACAAGTATCAAGGTGTGCAATGCGAATACTTGTCGTCAACAACTATGGACAATTCAACCACCTCATTCAAAGGAGCATAAGGGACAAGGTGGAGACGGATCTCATATCCAACCAGACCCCGCCAGAGAAGATCGATGCCGATGGCCTGATCTTGGGCGGAGGGCCGACTCTGGAGCGCGCCGGGCGCTGTGCAGATTATCTGCGAGAGCTGGATGTGCCGATCCTGGGAATTTGCCTGGGCATGCAGCTCATGGGAACTGTATTCGGAGGATCGGTGAAGCCCGGAATCCTCGGAGGCTATGCCGAGGTGGACGTCGAGATCGTCAAAGAAGATGACATCCTGAGGGGGCTCCCACCTAAATTCAAGACGTGGGCCTCTCACATGGATCAGGTAGTCGAGTTGCCCCCAGGGTTCGAAGTCCTTGCTCGATCCAAAGTCTGTGAGATAGAGGCCATGAAGCATCTGGCCAGGCCTCTGTACGGCGTGCAGTGGCATCCCGAGGTGGTTCATACCGAGCACGGGCAAGAGCTCCTCGAAAACTTCATTGCAGTGTGCAAGAGATGAGACTGAGAGATTCGATAGATGAGCTGCTCGCCAAGCTGCGCGACGATCTGCTGGCAGCCCAGGCACTTTCGACGGAGAGGCTCTCTGCACAGATTCAAGAGATAGGCTTTCAATGCCTGCGGTGTGGGGAATGCTGCAGCGGTGAGGACAACAGCGTGGTCGTCTTTCCCTTTGAGATCAGGCGCATTCTAGAGGCTACGGGCCTCGACTGGCACGATGTCGTCGAGCCCCCAAAGGAAGGCGAGTGGGACAGCGAAGGCATCTTTCATACGCTGGAGTGGAGGCTCCGGAAAGAGGGTGGATCTTGCAAATTTTATGCAAAATGTAACTGCAAGATCTACGGGTCAAGGCCGCTGCTCTGCAGCACCTATCCCTTTTATCTGGACAGTGGAGCCTTAAGGTGCTCAGAGTGCCGGGGACTGGGCAGGAAGATTCGGCCTGGCGAGGCTTGGAAGATCGCTGCGCTATTGAAAAAGAGATGGATCATCGAGATTTGCGAGGCCATAGCCCTTCTGGAAAATTACGAGGACTTCGAGCGGGGCAGGCCTGGAAAGAAGGGATTGTGCGTGGTGCACGACAGCGAAGGAGAGCACAGGATCATCACTGAACTGCGCTCTTGACCTCATCAACTATCTTGTCTATGATGCTCTTCTCCTTCTCGCTCGAAGACCGCTTCTTCTCGCCGAATTCTGCTGCTAGCGCTTCCATAAGCCGTTTTTGCCGCTCCGTCAGAGCAGAGGGCGTCTTGACCCTGACCTTTACGTGCAGGTCACCAGATCCCAGGCCCTGAAGTCTGGGCATGCCCTTTCCTCTCAGCCGGAAGACTGAACCAGTCTGCGTGCCTGCGGGCACCCGGATCCTGGCCCGGCCATTCAAGGTAGGAACCTCCAAATCTGCACCCAAGGCCGCCTGGGTGATGCTGATGGGCATCTCAATAAAGAGGTCGCTGTCCTGACGCTGGAACTTTGGATGCGGCATGACGTTGATGACCACATATAGGTCACCTGGCTCGCCACCCCTGCTAGCTGCGTCTCCCTGGCCGCGAAGTTTCAGGTGCTGCCCATCCTCAACACCAGGAGGTATTTTGATGTTGATCTTGCGCGTTTTACGTGCCCTTCCTGTTCCGCCGCAATCGCTACAAGGGCTTGTTATGATCTGGCCACGACCTGCGCACTTATTGCACGTGGTTTGTGTGACGATCTGGCCAAAAGGCGTGTTCTGGGCCCGCGTCATCTGGCCAGTGCCTCGGCAGGCGCTGCAGACCACGGGGCTGGTGCCGGGCTTTGCTCCGCTTCCAGAACATGTCGAACAGGTTTCTGTACGTGGAACGTCGATGGTCATCTCAAGACCAGAGGCTGCCTGCTCGAGGGTCAAGTTGACATCATAGCGCAGGTCGCGGCCACGCGCAGGGCCCCGGCTCCGGCCGCCACCGAAGAACATGTCGAAGATGCTCTCGCCACCGCCGAAGCCAAAACCACGCAGCAGGTCCTCGAAGTTCACTCCACGGAAGATATCCTCCTGAGAGTACTGGCCGCTGATTCCTGCGTGACCGAACTGGTCGTACTTCTGGCGCTTTTCCGGATCGGAGAGGACTGCATACGCCTCTGAGATCTCCTTGAACCTCTCCTCTGCATCGGATGCATCCGATCTGTCTGGATGGTACTTCATGGCGAGCTTGCGATAGGCGCTTTTGATGTCCTTCTCGCTAGCATCTTTGGTGACCCCAAGCACCTCGTAGTAGTCCTTTTTATCCGGCATGCGCTATCCAGGTCCTCTTTTCCCAGTTTTTCCCGTCTATTTCTCAGGCTTACTTCTTATCGTTTACTACTTCATAGTCAGCATCTACTGTGGGACCTGATTGCCCGGACGCCTGGTCCTGCTGCTGGCCTGAGCCCTGCTGCGAAGATTGCTGTTGCTGTGCCGCCTTCTGATACATGGCGCTTGAGAGCTCGTAGATGGAGTTTTGCAGTGCCTCAGTCTTGGCTTTGATCTCGGAGATCTCGCCGCCTGCTTGGGCGTTCTTCAGATCTGCAATTGCCTTCTCGATCTTCTCCTTCTGGTCCTTTGTGGCAACATCGCCTGCTTCTTTTAGCATCTTCTCAGAGGCATAGATCAGCGAGTCTGCTGCGTTCTTGACCTCGATCTCCTCTTTCCTCTTCAGATCTTCAGCAGCGAAGCGCTCCGCATCCTTGATCTTGGCGTTGATCTCCTCCTGGCTGAGCTTGTGCGGAGCGGTGATGGTGATCCTCTGCTCCTTCTTTGTGGCCAGATCCTTGGCCGATACATGGATGATGCCGTTTGCATCGATATCGAATGTGACCTCGATCTGAGGAATGCCACGTGGAGCGGGCGGAATGCCAACTAAAGTGAACCTTCCAAGGGATACATTATCTTTGGCCATGGGCCTCTCGCCCTGCAGAACATTGATCTCGACGCTTGTCTGGTTGTCTGCAGCTGTGGTAAAGACCTGGCTCTTGCGGGTGGGAATTGTAGTATTCCTCTCTATCAATCTCGTCGTGACACCTCCCAGGGTCTCAATGCCAAGGGACAGAGGCGTGACGTCCAGCAAGAGCAGGTCTTTGACCTCCCCACCAAGGACTCCTGCCTGAATAGCTGCGCCCATGGCCACGCACTCCATTGGGTCCACGCCGCGCTCGATGTCCTTGCCCATGAAGTTCTTCACGAACTCCTGAACAGCTGGCATCCTCGTCGGTCCGCCAACCAGAATGATCTTGCCTATGTCGGATTTCTCAAGCTTTGAGTCTTTTAGCGCCTGGATCATGGGGCCGCGGCAACGCTCCAGGACATCGTGAATGAGCTCTTCGAGTTTGGCCCGCGTCAGCGTCATGCTCAGGTGCTTGGGACCGCTGGCGTCTGCTGTGATGTAGGGAAGGTTGAGGTTTGTCTGCAAAACGGATGAAAGCTCGATCTTGGCCACCTCCACAGCCTCCCTCAGGCGCTGCATGGCCATGGAATCCCGGCGCAAATCGACCCCAGACTCCTGCTTGAACCTCTCCAGGACGTAATCCATCAGCCGCTCGTCCATGTCCCTGCCGCCAAGCTGCGTGTCCCCTGACGTCGAGCGTACCTCAAAGACTCCCTCACCGATCTCCATGATGGTGACATCCAGTGTGCCGCCGCCCAGATCAAAGACCATGATCTTGTGCTCGCCTGCCTTGTCCAGCCCAAATGCGAGGGCTGCTGCAGTAGGCTCATTGATGATCCTGACTACCTCAAGTCCGGCAATTGTACCTGCATCCTTCGTCGCTTGTCTCTGGTTGTCGTTGAAGTAGGCGGGGACTGTTATCACAGCTTTATCCACTGTATCGGCCAGATACGTCTCTGCATCCGTCTTGATCTTGCGCAGAATCTGTGCGGACACCTCCTCAGGAGTATATTCCTTTCCATATACTTTGACCTTGTAGTCGGTGCCCATCTTCCTCTTGATGCCTGTGATGGTTCCTTCTGGGTTGGTGACTGCCTGCCTCTTGGCAGGCTCGCCTACCAGAACCTGTCCGTCCTTGGTATAGGCCACGTATGATGGAAAGGCCTTTCCGCCAAGGCTTGTTCCTTCAGCACTGGGAATGATAGATGGCCTACCTCCGATAAGGGCAGCTGCTGCCGAGTTGCTGGTTCCAAGGTCAATGCCGATAATTTTAGACAAGATCTCATCTCCTGAAATTGAAAGTTATCAATACTTCGTAAATATTTAAACTTATCATCACCGCTTTGCCACTGCCACTTTGCAGAAACGAATGACGTGAGAGTTGAAGAGATACCCCTTTTGAATCACTTCCGCAACTGTTCCATCCTCCAGGCTTTCCGACTTTACTGAGCATAAGGCCTCATGCCTGTAGGGATCAAACTTCTTGCCGATCTCATCCATGGGCACCAGCCCTTCGGTTTTAAGTATATCGAGAAGCTGCTGGTATAACACCCTGATCCCTTCATCATGTTTTGCAGCCTGATCGAGGCTATCGAGCACTGGGAGAAGCTTGCAGATGAGCTTCTCCGATGCGTATTTCACAGTCTCTTCCTTCTCCCGCGCCGATCTCTTCATCAAATTATCAAGATCCGCTCTGCATCGCTTCAGAGCCTCGAGGCGTTCTTCAGCCAGACTCTGAGCTTGCAAGATCTGCTCTTTGAGCACCTCTAGCTCTGACTTTACATCTGAAAGCTCATTTTGATTTTCTTTTGAAACCACATCTGCATCTTCAGCCATAAGCTCCACCCAGACGATTGATCGTATTTAGAAATTTGAAAGGAGGACTGTCCGGCTGGATTTTGCCGGGCATCCTGACCGTTTTTAGTAATGAGGCATTGGCATCTGAGGCATGGTGTAGTCGTGCGGGCTTTGGCCTGGCTTGGGCTTCATCATCTCTTCCCTCTTGGCCGAGATGACATCGTCCACGCGAAGGACCATGGTAGCAGCTTCCGCTGCGGATTTGATCGCCTGAATCTTTACCTTCAGCGGCTCTACTATGCCCTGCGCCAGCATATCATCGGGCTCGCCGGTATCTATGTTCAGGCCAAAATTCATCTTTCCCTGACCGTGCTTGGCCCGGAGGCCTGCAAGAGAGTCCAGAGGATCAAAGCCCGCGTTCTCGGCTAAAGTCAGAGGAATGGATTCGACAGCCTCTGCAAAAGCGCGAATGGCCAACTGCTCCCTTCCTTCCAGGGTAGAGGCGTACTGTCTCAGATTCTCAGCCACTCTGATCTCAGGAGCACCGCCGCCTGGAACGATCTTTCCTGAGCGAATGACATCCAGAACCACGTTGAGCGCATCGTCAAGGGCGCGCTCCATCTCATCCAGGAACTGCTCAGAGACGCCATGCAATATGATGGAGACCGCCTTGGCCTTCTCGCAGCCCTCCACGAAGATCATGTGCTTGTCCTTGCCGACCTTGCGCTCTTCCACTACGGCTGCGGATCCCAGGTCCTGTGGCGCAACCTGCATCACATCGCCCACCAGCCTTGCGCCAGTGGCCAGTGCCAGCATCTTGAGATCCTCTCTTTTGACCCTGCGGGCAGCCAGAATTCCATTCCTGGACAGATAATTTTGTGCAGTGACGCCGATGCCCTTCTCGCAGAATACCACATTGGCACCAGCTGCAACTATCGCATCTACCTGGCTCTTGATGATGTTCTCCTCGCCCTCCTTGAAAGTGGCGAGGTTCTTGGCCTCGGTTATGGTGATCTTGGCATCTGTGTCCAGCTTCTTGAGCTCTAATGTGCCTTCAAGCAGCAAGATCCTGGCGTTCTCGACTTTTTTCGGCATCTCGGGGCTGGTCCTCTCCTTTTCTACAACGATTCCATAGTTTATGAACGAGTCCTCGATCCTGCCACCAGGGATCTTTACGGCCTTGACGAACTCCTCGATATCCTTTCCTTGCGAGCCTGATACTGCCAGTGCAGCGTCCACGGAGATCTGGGCCAGCTTGTCCATAGCGATCTCAATGCCCTTTCCTCTCATGGCCGTCTTGGCTATCTTCAGAAGCATCGTCTGGTCGCCAGAGACGTCTATTGCCATATCCTTCAGCACACTTTGAGCCCTGGACTGAGCCATCTTATATCCTGAGACTATGACAGTGGGATGAACGTCCTGATCCAGGAGAGCCTCTGCCTTTTTTAGCAACTCGCCGGCAATTATCACAGCCGTAGTAGTGCCGTCTCCAATCTCGTCATCCTGGGCCCGAGCCACCTCGACTATCATCTTTGCCACAGGATGCTCTATGTCCATTTCTCTGAGGATGGTAGCGCCGTCGTTGGTAACAGTAGCATCTCCACTGCTATCGATGAGCATTTTATCCATCCCTTTCGGTCCAAGGGTGGTACGGACTGCCTCGGCTATCGCCTTGGCCGCCAAGATGTTCTTGCGCTGCGCATCCTTACCTGTCTCTCGCTTGCTTCCTTCTTTCAGTATTATTACTGGTACGCCACTCAAACCAGCCAAACCTTAGTCCTCCCCGACTTTTTTCCTAATACCAGTTTGAAGTTCTATATAAAGAATTCGCATGACGAATGCGTCACATCCGAAAACGGATCTGCGTATATAGTAAAGGGGAAAAACTATATAGTTCCTCGACCACTGCCCTGAAGAAAGGGATTCGTGGTGACCTCGAAGATAGTCTCTAAAAACTTGAACCTATGGTACGGGGAGAAACAAGCTCTCAAGAACATATCACTGGAAATTCCTGAGAAGAAGATAACGGCACTCATCGGCCCGTCGGGCTGTGGCAAATCCACATTCATCCGCTGCCTAAACAGGATGAACGATCTGGTGGATAAGATCAGGATCGAGGGAGAAGTATTTTATGACAATAACAATATTTATGGAAAAAATGTTGACGTTGTCGAATTGCGAAAAAGAATAGGCATGGTCTTTCAAAAGCCAAACCCATTCCCCATGTCCATCTACGACAATGTTGCCTACGGTCCACGAATACATGGCTTGAAAAATGTCGATAAAATAGTGGAGCGCAGTTTGAAGGACGCCGCCCTCTGGGAGGAGGTCAGTGAGAGGCTGGACCAGCCGGCGTTAGGGCTTTCGGGCGGTCAGCAGCAGAGGCTTTGCATAGCAAGGACCCTTGCCATGAGGCCGGATGTGATCTTATTTGACGAGCCGTGCAGCGCTCTTGACCCAATATCCACCGGCAAGATAGAGAGCCTAATGGAGACCCTTAAGGATAACTACACACAGGTGATAGTGACACACAATATGCAACAAGCAGCCAGGGTCTCATCATTTACTGCATTTTTCTTGCTGGGGGAACTGATAGAGGTAGGGGAGACGAAGCGTATCTTTGAGATGCCACAGATGAAGAGCACTGAAGATTATATCACAGGGAGATTCGGGTAAGAGTTTCATGGAGGGGATGGAAGATGAGCCCGTACAGAGAGAGGTACCACAGAAAGTTGGACGATCTAGTGGATCAAACACGGGACCTTGCAAACCAGGCGAGCTCTGCAATAGGCAAATCGGTTGCCGCCTTGAGTGAGTCGAACGTCGACTTAGCCAAAGAGGTCATCAAAAATGATCAGAGCGTGGACGATCAGAGCCAGAGGATAGAGGACCTCTGCATGGAGCTTCTGGCACTGCAACAGCCCATGGCAAAAGACCTGAGGAGGGTCATCGGAATTCTTAAGATAGCCATAGACCTGGAGAGAATAAGCGACCTGGCAGTGGACGTGGCCAGAGTGACGGCCCAATCAAAGGACAAAATCCAGATAACGAAGCTGGAGTATATACCCACCATGGCAGAGGTGGACAGGAAGATGTTAGATCAAACTATGGAGGCTCTGGCAAATGGGGATGCTGACCTTGCAAGGCAGGTTACCAAGTGGGATTACGAGATAGATGGGCTATACGTTAAAGCAAGGGATAAGCTATTGAAGATAATAATCGAGAGGCCCGAGGTGATAAACGAAGGAACCTCGCTCCTCATGGTGAACAGGCATCTGGAGCGGATTGGAGATCACATCTGCAATATCTGCGAAGCCATAGTCTATATGGTTGAAGGAAGAAGAGAACATCTCAATTAAGGTGCTTATGGAAACAAGAAAAGTACAGAGGACTGGAAAATCCACGTTTATAGTCTCTTTGCCAAAGAATTGGGCTACGAAGAACGGCGTGCAGGCCGGCTCGATAATTTACATAAATCAAGGCGAAAATGGGGCCCTGACGCTTTCCACAGATCGGTCCGAACGCGACCTGCGGGCAAAGCTGGACATTGGAAATAAATCCGGAGAGCATTTGATCAGAGACATCATAGGATGCTATGTGGGCGGATACAGAACCATAGAGGTAACATCCAGTCATATGTCATCGGCCCAGAAGAAGGACCTGCACCAGATAGTGAACAAACTGATAGGGCCTGAGATCCTGGAGGAGACCATAAACAAGGTAGTCATTCAGGATCTGCTCAGCTCCGAGGAACTTCAGTCCGAGAGGGCTTTGAGGCGGATCAAGACTGTGGTAAAATCCATGATACAGGATGCACTGACCTCCCTTCTAAACAACAATGACGAGCTAGCAATGGATGTGATATTGAGGGACAACGACGTGGACAGGTTATATCTCTTGATATCCCGCCAGTTCACAGAGATCCTGCGATCAGGTTCTGTAAAACAAGAGACTTTGAATCCCATTACTGCCTTCAATTACATGCATGCGGCATCAAACCTGGAGAGAATCGCAGACCACGCTCATAAAATTGCTGAGATTGCAAGTCAGTGTAACTGCACCTTGCCAGAGGATATGAGAGAAGAGCTTTCCAGCATGGAGGCCCTGCTTTGCGACCTGATAGACGAATCGATATCCAATCTGATACAGACCAACTCTGATAAAGCAAATGAGCTGATAGACAAAATAAGCGAAATTCAGAGGCGTGCCCAGGGTATTGCTAAATCATCTATAGCCAAAGACAAATCTGAGATGTTGGTCAGGCTGGTTATAGCCAGCAGCCTGGAACGCATGTTGGACTACATCATGAATATCGGAGAGCTGACCATAAATCTCAGCCAGGCCACAAACCACTCCGACAAAATTTTAGGATAAGCCTGCCGCCTGGCACACAAGCTCGCCTGGAGGCTCACGTCTGATCGCGCTCCAAAGCAAGAAGCTTCTCCTTGAGCTCGAGTCCCCAGGCAAAGCCACCCAAACCACCTCGCGAGACCACTCGGTGACAGGGCACTATGATAGCAAAGGGATTGGAGGCCATAGCACGACCCACAGCGCGCGCTGCTCCAGGCATGCCCGATAGCAAAGCGACATCTCCATAAGTCATTGTCCGGCCGCGCGGAATTTCTCGCACAACTGAAAATACCCTCTTTTGAAAATCTGTAATGCCAGAGAAGCTCAGCAATACATCAGGGCAAGGAGCATGTCCCAGCAGATAATCCACAATGCTCCTGGCTAAATCCGAATGCTCCTCTGGCTGCACAGCCGAGAAGTAGATCCGCACGATTTCATCACCGGATCGCTCCACTAATAAATAAATCCCGAGCGGCTCGATGTACACTCCGCTCGTCATTGTTTCAGGATCTCCCGAAAGGTCTTGAACCTGCCAAGCTCTATCATCTCTACATTCAGGCTCGATGTGTCCAGGATGGCCGCACTGCGCAGGCCGGTGAAGTTTCCCCAGATCTCGCCAGGATTTATGAGAAGCGTTTTGCCATGCCTTGTCACTTCCCAGCGGTGATTGTGACCACGGACCACGACATCATAGAGCTGCGAGGCTACAACGGCCTGCACAAGTGGCTCCTCAGTCCCGTGAAGCATTGCGATCTTCAGGCCATCTGCCTCGATCTCACCGAAGTCGCCCAGGTACTCACCGCCTACGCGGGCGAAGTCACGGTACAGGCCCAAGCGGTCGCCGTCATTGTTTCCGTAAACCAGCTTGATTGGCATGCCGCAGCCCTCGAAGGTGTAGCAGTTGCCCGAGCCGATCATGTCTCCAGCAAATAGCACGAGCTTTGCGCCTTTGTTAGAAAATGCTTGCAGGGCATCTTTGACGCCCTGAATGCTGTCGTGAGCATCTGACATAATTCCAATTAGCATCGAATCACACACTTTTGCCTTTGAGACGATCATGGGATAAAGGATTTTTGCGGGCCTCAGGCTCGAAAGGTCTAAGTACAAGGAATAACCTGGTAGCGAGAGGCCCGCCTTAACTCAGCCTGGTAGAGTGCGCGGCTGTAGTATGTCTCGCACCGTAGAGGTGCTACGCGCAGTCACCGCGATGTCCCCGGTTCGAATCTGGGAGGCGGGATCTGCTATAAGTCCGGATGGTGTAGTGGCCTATCATGAAAGCCTGTCGAGCTTTCGACCCGGGTTCGAATCCCGGTCCGGGCGTTAAATCATCACTAGAGTTGAGGGGGCTGGTACCCTTCATCCATTTCTAAAAAAGAACTGGAGTAATATGCGCGTTTGGCAAAATGATTTTGTCGGCACTACTGGATGCATGTCTGTCACGCCAAATTTCCTGGATAGGCCTGGAAGCAGAGCCAGACACACACGATTTTTTGGGATCTTTTGGTTTTGCTCCCATGGTCGGGCATTTGCGCATGCTCTTTTCCAGGAGGCGAGATGATGCTGAACATCTCTGATTTTAAGGATGTTTCCTTGAGAGACAGAGATCTCTTCGCCAGACACTACGAAAGCTACCCACAAGTTCATAGCGAGAATACCTTTACGAACATGGTTTGCTGGAACCATTATGCTCACTACAGATTTGCCCTGGTCGATGATAACATCGTGCTCTCAAGCACAATCGAAGGCATGACGCGCTACCGAATACCTATTGGGCCTCAAAACCCAGATCTGCTCAAGGATGTCATGAGAATCGCTCTCAGGAGCAAAGACGATCATCCGTTGGTCATCTTTGGTCATGACGCAAAGAACTGGGTATCAAGACTCTATCCCAACCTAAAAATTTATCCAGAGAGAAAGTACTTCGATTATGTCTATCTTGCCAGCGATCTGGCTGAGTTGCCGGGCAAAAAATACCTGACCATCAGACATCAATTGAACAAATTCCAGAAGACTTGCTCGCCGCAGGTCGAAAAGATAGACAACGATCGTGTTGATGAGATTTTTAAATTCCTGGATCTGTGGTGCGATTGGAAAGACTGCGATTCAGACCCCATGCTCGCTCACGAAAAAGAAGCCCTGTCCTTTGCCATATCACACTTTGCGGATCTGAAATTATCGGGCCTTGTAATCAGGACTGAAGGCAAGATTGGGGCGCTGTCTCTCTTTGAGGGCCTCAACAAGGATACTGCGGTGGTGCATTTCGAAAAAGGCCTTCCGAACTGCAAGGGGATCTACAGGGCGATCAACGCAGAGACTGCGAAAATTCTGGCAAAACAGTATACCTTCATCAACCGTGAGAGCGACTTGGGGGTGGAGGGAATTCGGGAAGCAAAGACGCGATATCATCCGCATCACATGGTGGAAGAATATCTCATAAAGAAGGATGATCTTGAGAGCATTTTCTGAGAATGTTCTGGCTCTAAGGTTTGTGATGTCTCCACATCAAGTCGTTTGAACCTGCGACGATAGTATTGGAGAGCTTATTGAAGGCCCGCTGGCGGCCACCGGCAAAGACGATCCAGCCTATGATGCAGTCCAGAGGAAGCAAGAAGGCTTTTCCAAAGCTCTCAATAGCAGAATCTCGAAAGCCTATTCTTTCGCCTGCCGGACCGATTACTACGATGTCCATGACCATTTTTCCAAGTGACTGACCACGATATCCTTCGAGGACTGTCCAGTAGAAGAACAACAGCGCCTCAAGCAAGAAGACCCCGACAGGGCCGAAGGCGTCAGTCTTCGAAAGGACTATGATTCTGGACCAGAGTATGCTGATGAGCAAGACATCGATCAGCCAGGCCCAAAATCTTTCCCCCCAGCTTGCAAAGCTTATCTCATTCATGATCTTGCGCCTCTCAAACTCTTTTGCAAGACATCTTCAATCTATTGATCAATTCGGCTTGATGGCATAAATTCAATCCAAAGCCACATTTCTGTCTTCATGCATATCGGCCAAAAGCTGCCCAGATAAAGAGTATGAAGGCCAATGAGATATAGACTATGCCATGCTCTCCGGGCCACCTGGATTTTTCATTGATTCTGGGAGCCTGGGACGCTTGAACATGGCTGATGTTGACCTTCTTGTCTGCTTGCACTTCGATTGTGATCTCAGGCGTCGATGTACTGTGTGTGTCCCCTCGCACACCGCGAAAATCTACCTCACTCGCAGGAAGCCTGATCTCTCCTGGACCCTTAACGCGAATGCTATATTCTATGTCCCTGCCCTCATTAGGATTGATCATAATTGTGCCTCGAGGACTGCCTCCAACAAGCTCAGCTTCACTGGGGATTGTTTCTTGAAAAGATACCCTCGCTTTTCTGTTCCCCGAGTTTGTAAGATTGAGACGGACCTTAACCTCTTTTCCTGTGGCGACCTTCGCCGCGCTGGTGGTCCTCTTAACTTCGATGAAAGGGCCAGATACATCCACCACAGGGCTCTCTGAGAATACCTTGTATGTCTTGCTTTGCAGGACGAAGCTGGCCTCAGCACAAGGCAAGACCAGGCCTTCTCCAGGCTTCTTTGCAACAACCTTGTAGCTTACAGCCTTCGTCTCACCTGGAGTGAGGTTGAATTTCCAGCTCAAAGATGAGTCGGTTTGGAAATGCTGTCCTGCTGAATCGGTGAGAGTCACGCACAAAGTCCTGTTGCCACGATTCCATAGCGTGTCTACAACGAAATAGCCTTTCCCAAAATCCTGGGACGGCTCTACCTGTTTATGCAGCTGAAGAGAGCCTGCCACCTGAAAAGATGTACCTCCCCATGCCTCATACATTCTTCCCTCAGGATCATTGTACCACGCATGAACCTTTAAATGAAACTCCTTTGGCATCGGAAGATATGGCGCATTGAGATTCACTTTTATTGGATCGGTTTTGCTTGTATGCATATCCTCGTCCCATTTACGTCCCGCTTCGAGCGTAGATCTGTTCCAGTTTGCATAGACCATGGGAGGATCTGAGGTCAGTGTTATCTTCATGCCCTCGACCGCCACTACGCCGGTGTTCTCGATCTCCAGCTCAAGCCGGATTTTATCACCGCCTTGGTAGATATCTTTGTCAGATGAAAGAAGAAGCGATACCTCAGGAGCTGCTGGAAGTTGCACTGTGATATCCGCATACGGCTCGTCCTCTTGGTCGTCCAAGACGACCTTTTGTGCGGTGACCTTTATGGAATCGTTCAGAGAAAACGATTCGCCCGCCATAAGAGCGCGAATTGCCAAGGTGACGTTGTCCTTTTGCAGCTCCACCAGAGCTTGCGATGTTCTGGAATCTTCTGGGGAAAAATCAACAAGGGTTAGCGTATAATTCCCTAAAATCATCGCCTCACCCCAGTGAAGCTCGGCTCTGATCCCTTCGTCCCAGACCACTGCCTGCACGACAGAGGAAACAAGCAGCAGAATCGCTAAAAGCCTAAACATGCTAATGCCTGAATATCAGATAAACCGCTAAAATCACCAGTCCGGCGTATACATAAAGGCTGATGCTGTCATCCATCATCGTGCTGGAAAAAGCAGTTGTTCTCTTGGAGGAGGAATCGGATGCACTGGAATAAGCTCGCCCGCTGGTGTATGCAGCATCAATACTTGGAGCTGTCTGTGCGATGGCCTTTGACGATGTTTCATTTGTGACATTGGTATTTGACGTTTCGTTTTCAGCATCTGATATGGGTTCTTTAACCTCATCCTTTTCATCATAACTTCTAGAATATTTAGGATAGGATATGGTGTTCTCAACTGCATCAAAAGAAATACCTTCCGGAACATAAAATATCACAGCATCGTCCTTGGTGACCACTACCTTCTTTTTCTTTACGTACTCTATCTTGGTGTCCTTATCCCGCCACCTTACAGATATGTTGTGCACGCCTTCCTCAAGCGATAGCGTTCCCAAATCCGATGTGCTCTCACCGCTGATCTCTTTATTTTTTTCAAAATTATCGTCCACATAAAGATAAGCCACTAAATCTTTGGTGTTCTCATTGGTGAGTTTAACGGCCAGATCGAACTTCTCAGGCTCGTCATTGAGGGTTGTGTAAAGGTTTACAGACGTCTCCTCACGAACATCTTTGGTATCCTCCGCCTCGAAGGACTTCTTGACATCCTCATCCCACCATGTTATCTTGAATCTGTGAATGCCTTTGAATAGGGAATAACCATCAAACTTGGCCTCCGAGTCGGATGAGACAGACTTTGTCTCCTTCAACTCAGAATCGATGAACAAAGAGACCTCAAGGCTATCGTCGTCTTTATTCGTCACATAAATATGGACAACATAAGGACCATCAAAAGAGCTGTTATTGGACAGATTGGACGCATTAACTTCGGCACTGTTCGTTGCCGAAACTAGGATCGAAGATAGGAGGAAGATCACAGCTATTGCGAGTTTATTTGCTCTGGTGCAGAACTGTCTCCTGCGCATAGATCGATGTATTGAAGATAGAGCTTTAAATAACATATGGTACAGAATAAATAGCATCTAATGTTATTAATTTTATCAACTATACATTTTAATATTTAAATTTTAATTAGCTAAACGAAAAGATTATCTAAGATCATGCAGATGAGGGTCAGAGAGGATGATGTCGTGACCGATGTGGCGGTCCAGCTTCTGATAATAGAGGGCATACCCCTATTGGGTTTGATTTATTATCTCTCGCATAAGAGGAAAATGTACTTATTGGAGAAGGGAGTCCCAGAGAAAGACGACTCAGTGGCCAGGCACGAGCGTAGGATCGTCAATGGAATCTTCTTAGCCTTGGCCGGGATTTTCATGATCTTAACGCCCAAGATCGCTGCACTCGCAGGGATTGAAGCACAACTCACCTTTGAGCTTCTCCTCGCGAGCTTGATTGTGTTTTGCGCTGGAGTCGCTCTATTAATTGGAAGCGGTTTGCTGAGATATAAAGCAATGCGTCAATATGATAAGGATTACCTAGCAGGATTAAAATGAATCCAGTGGATGGTGTTTTTTTCATGGCACATATGAGTTGCGACTGCGTCGCAACTCTCTTAACTCTGAAGAGTTAACACTCGTCGCTTCAGATAGAATTTGCGGGGACCTATGCGGATTTCGCCCTAAAAATACAAAAGTTTATTACTAAGTAATACCTTATTAGTTTATTGATATGGAACAAGATCTCATGAGAATAGGGGTTTCTCTGCCTGAGAAGCTTTTGAGCAAGTTCGACGAGATAATCCTTCAGAGGGGGTACTCGTCCCGTTCAGAAGGCATACGTGATGCCATTAGAAATTACA
>CAZRYL010000042.1:0-16858 GCA_964604285.1 uncultured Methanotrichaceae archaeon
CGGAGAGGACTGCAAAAAGTACTATGGAATGGAATGTTAATGCGAAATGTGGGATTAAAGATCATACCTCACATTTGACTTGAAGCATATTTAGTCCACTCACTACCCGCTTTTGGGCGGCCCTACAATCTTTGCCGCCCTGCAAAAATTCCTGTGTTGCGAACGATACAAAAGGCTATAGCAGAACGAACGATCCGTTATGTGGGCTGATCAATTTTAAAAAAGGTTCAAGAACGTTCTTTTCCAGACAAAAACCAGTCAGAAAGTTCAATTATATTGGTTCTGCCATATTCCTTCTTGGTTACGAGCTTTCTCCTCTCAAGTGAGATCAAAATGCCAGTGAGAGATGATTTGGGTGTGCTGGTCTCATATCTGATCTCCGCTTGGGTCATTCTGCCTCCATGATCGATCAGCGTCTTCAGCACTGCGCGCTCCCTGGCAGTGAGTGTCTGCATAACGGCTTGCATCTCGCTGCTGACAACTATCTCCTTCTTCGCAGCCTCTTGTCCATGAGACACAATCCCTGTTGGCTCATGGGCAGGTAACTCCTGTTTCGATGGCGTATCCTCAGGGGACTGGTCTGAAGTGGAAGGAAGTTCCTGATCCTGCGCAAAGTAGACTACTTCATCGACCGGATCTGACTCAGCTCTTTTTTCTTCCTCCAAAATCGATGGCGTTGCTGTTATTGGATCTGCTACCTCAAGAGCACTTTTACGAGAGCCGCTCTCGCGATGAGTCATGAAGACGATGAAAGCTGCACCTGCAAATAGGAGAGATGCCGCTGCTAAAAGTAAAGCTAAATTGACATTGTTACCCATGAATCCGGGAGGTGGTGGAAGTGCCATTGAGCCTTGATTTGAAAGGGACTGTTGGTATTCTATGGTGATATTCGGGTCCTGTACCTCATACCCCTGCACATCCGCCAGTAGAGATTCGTTAGACGCAGAAAGTAGATAGCTCAAGCCATTGGAGGTATTTATCTTTCCAAGCCTCATGTCGCTGGGGAGGAAGAAGGTGATGCGAAAGTCTCCAAAAAAACCACGGGCATTGAACCTCAATGTCCAGAGATCTCCCACCTTAGTGGTTAAACTAT
Organism: uncultured Methanotrichaceae archaeon; assembly: GCA_964604285.1. Taxonomy (GTDB): domain Archaea; phylum Halobacteriota; class Methanosarcinia; order Methanotrichales; family Methanotrichaceae; genus Methanothrix. The sequence goes on from CAZRYL010000042.1 coordinate 1,094, forward strand.
CGGTGAGGGCATATAGCTGGTTTGTCTCATTTTCATAACGATATTGAGAGGCGTTTAGAAAAGACAGGCTGCTGATATTTTCAGCGTAGCCGGTTATCAGGCCCTTGCCTGTATTGTCCAGGTAGACATTCAATATTAGCCTTTGCCCAAATGCGCTCTCCTGTTCCTGGACAGAGCCAGATGCGACAGCAATGGCAATGGAAAAAACCAATGCCACCAAGATTTGCCGGTGCAGCATCCTTCTCGTGCGAGTCCTCCCCATATTATAGCACGTCTTAAGGGCTGAACCTATTTAAACAACACTCAAATACCATTGCTACCAGGGCCGACTGGCGATAGGCATCCTCCAACCACTCCCGAAGGCACGATCTGTTACCTTTAATCCAGGAGCTGCTTGTTTTCTCTTGAACTCGGAATTTCTGACAAGGCTCAGCACGCGGCTCACAGTTTGCTGGTCGAATCCCAACTTTACGATCTCCTGCATGGATCGATGATGCTCGATATAATTCTCAAGAATTGCATCCAATACATCATAGGGAGGCAAGCTGTCCTGGTCGGTCTGGCATGGACGAAGCTCCGCCGAAGGGGCCTTGGCCATGACCGTCGCGGGGATGACGTCTTGCCCGCGCGAGGCGTTCAACCATTTTGCCAGGCGATACACAATGGTTTTGGGAACATCAGAGATCACAGCAAGCCCACCGGACATGTCGCCGTAAATTGTGCAGTAGCCCACAGCCAGTTCAGATTTGTTTCCAGTGGTTAGAAGAATGGAGCCGTACTTATTGGACAGAGCCATAAGCAGGTTGCCACGGATGCGCGCCTGGATATTCTCTTCAGTTACATCCTTCTCCCTGCCCCTAAAGGCTTCCTTGAGGCCAAAATCAAAAGACTTCATGATATCTGTGATGGGAATCAGGATCGTTTTTATGCCGAGGTTTTGTGCCACAGCCTTCGCATCCTCAATGCTCCCTGGGCTTGAATAAGGCGATGGCATGAGCACCCCCAGAACGTTTTCCGGGCCCAGGGCATCGGCTGCCACGGCGGCCACAATGGATGAGTCGATGCCACCGGAAAGTCCCAGAAGAACTCTAGAAAAACCGCACTTTTGGACGTAATCCCTGGTTCCAAGTACCAGAGCGCGCCAAATCTCTGACTCGGGCACAAAATCATCTTTTGCTATTGTTCCTGTGAGAGATGTCAGGTCTGCAATAACCAGGTCCTCCTCAAATCCCCGCCCGCGGGCAACGAGACGTCCTTTTCCATCGAAGAAGCTGCTTCTGCCATCGAAGACAAGGTCGTCGTTGCCGCCGACCTGATTGACGTACAGGATGGGAACATCGTACTTGCGAGCCATGGCGCTCAGCATGGCCTCGCGATGCATCTGCTTTCCAACAGTGAATGGCGATGCAGATAAGTTGATGATCGCCCTGGCTCCTGCCTCAACCATCTCCTCGATGGGATCCGTATGGTAACGCCTGCGCCTCCACAGGTCGCGATCATTCCAGATGTCCTCGCAGATGGAGACGCCAAGCTTCATGCCCTTCAGCTCCAGAATTTGGGGCTTTTTCTCAGGTTCAAAGTAGCGGTCCTCATCGAAGACATCGTATGTGGGGAGCAGCGTCTTGTGAAAGGTCTTCTCGACAGCTCCCGCCCTGAGTAGCGCTGCTGAATTGAATAGCGGACGGCCCACGTCATGGGGATTGACCTCTGCCACGCCCACAAGAACAGGAGGTGAGTCTGCAAGATCCTTGGCGAGCTTGTGCAAAACCTCCCAGCTACGCTGCACAAAATCCGCGTTGAGGAGAAGGTCGCGAGGAGGATAGCCCAACAGCGCCAGCTCCGAGGTGACGGCTAAATCGGCCTTTGCCTGGCGGACTGCTCTGGCAATTCGATCTGCATTGCCTTCGAGATCTCCAACCGTTGGATTGAGCTGTAAGAGCGCAAATTTCATCTTATTGTGCAGAGAGGTTGGAATTTAAGCATTAAGCTCTTTCGTATGCCAGGCGCAATGATGATTTGGCCTGACTGATTTGTGATGAGGATATTGAGTTCTGAGCGCCTTGAAATCAAAGGTCCTTGCCGGGTGCAAGATCGCATCCCGTGCAACGATAGCATCCAGTCAGGGCAAGATCGCCCCTAAGCTCATTTCTATCGAGCGCCGATCTCAGATAACGAGCCAATTCCAGGAGCCGCTCTGCCGAAGGGCGTGTCATCTCCACTTCTCCCAGCCTGAGAGGATGAGGATAGACTGATCGCAAAACAGGCAGAACGCCCATCTCGGCCAGCTCATCAATGCCCCTGCAGAGCGTTTTATTGGACTCACCCAGCCCCACGAGGATATTGGTATAGACCCTATTTTTGCCGAAGATTCCCACGGCCTCCTGCAAGGCATCCATGATCGCCTGGAAGCTGATCCCAGGACAGACAATCGGGAACAGGTCACGATCCACGGTCTCCAGGTTGTACTTGACCTCATCGACTCCTGCCTCTTTGAGCAGTCGATTGACTCCAGGATACGGGCTCACTGAGACGCCAACAGGAACATGGAAACACTTCAAGTGCCTGACGACCTTGGCTATCCTTTCAGCCTCGTTTTGCGGCGAGACCTCAACGCCACTAGTCAGGGATATGGCCCTGAGCAGGCCTGTCTTTTTCGCCTTTTCCACCATCATCTGAACCACTTGCATGGACTTCACGCTGCCCTTTAACTTTGGCACTGCGCAGAACTTGCAGTCGTAGATGCAGCGCTCTGAGACTGTGATGTAAGCCTGCTCTGGACAGTGCAAGAGCGGCTCGACAAGCTGTCCACTGGCAACCTCCCTGTTGCCCAGAAGGATGGCGCAGCCTTCAGTCCTCTCCTCCAGCCGCAGTGGAGAGCTTTCAACCACGCTTAGCCGCACCATCCGGCAACCAGAACGAAAGAAAATTGACTGCCCGCCAGCGCCAGGGCCTGCTGTGGAAACCTGGTCGCTTTCCATTGGAGTGCGAATCTGCACAGTACCATAGGAAAGGAGAAGCGCTTTGGTCTCAAGATCCATATCTGGCAGTATAGGCCTTCCCGGTTTAAAGAAATAATCCTCGAGTGCGATGCCGGGAAGATCTCATTAACCCCTTCTGCTAAATAACCTAAATACAATGATCCTGCTCATCTTTCATGACCGGCGCTCCCTTGCAAATGTCGCCAGCATTAAAGGAGCCATCGAAGAATGCTATGGACCATATGGATTGATGGTGCAGGAGTGCGGCTACCTCTACGTTCCTCTGGAAGGGCAAAAGCTGAACGCGGCCAGACTTTTGAAGTATCTTGGAAGAGAGTTCAGCACAAAAAGAGTGCTCTGGTTAGTGGACCGTGAGCTGCTTTATCCAAAGATAGGCCCTATCGTGGGCTGCACCTCAGAAAAAGCGGCCCTTCTTTATGCGGGCATTGAGCCTGAGGTGCTCGTCAAAGAGGCTTTGCACGAGGTCGGCCACCTCATGGGCTTGGAGCACTGCCTTCAGGATTGCGTCATGCAGCTCTCCCGCTCAGCAAAAAATGCCGGGAAGAAGCCCTCCCGGCTTTGCCCGGCCTGTACAACCCGCCTGAATCAGATGACCCAATTGAGACCTGGATTTCCCTAGCTCACGGTCACTACATTGCTCTGGGCCAAGAGCTGATAAGCCCCTTGATTGATATCGGTGATGTCAGAGTAGAACATTCTGAAGTCATATTGCCCGGCAGCGGAGGGAAGCCGCCAGGTCATACTGCCACAGCTCTTGCTGCCAATTGACCTCTTCTCCACAGGGAACTTGTCGGGCCTGTTCATGCCGTACATTCCCATCATGCCCGTACCTGATGAGGGCGCACCCCAGTATGTGACTGTGACAGTGCCGCCAGGGGAAACGCGCGTTGGTTCAGCAATTACCTTGTAGCCGGATCTGGACTTGACCTCAACAGCATTGCTCGTAGCCACCGGCGCAGATGCACCGGCTGCGAACAACTTGAACTCGAAGCTTCCGGCCTCTGAACTCGAGAAGGTGATATTGCCATTTTCTTGACCATTCAAGTATTGCCGCGAGATGAAATCCGATGAACCTGCACGATACATGCCAATCCAGTCTTTGTTCTGGCCAAAGGCCCCCAAGTAGGCCACGAAGATCTTTTCGCATGTGTTCACTGAGGATGGAGACGCAGAGATCCTTGGCACTGTCACATTAAACGGCAGCGAAATGATCTGCGTGCCGTTTATATCGTGCATACGTAACCTGTAGGAGCCCTCTTTATCGGGAGCTGTTAAAACGGCATTGCCTGTGGTATTCTGGCCCAGGTAAAGGCCGTTTTGACTTTCATTGCTCGTATCCATGTCTGCCCACACCTCGACATTTGCAGGTGAGGTGTAATTCAGCCTCATCCTGCCCCCCGGAACGAAGCTGGTCTGGAAGATCCGGAGGACAGCTCCGTATGGGCCAGTGTAAAGTCCTGGGACCTTGAGTGGAGCGGCCTGGGGAAACTCATCGACGCTCGGACCTCCAGGAATTCGATATTCTGAGCTGCAGATCTTCTTTCCTGTGCAGCCCTCTGAAACGTCATTGAAATTGCTGTAGTTGTTGCCAATTTGGCCGAAATCCCAGTGGTCAAGGCTCTCGTCATAGGCATTATCCTTGTTGGAGAGGTTGTTTTGATAAATTGTATTATTTGTGGATACCGAACTCTCAGATGGCATGCTGTTGTAAGAGATAACCACACCCTTTCCCTTTGATTGGACCTCATTGCTCATATCAAGATATGAAATTGAAATGCCCAATTCATTCTCAACAAAATCGTTTTTCCGGACGATATTGTCTCGACAGGTATCCATGACCAGCCCACCCTCGTTTTTGCTGGCATAGTTGCCTTCGATGATATTTCTCTGGCAGTTCTGCAGGTAAATGGCATAAAATTTATTTCCGCTTATTGTATTTCCCACGAGCTCATTGCCAAAAGAGGAGTGCATCCGAATCCCGTATTTGTTGTTTTTAACCTGGTTTCTCTCCAAGAGGTTCCGGCTGCAGTTCTTCAGGTATATGCCTTCGTTGCCGTTACCTTGAGCTACATTTCCAGAGAGCGTGTTGTTTTTGCACTCCTTTAAGATTATCCCTGCATTTCCATTGCCGCTTGCCATGTTATTGCGAAGTATGTTGTCGTTCGAGAGTACCAGGATGCCAGCATCTTCCGTCCAGACGCTTTCGCTCTTGGCCCAGATGCTCTCTAAAACGATGCCGTTCGCCTTCAATGTTATGGCAGGGCCTCTATCGGTTTGAACAATGGCAAGGCCGCTTCCTGAATCGATGCCTTTGATGATGAGCGGCTTGTCGACTATCAGGCTTTCCTTGTAGGTGCCACTGTGAACTTCAATGATCTCGCCGGGCTGGGCAGCATCAATAGCCGCCTGAATTCGATCTCCCTGCTTGACTGCAACTGATGCACTAGCCAATCCCGCAGTCAAGAGGAATATCACTGCTATTAGCACTACTAACATCTCTGGCATAGCCTTCATACGAGCTAGACGTAACAGCTCCTAGAATATAAAATGCCATTCCTCGCATTCCCCATTGCAAAACACCTTCACGAATTTATAGGGGAATTGCGTTATGATAAACTGAGTTGAAATGGGAATATACGACTATCTCCTCTACTTTGTGTACGCCTTCACCACAGTCTTCGTGATAGTCAATCCCATCGAGGCCACGATGATCTTCGTTACCCTCACTGCAGACATGAATGCCCTGGAGAAGAGACATATCTACAGACGCACAACTCTTGTGGCCTTCTCTTTAGCCATCCTGTTTTCCTTAGCAGGGGAATTTGTGCTCCGCATATTCGGCATTACTGTGGACAGCCTCCGTGTGGCAGGTGGCATTCTGCTCTTCCTGGTGGCAATCGACATGTTGCGAGGCGTACGCCAGCAAAAGAAGGTTACTGAAGCAGAGCTCAGAGATGCCAACCAGCGTGAGGATGTTTCCGTCTTTCCCTTGGCAATACCGCTGCTCACAGGCCCTGGCGCAATCACCACAGTAGTTGTACTGATGGGCGCAGCAAGCACAATTGCCGAGAAGGTTCTGGTTCTTCTGGCCATAGTGCTGACTTTCGTGATCACCTTATTCGTCCTCAGATTCTCTGAATACATCGATCAGGCCCTTGGGGTCACGGGAATCATGGTGTTGACGAGGATCATGGGGCTCATCCTGGGCGCTGTTGCTGTGAATTTCGTGGCCACTGGTGTGTGGAATTTGTACAGAACGATGGCAGGATGACAAACCTAGGGCGAAGCGGGGTGTGGATGCGGATCTTTCGTACCTCTTGCGAGGCAATTCAGATATACCCAGGGCAAACTATCTGCAGTTCATGCGCGTAGGCATTGTGATCTCCGATCCACTTGATTGGACTGCCCGGGCCCTTTGTGCCTCTATCAGGGGAAAAGGCGTTGATGCAGTGTTTTTGAATTTCTCAGAGCTTGCTGCCGTCATCAACGAGGATATCTCCTTCTTAGGCAACGGCATAGATCTTTTGCAACTTGACGGCCTGGTGGTGCGCGACCTTGGCCGAAGGGGAGCACATGATGTGGCCTTCAGGTTCGAGACTCTACAGGCCCTGGAGGGCCTGGGCATTCCCGTGGTCAACCCCCCAGATGCAATTGCAAGAGCCGCCAACAAGTTCGCCACATCACTTGCTTTGCGACAAGCTGGAGTGCCGACACCAAGGACTGCTGTCATTACCAGCCCCAAAGAAGCAGTCAAGATGCTCCACGAGTACGGATGGGCCGTCTCCAAGCCGCTCTTCGGGTACAAAGGAAAAGGCATCGTTTTGCTCAAAGACGGAGATGAGGAGAAACTCAAGCACATGGTTGAAAAACAGGGATTGGTTTACCTCCAGGAGTTCATCGCCTCCCAGTCTCCGCGCGACATCAGGGCCTTTGTGGTGGGAGGCAAGCTGCTTGGCGCTATCTATCGGGTGGCTCCGCCAGGCCAGTGGATCAGCAATCTGGCTCGCGGCGGAATTGCTGAGCCCTGCCCGCGAACAGCCGAACTGGAAGACCTGGCAGCCAGGAGCAGCCGGGCAGCGGGAACTGTCTATTGCGGCGTTGATATGCTGGAGACAGACGAAGGCCTGGTGGTCATAGAGGTCAATGGCACTCCCTCAGGGAAGGGCATCTATGATGCGTTGGGCATAGATGTGACAGATGCAATAGCAGAGTTCGTTTTGAAGCACATGGGCTGCGAGTGACGCATCAAAATTGTTATCTACGTGGCCGATAACCCCGATCTCATGTTTACGATTCTCACTGGTGCGCAGTTCGGGGATGAAGGCAAGGGCAAGGTAATAGATCTGCTCGCTGAAAACTATGACATAGTTGTCCGCTTCCAGGGCGGCGACAATGCAGGACATACGGTAGTTGTAGGCGGCAAGACCTACAAGCTTCACCTGGTTCCCAGTGGCGCCCTCTATGGACGCAGGCTGCTCATTGGACCTGGAGTGGTGCTCAATCCTCGCGTTCTATGGAATGAGATTCAGGCCCTTGAATCCGAGGGTATCAAGCTAGATTTGGGCATCGACGCCAAGACGACTATCATCATGCCCTATCATATCGAGCTTGATGGCCTGCGCGAGAAGGCCAGGAAGGAGAAAATAGGTACCACGAACCGTGGAATCGGATTTGCCTACGTGGATAAGATCGCTCGCGAAGAGGTACAGATGGGCGATCTCACAGATCCATCTATGCTTGAGGCCAAGCTCAATGAGATAGCTCCTGCAAAGGAGAAGGCCATAGCTGATCTGGGTGGCGACCCCACTGTTGTTAGATACGGGCCGTTAATTGATGAGTATCTGGAGATTGGAAAGCGTCTGAAGGACAGGGTGACAGATGTCTCGCGGGAGATCAACATCGCCTTGATGGAAGAGCATAGCGTCCTTGCCGAAGGCGCCCAGGGAGCTTTCCTTGATGTCATTCACGGAACTCAAAAGTTCGTCACTTCCAGCTTCACAACTGCCGGAAGCGCCTGCGCAAACCTTGGCGTGGGCCCGGTGATGGTGGATAACGTCGTTGGCGTAATCAAAGCATACATCACACGCGTGGGCGAGGGACCTATGCCCACTGAGCTGAAAGACGATCTGGGCACAAGGATGCGGGAGAGGGGTGGCGAGTACGGCACAACCACGGGAAGGGCACGCAGATGTGGCTGGTTTGACGCCGTTCTTGGACTCAAATCTGTCTACCTGAACGGCTATACTGAGCTGGCTTTGACCAAGCTGGATGTGCTGACGGGCCTTGATCCAATAAAGATCTGCGTGGGCTATGAGCTCGACGGCGAGACCATCGGCTATCCACCAGAGAGCACAATTCAGCTCGCCAGATGCAAGCCCATCTACGAGGATATGCCTGGCTGGACCGAGGATATTTCTTCAGTCGAAAGTTACGAAGATCTGCCAGAAACTGCCCGGGATTACGTTGAGCGACTGGAGGATCTGCTGGGCGTGGACATATCCGCCATATCTGTTGGTGCAGGCAGAGAGCAGACGATATTCAGAGAGGCACCCGAGGAGTGACCCCTCAGCCCAAAAGGACAGGGCTTCCTGCTTCTTTTGGCTTCAGTGCCCTGATATCTCCACAGGACTCCACAAACGGACTCCACAAACAACCAAAATATCTATAATCTCTGAAGCACCATTTTTTATTGATTTATGTTTAAGAAGATCCTCATAGCAACAGACGGGTCAAAGCATAGCGAGCATGCGGCAAAATTTGGTGTCGATCTTGCTAAACTGTCCAATGGGTCAGTCACAATCTGCTATGTTGCAGACGTAGGCGGATACCTACCAATGGGAAGCATTCCCGTTGGCGACGTCGGTTATTATGCAATCGATCCGGCGGTTTTCAACAGCTTGAGGGATATGGCTTTGAAAGCCGGAAAGAAGGCCGCCGCGAGGATCGAGCAACTGGCAACATCCGCGGGCGTCTTAAGTATTTGCAAAGTCCTGGAAGGGAACCCCGCAGATGAAATCCTGCGGCTTGCAAGGGAGCAGTCCATGGATATCATCGTTATTGGCAGCATAGGCAAGGCCGGGCTGGAAAAGTTCCTCATGGGCAGCGTTGCTGAAAAGGTGGTTCGCAACTCACCAGTGCCTGTTTTGGTGGTTCACTGAGAGCCTTTTTTGGCATGAATTGATAATGTCAGGGCCAATTCATCCCAGGAGGCGCTGTAGCTTCATTGCTCAAGTGCAGTTGAGCGTCGTCCAGTCATAATCGAGGGGACATACCCACATGGAGTACGATGCATTTTCAGGCATCGCTAACCAGCCAAACGGCAAGGAGCAATTTGAGGCATTCTTTACAAAGGCGCATTTCTTGGTTTTGTCGTTCACGACTAAATTTCGGCAGTCTCCAGAAGCACCAGTATGCTTCTGAGTGCAGCACCGTTCGTTCTCAAAGCCTCTGCATATCCCATTTACATTAACGACTTTGTAGTTTTCAGGGCAAGAGCCATAGGGGCCGAATATATCCCAGCCCGGGGGAGGCGAGCAGTCCATGCACTCATCTCCTGGTAAAAAACTCGAGCACTCCATCGAATCATTATTTACTATCATTAGCAGCGGCATTGGAGCTGAGATGGTGAGCCCCGTCTGCATGAGGATGGATACGATTAGCATCGGGATATACCTGGGATCGTTCATGAGTTTTGGTTAGCCAGAACATATATATTTTAGTTACCATGTTGAAAGGATATCCAGTGCTGGGCTTTATGCACATGCCCGACTTCCTCCCTAAACCCGTACCCGGGTTTTGGCTTCCTGCTTCATCGAACACCTTCGGGCTCTTCACAGGCTCGAATATGCCTCGATTACATCGAGGCTGCAGTCGACACAGTCGCAGCACGAAGCAGTCCCGTGCCAGACTACGTTGTTGCACGATCCAAGTTCGACTTTACAGGGTACATCGTTCAGGCAACTGACCTGTATTCCCGAGCAACTGAGTCTGAAGGTTAACTCTTAGGAGGAGCTGGATCTGACGACAGATATAGCTAACAGTCGTAGAGCGAAAGTGATGAAAGGAGGTACGATTCATCCCATCCCCAAAAGAGAGCCTGTCTTCTCTTGCCCCTTTGCCCCAACACTGTAAAAATTGTCTATATCACTTTGAAACCTCTCCAATCGCTCTTTCAGATCCATCCCTTTTGGCGTAGTTTTGTAAATAATTCTGGAGCCTTCTGGGATAGACTCGATGCAGCCACTTTTTATTAAGTTATCTAGATATGGCCCCACCGTCATGAAGTTCATATTAGCCTGATATACAATCCTCGTTTTGCTCGCACCGTGAATGCAAATTTTCAAAATTTGAGATACAATTACATCGTTGGATCTTCTTTTTGATTGCATTATATGTCCCTTCCTCCAGCCTCTATGATTTTCTAGGTCGCATAATCCCAATTTTTTTGCTGTCAAGGATGAGTTTAGTAGCAATGAAGAAGGCCAGGTCTTCAGATGCCCATGCGAATCCATTCATCGCGAACACATAGTACTTAACCCATCCCATGATCCTAATACACTTTTTAAGGATCATATAGACGATTGCGTATAGAACTGACCTGAATACTGAACAGATCCAATCGAAACTATTTTGCTTAATTATGATCAGTACTATTAGCAGGTAAATCTACGAGCGCATAAGGAAGATAGCACGTTAGGGCTATCGTGCGCATCCGTTGCAGGCACCATGGCAGAGCTTGCACATCTTCCAAAAGGCTTACAAACCAGTTCAATTATCGGCATATCGGATGATGAAGTAAAAACTTCTCAAGACAAGATCGTGATGGTTTCTATGGATCTTAAAGATAAAAACGTATTAATAACAGGAATAAGCGGGTTTGTAGGCTCGAGAATGGCCAGAGTGCTGGTGGATAAAGGTGCCAATGTCTGCGGGCTGTTGCGCCGCCGGGCGGACGGCAAAGCTCCGCATAACCTGACGCGATTGGGACTTGGAAAAGAGGTCCGCCTGATTGAAGGCGACCTGGAGAGCATATCCAGCATCGGAAGTGCCATCACCGCCAGCGAACCGGATGTCATATTCCATTTGGCAGCTCAATCTTTCGTTCCCAGATCATTTGTAGATCCCAACGAGACAATGCTCTGCAACTGCTGGGGCACTTCAAATCTTTTGGAGGCCGTCCGGGTCAAGGATGTCAACCCGGTGGTGGTTTTCGCAGGGAGCAGCGAGGAGTATGGCCTCGTGCTATCCTCTGAGGAGCAATACAAGAGGGCCGTGAAAAGGTATGGATCTGTCTTCCCCGCGCCAGAGCACATTCCCGAAGTGCCTATCTCTGAGACAAATCCCCTTCGGCCCATGTCACCATATGCCGTAAGCAAAGTGTACGGCGACTATCTGATGAGGAATTACTGGTACTCCTATGGGATACCAACAGTGATATCCAGGGCATTCAACCACGAAGGAGCTGGCAGGGGCAACATGTTCGTTACATCTGTCGCCACCAGACAGGTCATGAAGCTGAAGCTCGGGGAGGGCGACGCGATCACCATTGGCAACGTAAACGCCTTCCGGGACTGGAGCCATGTGGATGATGTGATCGAGGGCTATTTGCTACTGGCAGAGAAGGGAAATAAAGGCGATGTTTACAATCAGGGCTCGATGAGGACGAATTCCGTAATGAGCTATTTGCTGATGAGCCTTGAGGAGGCAGGATATCCAATCAGCAAGATTGAGACATTCAAGGGCGAAAAAGTGGTTGAAGATCCCAATGAGCCAGATCGAACGCCGATCTTCGGCCTGGATTTTGAGAAGACAAAGGTCGACGGCATGATGCTCAGAGGCGAGCTGGAGTTCATGGCTGAGGACCGTGGCGTGATCGCGCATGCTGGTGAAAAGAAGCTAAAGATCATCTTCGATCCGGAGAGGTTCAGGCCTGCTGAGGTTCCATTGCTCCTTTCGGACACTAAGAAGATCGAAGCGCTCGGCTTCAGGAGAGAGCATACGGTGCGAGACATAATCAGAGATCAGCTCGATCATTACCTGGACGAGAAGGAGCGCAAGGGATACAATTGAGGATTGCGATAATTAGAGATATCGATCAAAAGCATCTTTCACCAGAGATTCCTTGCAGCCCGTCCATCAGCCCATAATAATAGTACTTTATCATACCTATCTGACCTCGTCTGGCCAGTTGATAGATGTAGTAAGGAACTCTGGTAAATAGCTCAGTTAGCAAAATATACCCGAAGCCAAGACGGCTGCTATGTCTCTTCCCCACCAGCAGCCAGTTTCTTCCGATATAGTAGAGATATTTTTTACTGTAAAGCCCGAGAGTCTCTGATACCTTATGATGGACAACGGCTTCGGATACCACCAGAAGACAAAAACCTTTTTTCATTGCTCGCATGCACCAGTCTGTCTCCTCCTGCAAAAGGAAGAGCGATTCATCGAAGAGGCCGATCTCTTTAAGAGCATCTGCTCGAAAGAGAATAGAGCAGCCTACCAGACCGAATGGAGGATTTTTGACGTCCGCAGTTTGCCTCTTTTTTCCCTTCTGGAACAATCTCGGATAGCCGAAAAACAGCTCAGTTCCGGCCGACCAGATTTTATCCTTATCATTATAGTAGGTGACTAGAGGCTGGCAGGCAGCGCATGCACGATTGGACTGCATGACAGCGACGAGTTTATCCAAGACATCCTGCTCCAAAGTTACATCGTTATTCAGAAGAAAAATATAGTCAGCATCCTGTTTTATGGCATAGCGTATGCCGACGTTATTTCCGCCTGCGTAGCCCAGGTTCCTTTGATTCTCGATTATCTCCAGATCTGGAAACTGGGACCTGATATTTTTCACGATCCCTTTTGTTGTGCTGTTTTCTACTAGAAGTAGAGAATTATTCTCGTACGTAAGTTGAAAGGCGGACGTCAGCGTTTCAAGGGTATCAGCAAGGTTATTATAGTTCAGCACTACTGTGATGACTCGCGGCTGTGGCATAATGAATCGGCTATCCAGAGCGATGTCCTCCTGCGGGACCGCTGCCCAAGAACAAGAACGCTCGGCTCCTAAAACAAAAAGAGAATGCATTTATGATAAATATTTCCCCGATAACATAAGGGGATTTGAAACGCCATGATCAGCATAGTGGTTCTTAACTACAATGGCCAAAGATACCTTGACGCCTGCTTGACGTCTCTAGTGGAGCAGACCTATCAAGATTTTGAGTTGATCGTGGTTGACAACGCATCCACAGACGGAAGCGTGGAGCACCTCAGAGACCATTTTCCCCAGGTCAGGTTGGTTAAAAATGAAGCAAATCTGGGCTTTGCTGGCGGTACGAACTCAGGGATCAGGGCAGCCAAGGGTGAGTTCATATTGACGTTCAATAATGATGCTCAGGCGGACCGCCATTTTCTGGAGCATATCATTGAACCGATGGTCGACGCAAATGTAGGCTCTTGCGCCGCGAAGATGCTCTTTCCCGATGGTAGGATTAACTCAGCCGGGATATGTTTCTCACGAAGCGGTGCTGCCTGGGATCGAGGCATGTTTGAGCAGGACTTGGGTCAATACGACCTGCAAGAAGAGGTCTTCGGGGCCTGTGCGGGTGCTGCGCTTTATCGCAAGAGCATGCTGGAGGAGATAGGACTCTTCGACGAGGATTTCTTCCTCTACATGGAGGATGTAGATCTGGCCTTCAGGGCCCGACTGGCAGGGTGGAGATGCATCTATGTCCCACGGGCAAAGGTCTATCACCTTCACGGCGGTACAGCTGGCTTTGGGTCCGACCTTGCGGTGTATTACGGAAACAGAAATGTGATCTGGTATGCGGTCAAGGATTTTCCAGCCTGGCTTCTGATCGGTTCTTTGCCTTTCATCCTGGCGAGAAACCTTGCATTGATTCCCTATTATGCGCTGCACGGCCAGAGCAGGGTTATCCTTAAATCGAAGCTTGATGCTCTAAGAGGCGTGCCGAGGATGCTCGAAAAGCGCAAGGATGTAGTACGCAAAGCTTCCAGTGCAGAGATCGGCAGGTTTATGAAGACCTGGAGCAGCATTAAGAGGCAGTGAAATGTGGGTTGTCGAGTACAGAGAACTGATAAGGATACTCACGGTCAGCGACCTGAAGGTGAAATACCAAAGCTCGGTTCTGGGGTTCGCATGGTCGCTGCTAAACCCCCTGCTCATGATGCTGGTTCTCTACATGGTATTCAACAACGTGTTCATGAACAGCCAGGAACATTTTGCCCTCTATCTGCTTATCGGAATAGTAAGCTGGCGCTTTCTGGCCAACGGCACCTCATCCTCGATGGGGGCCATTGTTGGAAAGCCAAGCCTTGTGACGAAGATATACATACCTCGCCAGGTGCTGGTCCTTAGCACAGTTTTGTCCAGCTTTATCAGCTCCCTGCTGGAGTTCCTGGTGCTTATGGTTTTGCTTTTAGCCTTCGGAGTTGGGATCTCGCCAAACATCCTCTTCTTTCCGGCAGTTCACATAGTGTACTTCGTCATGGTCTATGGAATTAGTCTGGCTCTGTCGGCGCTTTATGTATACTACAGGGACCTGAATCAAATTTGGGAGGTCCTGCTGCAGCTCGGGTTCTTTGTATCTCCCGTTTGCTACAGCATTTCCTTGGTACCTGATAAGTATCTATTCTACTACATGCTGAACCCTGTGACGCTGGTCATGCAGGTCTACAGAAAGGTGCTGCTGTACGCTGAGACGCCTTCCTCATCCAGCCTGGTCTACATACTGCTCTCATCATGCGTGCTGCTGGTCGTGGGAGCTGTGATCTTCAAGAGGCTGGAGCGAAGGTTCGCGGAGGAGCTCTGATGCTGGACGGCCTTGCAAAAGCGGTTTTGAGGCCGAAGGATGAGAGCGGCAGTTTGAACTCCAATGCGATAGTAGTAGAGAGCATCTCAAAGAGGTATCGCATACCGAAGGAGAAGAAGATCACTGTGTACGAGCATCTCGTCGGCCTCATACGCGGTGGCGCTTACTCCTATGAGGAGTTCAATGCCCTGCAGGATGTGAGCTTCCAGGTGAAGCACGGTGAGACCTTCGGCGTCATAGGGCCCAATGGCTGCGGCAAGAGCACATTGCTCAAGGTTTTAGCCGGAGTGCTCTACCCGGACAGTGGTCGCGTCAAGATTAACGGAAAAATTGCGCCGTTCCTGGAATTGGGCGTGGGCTTCCAGCCGGAGCTGTCGGCCAGGGACAACGTCTATCTCTATGGAGCCATTATGGGCCTGACCCGCAAGGATGTGGACCAACGCTATGATGAGATCATGGACTTCTCTGAATTGAAGCGCTTCGAGAACATGAAGCTGAGAAACTTCTCCTCCGGTATGTACGTGCGGCTGGCCTTCGCCACTGCCATTCAGACCGACCCGGACATCATGCTGGTGGACGAGGTGCTATCCGTAGGGGATGAGTCGTTCCAGAAGAAGTGCGCAAAAAAGATCGACGATATCCGGAGGGCTGGGAAGACTATATTGTTGGTGTCACATGCTCTTGGCACCGTGAAGCAGCTTTGCAGTCGTTGTCTGCTGATGGACCATGGCAGAATGGTTGCGGTAGGGGAGACGGACAGTGTGCTAGCGGAGTACGAGAGGATGATGAATGGTGGCCGATAAGAATGAAGAAAAGGCAGAAGAGATAATAGGCCGGTCAAGTATTGTTATGTCTGCTGCGCACGACTTCTTTGCGACATTTGGGTAGCGTGCCGATTTTGATGTAAATTAGTAGTAGTAATATGTGACATGAATCAA
>CAZRYL010000043.1:0-16534 GCA_964604285.1 uncultured Methanotrichaceae archaeon
AGGAATCGGGGGGATAGCCCCCCATTCTTGATTTCCGAATGTTTCTCATGGGAAAGATCCAAAAAAAGAGGAAGCTTGGTGGATTTGTGAGCGTCGATCACGCTTTAGGGGGCGCAAATGTGAGAGGCTCCTGCCGCTCAGCTTCTCCGCTCATCTCTATGTGAAGGGTGTCAAGCAAGTTTCCTGTTAACGCGAGCGGATAGGATGAGATGATGATTACATTTGTCGTTCCAATGGACACAGGGCCGCACTCGCATTCCTTGCTATCAAGCCAGTAGTAGGCGGTGTAATATGTCCTGTTAGCAGAATCTTGCCCTGCAAGTCCATAAGCAGGCTTGCCATCGATGATCATGCCTGTCGCCAAAGTGATGTTTCTCCAACCCAGTTCACTCAAGCCCTGGCGATTTATGGTCTGCCACAATTCGGGAGTCGAGTCTGTTAAATCTTTGTATTTATATATTCTTACGTCTGCTAGAAAGCTATCATTGGTCTTTATCCGCAGAGGATATGCAGTTCGCAGAGCATCCTTAACAGGAATATCAGACTGCACTGTATAGTTCAAAGAAGTGTTCATGTCGAAGGAGACATTATACGGGCCAGTAGTTGCAAATTCAGGTCTAGCCGATCCCGTAAAACCCAGCATCAAAACAATTAACAAAGCTATAGATAACCTCATCTGAAATCACCCAGTTGTTCCCTCTGACTATTAATAGAAAAGGCTTTCTACAGAATTAATAGTTGTAGAGTACTGAAAGTATTTCGCACACGCATTAGGTATCGATTCGTAACACGAGTTATGAAGTTAGACCAACGCAAGATCCATTGGATTATCCGCCAGAAGCAGAAAGTGTGATTACAAAACAGATTGCTTTGGATATGAAGATCTCGCGTAGGCGGGTCCAACAAATCTGGAAAAGCTATGCAGAAGAGTGGCGAGAGCCAGTACTATGTGAGGACATGGGCCGTCCCAGGTAGCCTTTCGACGAGAAAGAGGCGCAGGTAGTTGGCGAGGCATAAGCGCTTTACAGGTCTGGGGCTCGAATGGTGACTGTCGTGAGAAAAGTGTTTAAGATCCGCATCTCCCATAATCGCATTCAAATATCGAATTCATGTACCTCAACGCGGCAGCTCTGGCTCATGATGATGCTGAGAAGAGGAAGCTGCATAAGTGGGTCCTATACGAATGGGTGCATAGTCTATCTGCAGGACAAATCGATTGGCATGAATCCGATTGGTCTGATCTCAAGGTCTGCGTCATAATCGACGACGCATCCAGGATGATTCTTGGCAGGCGCGAAGTTCAAGAAAATCAATACCGAGAACAGCAAGCTAATTGTGGATCAACTTGTGGAAAGCTATTGGTGATTCTGTCCAATGAGGGAAATGATCATGGATCGTGGTGTGTATTTGGCGCCCATCGCGTTCATGAAGACTGCAAATGGGATGGCGATTTCAGGCAGCACCTCGAAAGAGGTAGCATCAAGTCAATCCTGGCTAAGGTGGGGCACCCTAAGACAAATGGAAAGCTGGAACGGTTGTTTTGAGAGTATCAAATGCATCGGACGGCCTTCTCTTCATTTGAGGAGTTTGTGGAATGGTATTACAACCTACAGCATGGAAGCGTGGATTTTGAACATCTGGAAACACCTGAAAGGGCATTTAGGCGAAAGATGCGCTTGGAGATGTATTTCGCAATAGATCAAAGGTCGTTCGGGCTATTTGTGGAAATATGAATTATTCACATGAAGCGAAACCAGAACAGGTGCGAAATAATTTCAGGACTACATACATATTTTTTCGAGCATAAGTAATTTATATTCGAATACTATTTTGGTTGATTTTGGAGGACATATTGCAGCTCAAATGGGCCGAAGAGGCAATTGGACTTGCGTTTTTCTGTGATTCCCTGCACTACTTGATGCTTCCAGATTTTTTTCGTCTTATTCTGAGGATGTCCAATCTTAAAAATTTGTTACAAGAGAGAAGGCGTGCATCGTTTGGCGTCAAGCAACTTCTCTTGAACTGGATGAGGTTTGGGATGCGGTTAATCGGAGGGCACGTGTCGAATGGATGACAAGCCAAAGGTTGCCAGGTTTTTCGTATCCAGCCAATCACCGAAGCTGACCTCTTCGCTTCAACTGGCTGAGAGGATTCACCTTGCGCTGGTAAGGCTCTCAGGCGGAGCTGAGGTCTTCACAGGCTGCAACGGCTCACGCAGGCCACTGCAGGGCCACGGTCATGCCCACATATTCTGCGAGTGCAACCTTGGCCCGCAGCAGGGGCGCAATGGTGAGGTCACGCACGTCACAGTCTATGCTCCCGTGGGCTTTGCACCAGAAGAGGAGAATGCGCTGCAGAATTTGAGAGATGTGTGGGGGCCGGACCAAGATCGCATTTCCTTGGCATTGCAGGGCCTTGGGAGGCCGGAGGACTTTGGGGGGGCTTGATGCGAGCCGCGACCAGTGTCCGCTGCTGGCGAGGTCCAAGGTTTGGGTGTCACGCACGCCTTTCATTCTCACGCGCCATCCAAAAGTGACGAGGGCAGGAGCGGTCAAGCTGGACGCGCGGGGCTTGCAGATAGGCGGCCCAGAGCACGAGCTGCGCAGGCTGCTTGGGCTGAGCGGCTTTCCCGAACCTGTGGCGGTTGAGCCAGTGCCGGCCGCTGAATTGGCCGGGCATAGAATAGGTTGGTCATGCTTTCATAAAACAAGGAGCTTTGGCGATGGAAGAAGGGCAGGACGTGTAGGGTATGGATTTCGAATCGAGTTTGCAGAAACGGTGCAAGGTCCAGTAGCAATAGGCTATGCGTGCCATTATGGAATGGGAGGATTTGTGCCTGAATCAAATTGTAGCCAAAAAGAGAAGCGTGTGAGGCGAGTCGCATGTTTAGTTTGAGTTGGTCAGGATGAGAAGGCGATGAGAATATGATTAAACTGGAAGCGAGTTTCGTTGTAATCACACCCATGTTCATGTCCGGAGCGGATAGGAATAAGTCGGAACTTCGGGCAGCCAGCCTCAGAGGAGTATTGCGTCTCTGGTGGCGTGCTCTGGCGCTGGACCAATATAAATCCTGGAATAAAGTGAGGGAGGCTGAGTTTGCCCTGTTCGGCAGCTCGTCGAGCGGTCAGTCAAGAGTTCACTTAAGCATATCTATCCACGAGGAATCGAAGAATAGACGCAGTATTGGCGAGCCGCTGACGGATAGGTCCGGCAATATCCTGGGTTTCGGCGGAAGCTATCTTGGATACGGCGTAGTGGAGACAATAGGGCACAAAAGAGGACGAGCCTCTCGTCCATACCTGAATGCTCCTCTGAAATTCGATATGAATATTTATCTGAGGCCACAGTGCAGGAAATCATCTGAAGACCTTTCAGAGGAGGCAGATCTGCTTGAGGGAGCTCTAAAGGCCATGGGACTGTTTGGAGGGATCGGATCCAGGTCACGCCGAGGCTTTGGTTCTTTAACGTTGCTGGAGCTGAAGCGCGATGGTGTACCTACATACAAAGCTCCTGGAGATAAGGATGAATATCTTGATTTCTTGAGGGATTTTATCAAGAAGTACTCGAAAAGTGTTACTGTTCTACCAGAATACACCGCATTCAGCCAATATACTAGGGTGTATTTTTTGAAAAAAGGGAAAGATCCGCTCCAACTCCTGGACGAGATCGGGCAGGCCATGCAGATGTACAGAAGTTGTGGGATAAAAGGGATGGTCAACGGCAGGATACCATCAGAGAAGATTTTCTGGAATGATCACCAAAACATGATAGCGGCGCTTTCCGGATCCACGAAGGATCACCCGCGCCGTGTTGCCTTCGGTCTGCCGCATAACTACTACTTCTCAAGCCTGGGGCGCAAGCCGACAGTCCTGGCGGAAAAGCACGAGCGCAGGGCAAGTCCTCTATTTGTCCATATACATAGGCTTTCGGATAACGAATATGCAGCAGTAGCGTCCATCTTTCCTGCAAGGTTCCTCCCCGCTGGTGAGAAGATCCTGATACGACCGGATTATGGGAATGATCAATCGATAGCTCTCCTGCCAAACTGGCTCGACACACTCGTCGATTTCGTCGAAGGGATCGTGCAAGATGGTTCAGGACGAAAGAGATTCCCAGACCTAGAGATGATATGAGATGATACAATTCTTTGTTATCGTGAGGGGATTAGCATGAACCAGGAGCCAAATCTTCAGTTCTCACTCGGCCCAGTTCAGGGGTTCATCAGCCAGGCCCGAAGAACCAGGGATCTATGGAGCGGCTCTTATATTCTCTCCTATTTGTCAGCCCGTGCCATGAAGGGCATAATCGACTGCGGAGGGAAAATCATAGTGCCTAAGGTCTGGGGAGATGATGCAAAGAGAGATCTTCTTCTGACATGGGTCATGGAAGAACGATCTGGTGAGCCACCCAGAATAGGCACTATCCCTAATCGTTTCCAGGCCTTGGCAGAAGATCCAAAGGAAGCCGCCAAGGCCGCTGAGTTACAGATAAGAGATGGCTGGAAGTGCATCGAATCTGCGGTATGGGAAGAGTATGTATCCTGCGTCTCTGCCAATGGTAAAGGCACGAAGGACATATGGGATCGCCAGGTCAAAGATTTCTGGGAGATATATTGGACAGTTGGAAATCTTCCAAACATCGAGGCCAGGAAAAATTGGAGGACAAAGCTCAACTGGAACCGCAAACTCCCAGAGCATGAGATAGGCGATCACTGTACTGTCATGGGAGAATGGCAGGAGCTATCAGGCTTTACACGTTCCAAAGGTCAGGCAGAACGGTCGAAACAGAATGAATTCTGGGAAAGTCTGATGAGAGTACGAGGGGTCGGGAGGCTGGACTTTGGAGAAGATGAACGGCTTTGTTCTATTGCCACGATAAAGAGGATGTTTCCCAAAGTGGCAAAAAAGGCGATCGGCTGGAATATAGATGCCGATAGATGGCCTTCTACGTTGTATGTTTCAGCGCTACCATGGCTGAAAGATATCGAGAAGAGAAATATTAAATTGGCCAGATCTTACGCCGATCTCGTCCTGAAGGCATCTGACGAGAGAGCTGTTCGCAGGAATGGAGTATGGGCGCAGGTAGGCGGCCCGGAAAATCCAGATCTTATCGATTTCCTGGAGCTTGACGGCAACTTCTACTTCAAATCATCAGTGGAGAACCCGCGCCACACACCCTTGAAGGGCACTCCTTTAGGATGGAATTCCAAGGAACCTGAGGGTGTCAGGGCGACTCGGCAGGGCTTGCTCGATCAGCTAGAGAAACTGTACAAAGAAGTCGGCTCTAAACCATCCCCATTCTACGGCATACTGCTAATGGACGGTGACAGCATGGGCGAGCTGCTTGTAAACCATGGTGAAGAGGTCAGCGTCGCCCTGGCCGAGTTCAGCAGCCAAGTGGATTCGAAGGTAAAAGAGCATGGCGGCGTCACAGTCTATGCAGGAGGAGACGATGTCCTGGCCATGCTTCCTGTAACAAACGCCATTGGATGCGCTGTAGAGCTATCAATATGCTTCGAGGAGGCCTTCAAGAAAGCCTTTGAAAACATAAATGCAGAGCCTAGGCCAAGAGGAACGATCTCTGCAGGGATTGTGATGGCCCACGGACGGTATCCCCTAAGGTCAGTTCTCCAGGAGGCTCATCATATCTTGGATGATGTGGCCAAAGAGGAAAATGGTCGTGAGAGCCTTGCCGTGAGCGTGATGAAAGGCGGCGGAAGATACTGCTTGTGGACGAGCACTTGGCCGTCTCTTAAACGCGGCGAGAGCACTGTGCTCGACAAGCTGGCAGAGGCCCTCTCGGGAGAGGAGAAGCATTTCTCTACGTCATTCTTCTTCCGGGTGCGGGAGATACTGACCTTGCTCTCCCCACAGCCTTTCTGGCAGCCAGGCTGCTACATCAGGCTGCCAGAGGAGTTTCAAGAAGACGACATTTTGGATCTGCTCACCGCAGAGTACCTGAAATCAAAAAACGGAAATGTCAGCGTAGATCTCGCAAGGCCCAAAGTAGCCGATCTGCTGTCGGTGAGCTATCGCCGTTTCAGAAACAGGGAGCTCGAGTACGTTGATGATAGACGATGCTTGAGTGCAGACGGAGCCATGCTTGTGAAGTTTTTGGCTGAAGGAGGGATGGAGGATTGAGGGCCTACAGCATATCACCACTAGACACCTGGTTCTTCAGGGACGGCCGACCATACTACATGAACGAGAGCAGCCAGGTGGATGTTAGAAGTCTATTTCCCCC
Source organism: uncultured Methanotrichaceae archaeon (assembly GCA_964604285.1). GTDB lineage: Archaea > Halobacteriota > Methanosarcinia > Methanotrichales > Methanotrichaceae > Methanothrix. Next base: position 6,244 of record CAZRYL010000043.1, read on the forward strand.
ATCAGCCTACACTGTGATCGGTGCATTGAGGGCATCTCTTGCCAGGGCAATGGGCTGGAATGGCGAAAGCCAAAATCGCTGGTCAGCAGAAATCATGTCCGTTCTTGGAGACGGGAGGAAGGACATGGGCAAGCTCAGGTTCCGGGGGCCTTATATCTATTCCGAGAAGCATGGAGGACTACTGCTTCCCACGCCCCTAAACTTGATTGGGAAAGACTTACAGGATAAGTTCTGCAAAACCTGTGAACAGTCCCGGGCAATGCCAAAAGCTTGGTCGTTTGCTCGTCTCTCTCCAAGTAGCCCGGTAGACTGTGATCTGGGAGATGGAGTGAGGCTTCCCTCCGCCGGAGGGAATATCAAAGGCCTCAAAACTTTGAGCGATTACTATCTCACAGTAAACGATTATGAGGTTCTTCTGGCCGGAGGCGATCCGAAGGATATTCGCCCCATTAAGCGCACGGCGCTCTGGAACCACGAGTACTGGGTGGGTCTCAAAAGAAACTCTCTAACCCTGACCACCGAGGATCGAGCCCTCTTCTCCAAACACCATGTCAGGCTGGCGCCAGGCGTCTCCCTGTTGATGCTGCTCGATGGCCCTGAGGAGTTGCCAGAGCTTGGATCATTGCTAGCGTTGGGCGGAGAGAACAGGGCGGCTTGCGCCAGGATCATGAGCGTTTTGCCGAAGTTTCCGGCAGAAAAGGGACCGGAGCTGAAGTTGGAAGGAGATAAGATCAGATTTACCGTTGTCCATCTCACTCCCGCATGCCTTGGAAGTTCCTGGCCAGGTCCTGGAGGCAGCATCCACGGAGTGCCGGGAAAAGTGGTCTCTGCCTGTCTTGAGAGGCCGCTCTTCATTGGAGGCTGGAATTCAGTTCGAAGAGAACCTCTACCCCTCCAGCCCTATGTTCCTGCGGGGTCAACATGGTTCTTGGAGGCTGATTCCAGTGAAAGTGAAGCGATTGAGCGTTTGCACCTGACCCATATCGGCGACGAGACCAACTGCGGATTTGGGCAGGTTGCCGTAGGTTTATGGTAGTTAGGAGATGAGTTAGATGAAAAGCATGATTGTAGGAATGCTGGCCGAGACATCGATCCATCCAGGGGTCGGCAGCTCGGCCGGGTTTGTGGACCTGCCGGTGGCAAGGGAGAAGGTGACCAACTACCCTGTCATCGTCGGCTCCAGCCTGAAAGGATCTCTTCTGGACAGAGCCAGAGAGGTGCATGGTAGACGCATTACGACTGAAGACGGTGATAGGATCGAGCTTCCCACCGGGATAGAGAATGTATTCGGAAGACAAGATAGTGCGGGGGAGATAATGGTGTCCGATGCCCGTCTTCTTCTGCTGCCGGTGCGAAGCCTCACGGGGCAATACCGCTGGGCAACCTGTCCATATCTGCTGGAGAGATTCATGCGAGATGCTCGGTTGTCGGGTCTTAGGGAGAGTCCTGTATCGACGATCGAAGGACCGAATGAAGGAGAAGCCTGGAGCGAGGATTCGGGAAGCCTCTTCCTAGAGGAGAGAGAGTTCAGGGTGACGGACAAGGTCGTTTCGAAGATACCAGATCTAATAACCTATCTTAAAATGCTCATGCCTCACGCTCCCACTGCTGAAAGACTGGCCCGTCAACTTGTGTTGCTGCATGAAGATGACTTCAAATGGTTTGCTTCCTATGGCCTTCCTGTTGCAGCCAGGAACAACCTCGATGAGATTACCAAGGTAAGCAAAAACTTATGGTACGAGGAGACTTTGCCTCAGGATACGCTAATGTATATGCTTCTCATGGAGCGGTTTGAAGGGGCTATCACCAAGGCAAAGGCCCTGTTCGAAAAACGCCCTTACCTTCAGGTTGGCGGCAACGAGACAGTAGGCCAGGGCTGGTTTGCACTGAAGTTCTTGGGCAAGGAGTGATGCCTTTGGCGGGAGACAAACAGGAACAGGAGAAGCGCTCAGGCAACGAGCCCCGAACCGTAGAGCAGAAACGAGCCAATCACGCACTCAAGACAATAAGGGCTCTCAGGGATCTCGACCACGGACAAGGCTCGGATGACAAGAGTCCACCGATTTATGGAAATCTCAGAGCCTATGTGGAAAACCTTCCGACTACCATAGTGATGAACGGCCTTGGCCAAGCTATGGCTACAGAACTGGCAGCTGCGAGGATGGGAGGGGATGGTGGATCGATTGGCGATCGAAGTCTGTCTGAGAGGATCGAATCCCTTCAAGCTCCTGCCAGGGAAGACCGCAGCGCAGACGAGAGAGCACACGAGCTTCTGTTCTACGTAGTTCAAGACTGGCTGCGAAAGGGGGGAGTCTACTCGGAGGATCAGGATCTTATGGAGGCCATCGTTAGGGGCGATCAGAAAAAATATGTCAGAGCACAGGCTGAGGCCCTGGCGTACCTGGAATGGTTAAAAAAGTTCAGCCAGGCTTTCCTCAGGAAAGGAGGAAAGGATGAACGGTAATATGTCCGGACTTCCTCTATACAGGCCCGTATCAGAACCTGACTTCTCCAATAACCCCAATGCTGGACTGTGGTACGACAAGTTCTGCGACAAATGGGAAGCAGGCTGGAAGACCGGCCTAGGAGATGGAGGCAAAGCAGACTGGGTGGCGGCCTTCAGCGGATGGAACATCGGCAACCCGGACCTGATTGAGGAGACCATCGAGAGGCGCATGATATTTATGGAAAAATGCGGTGGCCTGGCGCTGTCTTTTAAGACTCAAGGTCCGATGGTCAGCGGCCTGGGCAGATCGCATCCAGTGGAGAACGGTTTTGCATGGCACCACCTACTGGGCGTGCCATACCTACCTGGCTCATCCATCAAAGGGGTGGTCCGCAGCTATGTCACATGCTGGCTGGATGGACCGGATAAAGTTGACGAGACCGACGTGTTGCGCATATTTGGACCCAGGAAGGGCTCGATACAGGTGGGCTCGGTCATCTTCCTGGATGCTCTGCCTGTAATGCCTGTCCGGCTCAGGGCTGAGATCATGACTCCTCATTATGGTCCATATTACAGAGGAGCCAAACCTGAGCCTCCTGCAGATTGGCATAGCCCAGTTCCGATACCGTTTCTGGCTGTCGATGAGAATCAGGAGTTCCTTTTCGGGGTCTTGCCCAGGGGCCCGGGCGACGCTGAAGATTGTCGAAAGGCTTCGGAGTGGCTTTGTGAGGCTCTTGAGAAAATGGGTGCGGGAGCGAAGACATCTTCGGGCTATGGTCGGTTCCTAAGAGCAGACCTAAAGAACAGAGGTATGCGGTGGCTCGCATGGTTTGCCAGACAGAAAGAGAGCAATGATGTAGCGGCTTTTCTCAAAAAAAGCCCCGGAACGGCTCTAAAAGAATGGTCAGCGATTGAGAATCCAGAGATCAAGTATGAGGTCGCAAGAGAGATGATTAGCATTTACGGGGGAATGGGATCATGGGGGAAAATTAAGGAGACCAGGAGGGTTTTGCAGGATTATCTTCAAACCGTTCGCCCTTCGCCAGAGGACCGGGCATGAAGATTCTCGTCTGCCTTGTAAGCGGCCAGCATATTCCCAACCTGCTGACAGTTAAATCCATAAGGCCTGATTGGCTGGTGCTGCTGGTAACTCCAGGGATGAAGAGGCAAGAGAAGGATTCGCAGTTCCTGAAAGCCTTGACTGTCGGTGGACAGGATTACTCATTGAGCCATGACATCATCGATTTAAATGAAGAGAACTCCTCGGTTGGGTCCTATGACAAACTCCAAAAGGCATTTGAAAAGCGCCCTTACGACCAATGGATAGTCAATCTTACTGGCGGGACAAAGCCGATGAGCATAGGAGCCTATGAGTTCTCCAAAGATCGAGGGTTGAAGACACTTTATGTAGCCGAGGGAAACCAGCGCCAGGCCATTGACCTCCTGGGCGGACCTTCTATTATTCTGGATCATAAGGTCACTACCGAGGAGTTTCTCGCTGGCTACGGTTTCGATGTTCTGAACAAAGGTGGCATGAAAAGGTCTGAAGAGAGGGCGGCCAAATGGTCCACTCTGGCAGCTCTGCTGGCGAAACATAGCGATGAAGCCGATCTGAGGGGATTACTCAGCAGACTCCAAAAATTCAAAGAAGCCGCGATCAAACTGGACAGAGATGACTGGGAAGATAAAGGTCTCATGCTATCAGAGGAAGATGACGTTTTTCTCAAAGATCCTGTCATCAGATCGCAAATAGCCGAGTATTTCGGTCTATCAACGGTAGACGAAAAGTTCACAGGGAGGCTGGATAGACACGCAGCTGAGTTCCTTACGGGCAAATGGTTGGAGGTATTTGTATGGAGCCTGCTTCTGCCTTTTGTGAATAAAGGTATCTGGGACCTTCATCTCGGGGTTAACGCGGGAAAACGAGGACCGGGCGAAAACAACGACCTGGATGTGTCATTCATGAGGAACCAATCCCTTTGCATAGTTGAGTGTAAGACCGGAGGTCAAGAGCATGATCCCGAGGCGGACGATGTTCTCTATAAGATCGAGGCCATAAAATCCGGCCCGAAGGCTCTTAGAGTGGACACCTTTCTGGCCACAACATCGGACAATGTGAAAGATCCTCGTTGGGGCGGAATAAGAGAAAAGCTCCAAAGGAGATCTAAAATCTATGGGTGCAAGATCATTCCAGGAGATAAGATCAAAGATCTGGCAGATCTTTACTTGTCAAACGATCCTAGACTCTATCAGGAAGTTTCTACTGTATTCGGATTGAAACCGGAGGTGGCTCTTTGACCCACGTCATCTATTCCATCGGAGTTCAGGCGCCCATTACTCCTTCAGATCCCTTGCCTCCTCTGCCCGAGATTCCCAGAGGCTCCATCGTGATTATAGAGGGACGTGCTCCCATCTGGCGCTATGGCATGGCTCTTCACTTGCTGCACGGCTCACCTGCAGCTGCTATAGCCTTTTATGATCCGAGGTTGGGGGCTGTGGTCGTGGCCAGCCATATCCAGGAGTGGGTAGTTGGAGATGTGATCGATGTGACATTACCAGCTCCAGGCGCTGAGAATACGAGCTTGAAGTAGGAAGTGATAAAAAAAATGGATGGACTTGATAGTCTATCAATCATATCGATAGCTGCGATAGTTGAGCAACAGATAACATTTTTTGCCATGGCAATTGCAGCCATCTTGCTATGGAGAGAGAGAAGAAAATTGAGAAGCACAATGCTTTCATTTGAAGGATCGAATGAGACATCACCTCCTATAGTAATCGTAATTGGAATTGGCATGGATAACTCGGCTGATGTCGAGAAATACTTAAAGAATAATAATATAAAGTATTTAAAGATTAGTAAATACATAATGCCAGGAACTTTTCAGCCTAAGGATTACTACAACACAATGATCGCGATCAACAAATTAAAAGACGAGGCTCAAAAACTGGGAGTCAGCAGGGCTATGCTCTTCTACGGAGGATTAGTCGATCTCGCGATACATACCGGGGCCAGCTTTAGCAACTGGGTGCCTATAGATGTTTTCGCCTTCGATAAGACAACGGGAACATATGTACGTCGGTTCACTATGACCACAGAGACAACTAGAATGGACAGTCTTACAGATGAAATGATTAGAAAGATTCAGGAATTTGTCTAGGAAGGAGAAAAGTTAAGATAGTAATACGATCGAATACAGCATCGTCTCTGGATAACAGGTTCCCTTTCAGGCCAGGGCCGTCCGGCCAGACGGATGGGCAGGGGCTAGAGTGCATGTGAGCTTTTGCGATGCCTCTGGCCCATGACCGAGGTAAAAGATAGTCTCCATGCCTCAATAGGCGTGGCCCCATTAAACATCAAGCAATTCAATTGCCAAGCTCTGGGGGATCAAAGATGGCAGAGGAGATTCGTGATGAGAGCAGCACTCCAGACCTAATACCAGCGAGCATGCTGAGTGCGTTCGCCTACTGTCCCCGTCTCTGCTACATCGAATGGGTGCAGGGAGAGATTCGAGATAGTGCAGAGATCATTGAAGGTAAATCGTGGCATCGTTGGATAGACTCTGAACAAGATGCTATTCCAGACGACTTCCAGCCCTTTCATGCGCGTTCGGTCTTTCTGGCGGCTCCTGCAGAGGGGGTATGCTGCAGGATCGACCTTCTGGAAGGAGATGGAAATCGCGTAATTCCTGTAGAATACAAGCACGGTCATGCTCCTTCAATTCCTGGCGGCGTTTATGAGTCTGACCTGGCACAGCTCTGTGCTCAGTTCCTTGCTCTGAGGGAGAACGGCTTTCAGTGCGATGAAGGCATGGTCTACTTCATTGGTTCCAAGACAAAGGTCGCAGTGAAATTCGATGATTGTATCGTAAGCAGAACGAGGGATCTGGTCAAGGCCTTAAGAAAGATTGCAGAAAATGGCGAGATACCGCCTCCTCTCGAAGACAGCCCAAAATGTAACAGATGCTCTCTTGCAGGTGTATGCCTCCCAGATGAGATCAACCTTCTCAGGGAACTGGGAAGAGATAAAGAATCAAAGGATAATATCCGAATGCTACTTCCTGCTCGAGATGATCGCCTGCCGGTCTACGTCACAGGTCAGGGGCAAACGGTTCGAAAGAGAGGCGACCGTCTGGAGATCTGGTCCAAAGAAGGGAAGGTAATCGATGTCAAGCTCATTGACGTCTCCCAGGTCTGCCTTTATGGTGGAGTTGAGATCACCACTCCTGCCATGGTTGAGCTTATGCAGAGGGGGGTTCCAGTCCTGCATTTCACCCATGGAGGATGGTTCGAGGGCATAGCCTGGGGCCATACTCATAAGAATGTGGAGTTAAGGCTTAAGCAGTTTGAATGGGCACGTGATACCGCCAAGTCACTTATTATTTCCAGAAGCATCGTTGCTGGGAAGGTCAGGAACTGCAGGACATTGCTTCGCAGAAATAACCCTCAAATACCTCACGAAGCACTCGAATCTCTGGCCAGGTTATCCAAAGATGCAGAAACGGCCAAAGGTCGAGAGACCCTCCTTGGAATCGAAGGTGCGGCTGCAGGAGCATATTTCCTGCATTTTTCTGAACTGCTTAAGTCCAAAGCCTCGGAATTCTCTTTTCAGGACAGGAACAAGAGACCTCCAAGGGACCCCGTGAATGCAGTTCTTTCTTACCTTTATGGGATATTAGCTAAAGAGCTTTTCGTGGTCTTGCTGGCAGTAGGCTTTGATCCGTATCTTGGTTTTTACCATCAGCCCAAGTATGGGCGTCCAGCCCTAGCATTGGATATGATGGAAGAATTCAGGCCATTAATAGCGGATTCTACGGCGATCACTCTCTTCAATAAAGGAGAGTTCTCCAGCAAGGACTTTATCCGAACAGGATTAGGGGTTTCCATGAGCCCTGTGGCCAAGAAAAAAGTGGTTGCGGGCTATGAACGCAGAATGAGAACTGAGATAGCTCATCCTTTATTCGGCTACACAGTCACCTATCGCAGGATAATGGAAGTTCAGGCACGGCTTTTGTCAAGGGTTCTCTTAGGAGAGCTGAAAGATTATCCTGCTTTTGTCACGAGGTGATCGGAGTTGAGTGGGATGAATTGCTATGTGGTGAGCTATGACATAATGGATGAGAAGAGGCTCTGTAGGGTACACAGGTCCATGAAAGGATTTGGAGAGCCGATTCATTATTCGGTTTTCCGATGTGATCTTACGCCCAAAGGCAGGGTGCAAATGGTAGAAGCGCTTAAGAGCCTGATAAATCGTCACGAAGATAGGGTAATGATAATAGACCTTGGGCCAAAGGACGGCAGAGTGGAGGAGAGGATCGAGTTTCTTGGCGCCCATCCAAAGGAAACCAGGCGAAAGGCTGTTATAGTCTAAAAGCGTATCCCCTTTCGAGCATCGAGTTCGCGCCCAATTATCAGGGGAATGCTCGAAAGGCTTGTTGATAGCGAAAATGCTCAAAAAAGCAAGGCTCTATCTAACAGGAAAAGGAGAAAACGAGGTCCATGCTCGAAAACTCGAAAATTATCGATAGCAATAGGATTCGGGAAATCGCCGCCATTTCCATGTCTGAAAAGACGTGGCTCCATTGAAGCCTCCCTCCTAGGAGTGATTGAAATGGTAAATGAAGATGCTATTTCCATGTCTGAAAAGACGTGGCTCCATTGAAGCCCTTCCGAACAAACTACTGGGTCACGGAGCGTAACCTATTTCCATGTCTGAAAAGACGTGGCTCCATTGAAGCACGAAAAGGAAGCGAGAGACTCAGGGCGATTCAGAGACAGGAGATTTCCATGTCTGAAAAGACGTGGCTCCATTGAAGCTCCCCTATATTTCACTACAAACCCAGTCCTCGAACTCAATTTCCATGTCTGAAAAGACGTGGCTCCATTGAAGCACGGAAAGGTCCATTGTACCATAATTAGTGCCATCTTATTTCCATGTCTGAAAAGACGTGGCTCCATTGAAGCCGCCAGGGTTGTATCCTGGATGTATGGGACTAGTCCGAATTTCCATGTCTGAAAAGACGTGGCTCCATTGAAGCTCCCAGGTACCACGCCACTGATATCGAACGTCGGTGTGGATTTCCATGTCTGAAAAGACGTGGCTCCATTGAAGCCACCCATCTCACGGCGGGCCAGCCAATCTATCGGCTCCATTTCCATGTCTGAAAAGACGTGGCTCCATTGAAGCCAGATAGTAATGAGCGGCGGGATTACCGTACAATCTCCCGGATTTCCATGTCTGAAAAGACGTGGCTCCATTGAAGCTCCAGAAGTAATACGCAATTCCTGCCAAATGTTCGCTATTTCCATGTCTGAAAAGACGTGGCTCCATTGAAGCCACCATTACCTCGCAACTGCGAGCTTTCAAAGACTTCTCGAATTTCCATGTCTGAAAAGACGTGGCTCCATTGAAGCTCCCTTGCGGTCGGCGGAGGTTATGTTTGCATCAGCCATTTCCATGTCTGAAAAGACGTGGCTCCATTGAAGCCCAGGAGTAAGGATACCGCGGCGGTAGAGTACTTTGGATTTCCATGTCTGAAAAGACGTGGCTCCATTGAAGCTCCATCATCAGCGTTGAATGTCAGTAGTGTCTCTCCGGATTTCCATGTCTGAAAAGACGTGGCTCCATTGAAGCGCCGTCGATACGAGGAAAGGCGACAACGGGGAAGTGGATTTCCATGTCTGAAAAGACGTGGCTCCATTGAAGCACCTTTAGTCCTACCAGCTCATCCATGCTCGCTTCCACATTTCCATGTCTGAAAAGACGTGGCTCCATTGAAGCACGTCAGTACGTGTACTGGCTCCTCTGCGGAGAACTTCACGAATTTCCATGTCTGAAAAGACGTGGCTCCATTGAAGCGCCAGCGGGGCGAAGTTGCCCGTAACAAGATCTCCGCATTTCCATGTCTGAAAAGACGTGGCTCCATTGAAGCACCACACGAACTTCTAGGCGTCAGCCCGACGCTTCACCATTTCCATGTCTGAAAAGACGTGGCTCCATTGAAGCTCCGTCACTGACACTCAAGTATACGTTCAGGTCGGGAGAGGATTTCCATGTCTGAAAAGACGTGGCTCCATTGAAGCCTCCCTTCTGGCACAGGGATTCTAATCCCCATTTCTTTATTTCCATGTCTGAAAAGACGTGGCTCCATTGAAGCCTCAAAGCCGACTGATCGATAGTGAATTGGTTATTGCATTTCCATGTCTGAAAAGACGTGGCTCCATTGAAGCCACCTGGCTTTGCGTAGCTGCCCAAACGCATGGGTTCCTATTTCCATGTCTGAAAAGACGTGGCTCCATTGAAGCCTCATCGGCCCTATTAAAAACGTACTTGGCCATGTCGAATTTCCATGTCTGAAAAGACGTGGCTCCATTGAAGCCTCCTTCAATTTCGGGATCCCACAAATAATTGTCTCCATTTCCATGTCTGAAAAGACGTGGCTCCATTGAAGCACCTTCGGCCGGAGTCGCTACCGGCGCTACAACCTGGCATTTCCATGTCTGAAAAGACGTGGCTCCATTGAAGCCCGACCCGCAGCACCCATCCAAACTTGTCCTGTTCAGATTTCCATGTCTGAAAAGACGTGGCTCCATTGAAGCCCACCGACAGGTCGACATCCGCCTTGATCTGGCCTTTTATTTCCATGTCTGAAAAGACGTGGCTCCATTGAAGCTCGACACCGCCCCATGCTGAGAAATCAGCGCTATGATTTCCATGTCTGAAAAGACGTGGCTCCATTGAAGCGTCAATAATCGAGGATGATGCCATGAGTGTAGAAGAAGCAATCATTTCCATGTCTGAAAGGACGTGGCCTTTGTATCAGCAGCGTTATCTTTTTCTCTTTA
>CAZRYL010000044.1:0-11728 GCA_964604285.1 uncultured Methanotrichaceae archaeon
TATTGGCCATTGGTAAGTCCGGAAATATCGACGTCTGCCAATTTAATGGTTTTATCGCCTAACAGGATATCTGCCGGGGTTACCACATCCGTTATGGTGCCTTGCATATCAAAATAGGATGCCTGGACTAAAATCAAGACTGGAATGAGTGCTAGTAAATTCATGATACTTCGTTGTATCCTCAAATAGTATAAATATATGGTACAAAACCTCCTGTGTTAGGAGACCATCCGATTCTTTCATGTGTCTTCGGTTTGTCACTGGAGGTCTAAATATCACAAAAATCGATATGCTGTAGTGCGGGGGACTGGATTCGAACCCACGAACACCTTCTTGACAAGGGCTTCAACTTTGCTCCTATTGACCTGGCTTGGAAATAGCCCCACTCCATAGGGTGCCTCTTTCATGCCTTTCGGGCACGGCCTCGGCCCAAGTCATTGGGATCCAGGCGGGTCTTAATTTATTCATAGAAGCCATCTCAAAATGCAGGCACGAGCTCTCTGGGCCCCCGAGGGCAGCGCGGTTTCGGGCTTGCAGGACAGCTGAGGCAACAGGGCTGTAATGACAGTTCCATGGGCTATAATGCTCAGAGGCATACCTTCTGATAAGACAGCCGGGAATGGTTGACGTTCAGGGGCGTCTCCAGGCAAAACCTATACCTATATGCAGGTCACCATCAAATCCCCAGGATCAGAAAGGGATGGTTGCGATGGGCATTCCGGATTATGAAACGATCATGCAGCCACTGCTCGAGTTTACGGCAGACCAGAAGGTACACTCGCTACGAGAAGCCATCAATGCAATGGCAGAGAGGTTCAAGCTGACGGATGAGGAGCGCAAGCAACTACTTTCTTCCGGACAGCCAAAGCTCAACAACAGGGTTGGTTGGGCGCGGACATACCTGAAGAAGGCAGGCCTTCTCGAACCCACCACGAGGGGATATTTTCGCATAACCCATAGAGGTCTTGACGTTCTGAGCAGAAATCCGGAGAGAATAGATGTCGAGTTTCTGGAGCAGTTCCCAGAATTTCTGGAGTTCAAGGCTCCGAGTCGCCTTGGACAGAAAGATGACGAACAGATAAGTTCCAAAAACCCTCAACAAGTACCCCTGAGGAACTCCTGGATGATGCATACCAGCGGTTGCGCGAGAGCCTGGCTGCAGAACTCCTCAGCATGGTGAAGCAGTGTTCGCCGGAGTTCTTTGAGAAGGTAGTGATAGATACCCTCGTGAAGATTGGCTATGGCGGTACACGCCAGGATGCCGGCCAGGCGATCGGTCGAACTGGCGATGAGGGGATAGATGGCATCATCAAAGAAGACCATCTCGGCCTGGATTCAATCTACATACAGGCCAAGCGCTGGGACGGCGTGGTAGGGCGCCCAGAGATCCAGAAGTTCGCCGGTGCGCTTCAGGGGCGGCATGCACGCAAGGGCATATTCATAACCACAGGGCGCTTCTCAGATGAGGCCTATGAGTATGTGGCTCGGATCGATAGCAGGATCGTGCTGATCGATGGGGAGGCGCTGGCCGAGCTGATGATCGACTACGATGTAGGGGTAAATCAAGTCAGAACGCTTCATATCAGTAAGATCGATCACGACTACTTCTCTGAGGAGTAACACACAACGATTGGCTGATCGAGCCACTTGCCTCGCCCTCCACCCGCCCGCACGCCCTCCTCCACCAACCATCACCTTCCCACCCTAGCGGAAACTCTTAATTTTTCTCGACCTCATGATATCCGTCTCAAGCAAGGGGGGAGGCGATCTGGTATCGCTCACGGTCTACGACGAAGCCCATGGCATCGGAGGAAACAAGATCTACAGCTCCGCCACAAAGAGCCTTAGGTCTTTATCCAGTTCGTAAGTCAAAGCCTGTGCGATCTAAGATCTTGAGGCCTTATTCCTCTATCCGAAGGCCTTGAACACGAACATGAAAAGGATCATACTTTTACTGGTAGCTCATGATGGCCAAGCATCCTGATTTTGGTGACACATGGGAACCTCGCATTATTTTATTGGCAAATAGATACAATATATTCCGAATCCCTGTACACTGACCACACTTCCCTGGGCAACTCTTATGAAGATTGAAGGCCAATTGGCTCCTCAGCTATGGCGCGCCTTGAGGAACTAACAGCTGGTACACTTGTAAATGGCATCTTGCCTGACGGGCCTGTTACAGTAATCCAGGCAAAATGGCATGGCCCTAATGTCATAGAGCTGACCTACAAGGACAGCGCAGGCAATCCCAGATGCGAGCTACTTTATCGCGATCTTGAGCCGACTTTAGAGATCGCCTCTGCAGGATTGCCATGGTCTTTCGATGCTGATGGTGCTATGTTCCGCCTGGTATCAGAAGCCCGTCGTATCCGCATGGCCTATCTATTCGATCCTCTTCTTGCGGTCAATACCTCATTGGTAGATCCATTGCCCCATCAGATAACCGCTGTCTATAGTGAGATGCTCACTCGCCAGCCATTGCGTTATCTTTTGGCCGATGACCCTGGTGCTGGCAAGACCATCATGGCCGGACTGCTCATCAAGGAGCTTTTGGTAAGAGGAGACCTCCATAGATGCCTGATATGCTCTCCTGGAAGCCTGGTAGAGCAGTGGCAGGATGAGCTTGGCAGCAAATTCCATCTGCCCTTCGATATCATCACCAGAGAGACTGTTGAGGCATCCCGCAGTGGGAACCCCTTCGCTGAGAAGAACCTGGCTATCATCCGGCTCGATCATGTAAGCAGGAATGATGAACTTCAGGCCAAGCTGAATCAGACAGACTGGGATCTCATAATATGCGATGAGGCCCATAAAATGTCAGCCACTTTTTTTGGCGACGAAGTAAAATATACCAAACGATATCGCCTCGGCCAGCTCCTCTCCAAGATCTCCCGCCATTTCCTTCTGCTCACTGCCACACCCCACAACGGGAAGCCTGAGGAATTTCAGCTCTTTATGGCATTGCTCGATGGGGATAGATTCGAAGGCAAGTTCCGTGATGGAGTGCATAGCGTCGATGTCTCAGATCTCATGAGACGCATGGTTAAAGAGGACTTGCTCAAATTCGATGGCAAACGGCTCTTCCCAGAACGGCTCGCTTATACGGTCAACTACAGGCTTTCGAACCTTGAAGCAGATCTCTATGCCAGAGTTACAGACTATGTGCGTGAGGAGTTCAATCGAGCCGATGCCCTCGAAAATGACGGCCGCAAAGGAACTGTGGGCTTTGCGCTGACGACACTGCAGCGCCGTTTGGCGTCATCTCCAGAGGCCATATATCAGTCTTTGAAGCGGCGCAGGGAGCGGCTTGAGAAACGCCTCAGAGAAGAGCGGCTGCTGAAGCGAGGTGCTGAGGCACGGATCGAGGCAACAAAGGATCTGCCGTACCTAACAGAAGATGAAATCGAAGATTTGGAGGATGCTCCAGACTCAGAAGTTGAGGCAACTGAGGAGAAGGTGGTAGATCAGGCTACTGCATCCCAGACCATAGCTGAGCTAGAGCTGGAGATATCCAGGTTAAAAGAACTGGAAGGCCTCGCTAGGCGAGTCCGGGCCAGTGAGAAAGATAGGAAGTGGGATGAACTTTCAAAACTTCTTGATAACAATCGAGAGATGTTTGACGCCCATGGCCACAGGCGAAAGCTGGTTATTTTCACGGAATTTCGAGACACTCTGAACTATCTGACCGAAAGGATCAGAAATCAGCTTGGACATCCTGAGGTTGTGACCACTATTTATGGAGGCATGGGTCGGGAGGAGCGGAAGAAGGCTAAGGAGGCTTTCACTCAAGACAAGGATATTTTGATCCTAGTGGCCACAGACGCCGCTGGAGAGGGTATTAACCTTCAGCGAGCCCATCTCATGATCAACTACGATCTGCCCTGGAATCCCAATAGGCTTGAGCAGAGGTTCGGGCGGATTCATAGGATAGGACAGACGGAGACCTGCCACCTCTGGAATCTCGTCGCAGCCGAGACTCGTGAGGGCGAGGTTTACAATCTACTGCTTAGAAAGCTGGAGGAGGAGAGCAAGGCTCTTGGAGGTAAGGTTTTCGATATCCTTGGAAAGGTGACCTTCGAGAACAAGTCACTGCGAGAGCTTCTTATAAATGCCATAAGGCAAGGCGATAGCCCTGAAGCGAGGGCCAGGCTCAATCAGGTGATAGACAAGGCTCTGGACAGGCAGCAGCTCGTCGCCCTGATAGAAGAAAGGGCCCTGGTGCACGACAGCATGGACGTGACCCAGGTGATGCACATCAGGGAGGAGATGGAGAGGGCAGGGGCCAGGAGGCTGCAGCCGCATTTCATAGCATCGTTCTTCCTGGCAGCGTTCAGGCTCCTTGGCGGAAGCATTAAGGAACGCGAGCCGAGGCGATATGAGATCGCCCATGTTCCTGCGGTGATTCGGAACAGGGATCGCCTGATAGGCACGGGCGAGGCAGTTCTAACCAGGTATGAGAGGATATGCTTCGAGAAGGAGCTGATCAGCGTGCAAGGCAAGCCTCTGGCAGCCTTCGTCTGTCCGGGACATCCGCTATTGGATGCCACGATTGATATCCTGCTTGAGAGACACGGAGATCTGCTAAAAAGAGGTTCCATTCTCATAGATCCTAATGATAGAGGTGAGAATGCCCGGGCGCTGGTTTACCTGGAGCATTCCATTAAGGACGCCCGGCTGGATCTTTCAGGCGAACATAGAGTTGTCTCTAAGCGCATGCAGTTTGTGGAGATAGATTCGAAAGGCATTGCGCACAACGTCGGCTTTGCGCCATATCTTGATTATCGGCCGGCAAATGAAGAAGAACTGAAGGCAATTGAGCCTCTGCTTAAGGAGACGTGGTTAAACCAGGATCTTGAGCAAAGGGCATTCTCTTATGCAGTCGAATACTTAGTGCCCCAGCATCTTGGAGAGGTAAGAAAGAGAAGAGAGGAGCTGATCGCCAAGACGATGGATGCTGTGAGAGATAGGCTCACAAAGGAGATCAACTACTGGGATCACAGGGCTAATGAGCTGAAGGAGCAGGAGCTTGCCGGAAAGGTGAACGCGAGAATAAACTCGGCCAAAGCCAGGCAGCGGGCGGATGATCTTGAAGCCAGACTTCAAAAGCGAATGACAGAACTGGAGCAGGAGCGGAGACTGTCCCCAATGCCGCCTGTAGTTATCGGGGGCGCTCTGGTGATTCCCGGTGGATTTGTCGAAAGGGCGAATGGTACCGGAAAAAGCGTATCTGATGATCAGTTGGCAAGGGCCGAGATAGAGCAAATTGCCATGAAAGCGGTCATCAAGGCTGAGAGGGCTTTGGGCTATGAGCCGATGGATGTGAGCGCAGAGAACAGGGGCTACGATATAGAGTCAAAGATCCCGGGAGAGGGAAGGTTGCGGTTCATTGAGGTTAAAGGCAGAGCAGCTGGATCGGATACGGTTACTGTTACCAGGAATGAGATACTGACTGGACTTAACAAGCCAGAGGATTTCATTTTAGCCGTGGTTGAGGTCAATGGAGAGATGGCAACGCCATGGTATATTCAGCGGCCTTTTGGGAAAGAGCCGGATTTTGGAGCAGAGAGCGTGAACTATTCTTTAGGAGACCTCTTGAATATGGCAACGGAGCCTCGCTAGTATGAAGCACGATTTGCTGCGTCGGTTATTGGCTGGACTGGCTGCCGGTGATTCGCTAGGTAGCACCTCTGAGTTCGTGCCTCAAAGAGATGTTCCAGACATCTACCACCGCGTGAAGGCGAAAGGATGGCCGTTTAAGCAGGTGGGAGGTGGCCATGCCAGTTGGAAGCCAGGCGATCCAACTGACGATACAGAGATGGCGTTTTGTATGGTCCGATCTTTTGTTCGGCAAGGAAGGTTTGATCCTAGGGATGTTGCCCAAGAGTTTGTATCCTGGATGAGAAATGGACCTGTTGATATTGGAACAACTACCTTGAGGACGCTTCAAGCTTGTGAAGGCAACAATTACTGGGAAGGTGGACTTCATTTCTGGAGAGAGAGACCTGGTTATGCTGCAAATGGCTCTTTGATGCGAAATGGAATCGTTCCTGCAATGGCGGAAAACCTGGAGGATGCTTTCAGCTACACATTGAAGCACGGCATGATCACCCATTATGCGCCACTGCCACAGATCTGCTGTCTTGCTCAGACTTATCTGATTTGGGAGCTGTTAAAAGACAAAAAGCTTCCAAGAGATTGGGAGGAGTCCTTTGAAGCAGAGATAAGCGGATATTTCCAGGAAATCCGCGATCCAGAAATTCGGGATTGGTTTAGCAATGTTGGCGAGAATGATGCATATAAAAGGTCTTTAGAGAAGTTTCGAGAGACAGGTTGGGAAATGCTGCAGTTTGATCCATTCAGTGTTGATTATGGAAGAGGTATCGGATATTGCCTTTTAACTTTGAAAATAGCCATTTGGGGGCTTCATTGGAGCCTGGAACCAAGAGCAAGAGAGCCTCCCGAGGGCTTTCCTTCAGAGGTATTCGAGGCAGAAGGTCCTGCAAGGCTTGCCTGGGTGGCGATGATAGGCCATGATTCTGATACCTATGCGGCCGTTGCAGGAGCGTTAATAGCAGCTGCACATCCTGAGCTTCCTACAGGATTTACCAATGGTCTGAAAGCCTTGGAGCATTTTGACCAATTAGCAAAGGGATCGGGATAAAAACAGGAGAGGATTTCAGGTCAACCAAAGGATGGATCTTACGCAATAGCTCAAGAAGCCCAATCGAGGTCGCACTTTCCTGGAGGCGATCAATGCCGCATCGGCCCCAGCAGCTCTGCCTTCATGGCTTTGCGAAGCAGCATGGCCCTTGAAGACCAGCCTATCTGCCTGATTTCACCGAGCTTGCAGGAATTTATCTTTTACTTTATCGAAGGTCTCTTCCGCCATTCGCCTTCCTATGGCCTGGGGGTCTTCGATCTCGATCAGCATCCTTTTCTGGAAGCATTTGGGTAAATAAGTCATCTCAATCTCCCTGATCGATTTATATTTCCTGGGTCCGCTCATCTCCTCCACCCCTATAATAATTAGCGAAGAATTGAGGATTCAATTCCGCCTTGAAATAATGTTTCCTCTTTATCCATATAAAACCATCTCCTTTGGAGATCAAGGCAACGTCAACAGGACCGCCAACAGTTTCACTTTCCATGGTGACCTTTCTCTTGAATGATGTCAGGTTCACAAGTGATTCAGCCATTGCTGCTAGTTCGTCTTTAGGAAGGAATGAGACCACATTGGTTACGGGATCAATATACTTAACTTTGCGATGACTTTCTAATTTATTTTTAAAATCGTCTAATATGTCCTTCCCAGCAGAAACCAGATTATCCTTGAGCTTCTCCTGTTCCTCTGGTGTATATTTTTGCAGGTTTCTTGAGATCGCAGCTGCATAGCTATCGAAGATATCGTTTAAGAATCCCTCCTCCACTTTCAGGTAAGATGGATCAACGCCCTGCATAAAAGTATCCACCATCTCCCTTTGGGCAAATGGTATTATAGCTGCGCTGGTCCTGAGATCGATCCGCTCAGTCCGTAGCCGTTTATACTTCAGCTTGTCAAGTGCTATGCCTTCCAATAAGAACTCGTCTAGAACGGGGAATGTATCCAATTCTCCAAAGCCTGCAATTACTACACCCGAGAAATCTGGATTCCGAATACCAGAAGGAAATTTTGAAAAAAGGAGGCAAGCAATGCGCTCCAAATACTTCTTGCAGTTCTTTGTTAAGGGTAAATTTTCAAATGTATCTTGAAGCAGTCTCCTGATATCGTTGCCATACTTTCTAAGTATCTCATCTTCATGGCTTTCGGGAATAGTAGGTATATTATCTGTGCTATTCCACATGTCGTAGTCCCTTTTTACTACAAGCGCTATGGACTTCTGAATAGCTTCTTCGGTTAGCCCTTTTTCTGACTCAATTTCTTTTTCTAATAATTTAAAAATTTCCGATCGCAGATATAATAAATAATTTGAAATTGTGTCTATAACATGCTGATCCTGAATTTGCGCAGGAAATAATGAATTACCTTCTCCCAGAAATCGTATGAAATCATCGGAGTAATCCTCAAGCTTGTCGAATTTGTTTAAGCCTAATTTATTTCTATACAATTTTATTATTACTTCCCAGGGGACGCCCATAAATAAAGCATTTTGATAGAGCATTATCCCAACGGGGTGGTACTTCGAGAGCGAGAAGAGCTTATTTGCAGAAGTAAATATCTTGGGGCTTGAATCGCCTGACAAGGTAACAGCGCTATCAGATGCCAGTGCAATAGCTTCTTTATTAAGAATGGCAATCTCAGCAGTCATATCTCATTTGGTGCCCCCTTTAGATCGAATAAAGCGAATGATTTTGTCTTCGAATTTATAGCTATCTCCGCCTCTATTCCTTGGTGAGGCCAGATGCCAACTACCGGATTGCATACTTTGCTTGCATGGCTGGCATTCTCTTCATAAGTTTCGCCTGGAAGGTATGAGACCGCCCTCCGAGACGGATCAAGCAAAGGAGTCAACGATCGAGGTCTAAACGGATGCTTTCGGGTTTTACCCAACTATGCAAAATCCTTTTCTGCTAGACCCATATTACTCTTGGAGGTCCTTCCCACGCCCGCCAACAAAAAGAAGCTCATCGAGGTCGCCCTGCCCCTGGAGGCGATCAATGCCGCCTCAGCCCGTGAGAAGTCCATCCGCCACGGCCATCCCTCCACGCTGCATCTTTGGTGGGCGCGCCGGCCCTTGGCCGCATGCCGGGCGGTGCTCTTCGCCTCGATAGTCGACGACCCCTCCAGCCGCCCTGAGGAGTTCCCGACAGAGGAGGCCCAGGAGGCGGAGCGGCAGAGGCTCTTCGGCATCATCGAGCGGCTGGTGCAGTGGGAGAACACGAACAACGAGGCTGTTCTGAACGAAGCCCGGGCAGAGATCCTGAAGGCCACGGACGGCCATCCGCCTCCGGTCCTCGATCCCTTCTGCGGCGGTGGCTCGATTCCCCTGGAGGCCCAGCGCCTGGGCCTGGAGGCACATGCCAGCGACCTCAATCCCGTGGCGGTCCTGATCACCAAGGCCCTGATCGAGATCCCGCCAAAGTTTGCAGGAATGCCGCCGGTGAACCCTGAGGCCCGGAGGAGCTCGCAGAGGACTCTGAAAGGGGCAAAGGAGTGGAAGGGGGCCGAAGGCCTGGCCGAGGATGTGCGCTACTACGGAAAATGGATGAGGGACGAGGCCGAGAGGAGGATAGGCCATCTTTACCCAAAAGCAAAGCTGCCTGACGGAACCGAGGCCACGGTGATCGCCTGGCTGTGGGCCAGGACGGTGAAGTGCCCCAACCCTGCCTGCGGGGCGATGATGCCGCTGACAAGCAAGTTTGCGCTCTCCACCAGGAAGGGAAAGGAGGCGTGGGCCGAGCCGGTCGTAGATAGTAATCGTAGCATTAGATTCGAGGTCAGGGCCGACAAGGGGCAGCCTCCGGAGGGCACTGTCAACCGAAGAGGTGCGAGATGCCTCGCCTGCGGGACGCCGGTGGGATTCGATCACATCCGGGCGGAGGGGAAAGCAGGAAGGATGGGCGCGCAATTGATGGCGATTGCGGCAGAGGGGCAAAAAGGACGTATGTACCTGCCGCCAAATTCGGATCACGAAAAGATTGCAGAGACCGCCAAACCACAGAACGTTCCTGACACAAATCTGCCAGATCAGGCGCTTGGTTTTAGGGTTCAGCGATATGGAATGACAAAACATCTGGATCTCTTCACCCCCCGCCAGCTCGTCGCCCTGACAACATTCAGCGACCTGGTGGCCGAGGCCCGGGAGCGCGCCCTTGCAGATGCGCTTGCCGCGGGCCTGCCTGAGGGCGAGGGCATCGCCGACGGGGGCCGGGGCGCGCGGGCGTATGCGGACTCTATTCGTACATATCTCGCCCTTGTAATTGACAAAATTGCAGATTATAACTCTACTTTATGTTCCTGGCACATTAACAGAGAAACCATCGGCCATACTTTTGCACGTCAAGCTCTTCCTATGGTTTGGGACTTCACCGAGACAAATCCATTGAGTAGTTCAACTGGCAACTTTCTCGGCGCTGTGGATTGGGTGGCAGATGTGTTGAGGGCTCTCTCTCAACAGGCCGATGGCAAGGCCAAACAGTACGATTCGACCACGTTCATCTCCCCTGACATCTCTCCTATCATCTCAACCGATCCTCCTTACTACGACAACATCGGCTACGCCGACCTCTCCGACTTCTTCTACGTCTGGCTGAGGAGATCCCTGGCCAGAGTTCATCCTGACATCTTCAGCACTCTGCTGGTGCCAAAGGAAAGGGAGCTTGTGGCGACGCCTTACCGCTTCAACGGGAGCAAAAAAGAAGCGGGTCGCTTCTTCGAGGAGGGGCTTCGCAAGACCTTTGATCTGACAAGACGGATCTGCAGAGAGGATTTTCCTCTGACCGTCTACTACGCCTTCAAGCAGGCAGAGGAGGAGGCAGCCGATTCGGGTTTGGCCTCAACCGGCTGGGAGGTGATGCTCGCAAGCTTGATCGCCTCCGGCTACGTCATCACCGGCACCTGGCCCATGAGGACCGAGCTATCCAACCGCATCGTTTCGCTTGGCACCAACGCCCTCGCCTCATCCATCGTCCTGGTCTGCCGGCCAAGGCCAGACGACGCCCCTTTGGCCACCCGCCGGGAGTTCCTGACAGCTCTGAAGCGCGAGCTGCCCCCGGCGCTTTGCGAGCTGCAGAAGGGCAATATAGCGCCTGTGGATTTAGCCCAGGCGGCCATTGGCCCGGGCATGGCCATCTTCTCCCGCTACGCATCGGTCCTGGAGGCCGACGGCTCGCCCATGCGCGTTCGAACAGCCCTGCAGCTGATCAACCAGCATCTGGACGAGTACCTCTCAGAGCAGGAGGGCGAGTACGATCCAGATACCCGCTGGGCTCTGTCATGGTTCGAGCAGTACGGCATGGATGAGGGCCCCTTCGGCGATGCCGAGACGCTTTCGAAGGCCAAGAACACCTCAGTCGAGGGCATGGTCCAGGCCGGAATCCTCAGGGCCGGTGCAGGCAAGGCCCGGCTGCTCAGACGTGATGAGCTGGACCCTGACTGGGACCCGGCTGCTGACAGACGGCTCACAGTCTGGGAGGCCACACAGCACCTGATCCGCGCTCTGGAAGGGCAAGGTGAGGAGGCGGCAGCGGAGCTTCAAAGCAGGCTTGGTGGTCTGGCCCAGAGCGCCCGCGACCTGGCCTACAGGCTCTACTCGATCTGCGAGCGAAAAGGCTGGGCAGCTGAGGCGGTCTCGTACAATGCTCTCGTCACCGTCTGGCCCAGGCTCAAAGAAATATCAGCCAAGAGGGAGAGGCCGCGGGACAGGAAGCTGACAGACCTGCAAAAAGACTCAGAAGCTCAATGATTTTACTCTTGGGATTGCGAAGAGAGGGACGCCCTTGACTTTGGGATTTGGTAGAAATTTGCGGCTTGAGGGCTCAGTGATTCAAGGCATTCCCAGCCGTTCTTTTATGGCCTTAATATCAGTCTGCACCTGCCTGAACTGTGCTGCATATCCTGGCTGAAGCTCCTCCAAGATCTGAGGAATTGGGTCGGTGTTCCTCCTCACAACATTCATATCGCCCTTTATCTCTTCGATGTCACCCTTCATCTCTTTGATGTCACCCTTTATTTCTTTCATATCGTCTCTTATCTCCAGAAGGACCGGGACAGCCTTGTTCAGCTGAT
>CAZRYL010000044.1:11828-15891 GCA_964604285.1 uncultured Methanotrichaceae archaeon
TCTTTCATATCGTCTCTTATCTCCAGAAGGACCGGGACAGCCTTGTTCAGCTGATTGAATGAGCACATCATGGCGAATTCGCCTGTGCGACCCACATCGCCATCATACTCGATGATAGTTATATCCTGTACTTCGGCCCTCTCTGGTTTTTTTGCTTCCACGAGCTGCCTGAATGCGGCGACCCTGATATCGTCTCCCTCCACCAGGGCGATCACCTGCTGCTTTCCGTTCTCTGTCCAGTTGAGCGCAGAAAAGCCGGGAAGCGCCAGGTTCATGGCAGCTGTTAGCAAATAATCCCGGTAGCCTACATCATGAACCCTCGGGCCTGATATAGTGATCATGAGCTTCATCCTGATCATCAGAGTACACTCGCTTTGTATTTGTATGTAGCCAGAGCGGCTCCGTCCACTTCATAAGAATGAGAAGAGCTGGTGATAATCAAGGATCCAGCCGCAGAGTTAAAATTCTCAGTATCCTATCGCAATTCGATTAATCCAGCAGGGTGGGTTGGAATTTGGCACTGAGCAACTACGAGCGCATAGGCCGCGGCCTTGAGATGGTGAGAAGAGGCCTTCGGCCTTTTGTGGAACGCGAGCTGAAAAGCTTCTACGGAAATATCTGGTGGTCCGATGGCGTGGAGAAGGCCCTGAGCGGCAAGATCGGAATAGAGGCCTTGAGCGGTCTTGCTGCCTCCCTTCCTGAGGAGGAGCGATTTGCACGATTAGACATCCAGCCCATCCTGGTGGTCATGTGGGCCAACTGGACCCAGGTCTTCCAGAGCAAGCTGGGCCACTCTGGAAGAAGCTACGTCTCTGAGCTTCGGGAGGTCAGAAACCGCTGGGCTCATCAGCAGGCCTTCTCTATCGAGGACGCCTACCGCGCCCTGGATACCATGCAGCGTCTGCTGGAGATGATCTCTGCCCCAGAAGCGGAGCTAGTGCAGGCCAGCGCCAGAGAGATGATGCGCCAGAGATTCGAGGAGGAGACCAAAAGGGAGCTGAAAAAGAGCACAGAGATAGTCACCGAGACCCGGACTCTAGCCGGCCTGAAGCCCTGGCGCGAGATCGCCACCCCCCATCCAGACGTCGCTGCAGGAAGGTACAGGCAGGCAGAGTTTGCCGCAGACCTCGCCCAGGTTGTCTCAGGCGAGGCAGAGGCAGAATATCGAGATCCAAAGGAGTTCTTCAGCCGCACCTTCATCACCGATGGCCTCAAGCATCTGTTAGTGCTCGCCATCAAGAGGCTCTCAGGTCTTGGGGGCGACCCTGTTGTGGAGCTGCAGACCAACTTTGGAGGCGGCAAAACTCACAGCATGATTGCTCTTTATCATCTGGCCAGCGGCCAGCTCGCTCCTGGAGAGATCCAGGGCTTCGAGCAGATTCTGCACGAATTGGACATCCAGAGTCTGCCCATGGCCAAGAGAGCAGTCCTTGTGGGCACAAAGCTGAATGTGGCTCTTGGCACCATCAAGCCTGAAGGGGTCAAAGTCAACACTCTATGGGGAGAGATGGCCTATCAGCTTGGCGGAATGGAAGGGTACAATCTCGTAGCCGTAAACGATAGTACCGGCACCAGCCCAGGCTCAGATACAATCAAAGAGCTATTCGACAGGTTCAGCCCCGCCTTGATATTGATCGACGAATGGATAGCATTCTTACGAAACCTCTACCAACCGCGCTCAGAGCTTGATACAAGGCTGTCTGCAGGGACTTTCGAGGCCAATATGACCTTTGTCCAAGCCCTAACTGAAGCCGCAAAAAGATCTTCCAGAGCCCTTATCGTAGCCAGCATTCCGGCGTCCGATGCGGAGATAGGGGGAGATGCAGGACAGGAGGCCCTGCATCGTATACAGAACATCTTCGGCCGTGTCGAAGCAGTCTGGAGACCAGCTAATGCAGAGGAGAGCTTCTCCATAGTCCGCAGACGGCTCTTTGAGCCCATGACCGATTATGTATCAAGAGATGCCATCTGTAGGGCATTTGCCGACCTCTACCGCCAGAATAGAGGCGAGTTTCCCAGAGACTGCGCTGATTCCGATTACGAGAGGAGGCTCAAAGACTGCTACCCAATTCATCCTGAGCTCTTCGATCGCCTTTATCAGGACTGGTCTACTCTTGAGAGGTTCCAGCGCACCCGTGGAGTGCTCCGTCTGATGGCAGCAGTCATCCACGACCTCTGGGAGCGCCAGGACAAATCGCTCCTGATCATGCCAGGAACATTGCCCTTGGACAGCTCCGATGTCAGGTTTGAGATCACCAGAAACCTTCCCGACGGCTGGGGGCCGATCATAGATGCCGACATAGACGGCCCAACCAGCAAGCCCATAGCAATCGATAGAGACAATCCCAATCTGGGCCGCTACTCTGCCTGCAGGCGCGTAGCCAGGACGGTCTTCATAGGCAGCGCGCCCTCAGTGGCAGCCATGAAGGTCCGGGGCCTGGAGAAGATGAGGATCAAGCTTGGCTGTGTGCAGCCGGGCGAGGTGCCTGCCACCTTTGGTGACGCTCTTCAGAGGATGAGCGAGGAGCTAACCTACCTGTTCGGTAACGAGAGCCGTTACTGGTTCGACACCCACCCCAGCGTGAACCGTGAAGCCCGAGACCGGGCAGAGGATCTTTTGCGCCGCCCTGAGGAGGTGGACCTGGAGATAGTCAATCGCTTGAGAGCCAGACAGAAACCAGGGCAATTTGCTGCCCTTCATATAGCCCCCGCTTCCTCAGCCGATGTGAGCGATGAGATGGAGGCTCGGCTGGTGATCCTTGGGCCTGGATACCCCCACAGCTCCAAGAAAGGATCTCCAAGTCCTGCAATAGATCAGGCCACAAAAATATTGAATGAACGTGGCACTGCCCCCAGAATCTATCGGAATACGCTGGTCTTTGTAGCCCCTGACAGCGACCACCTCCAGAAGTTGAAGGACGCTGTTCGCCAGTTCTTGGCCTGGAATTCTATTGAGAAGGATAAGGATACTCTGAACCTGGATACATTCCAGAGGAGACTTGTCGAGGACGGAAAGATAAGGTCCGAGAAGGAGGTCGTCTCAAGAATGAGTGAGACCTTCATCTGGTTGCTTGTACCAATGCAGGAGAAGCCAGATGAACCATCAATTACGTGGATCGCATCCAGGATCAATAGCATTGATAAGGAGTCACTTCCAGACAAGGCGGTCAAGAAACTGGTCTCCGATGAACAGCTCATTACAAAATGGTCTCCGGCACGGCTCAAGATGGAGCTGGATAGGCTGCTTTGGAAGGACCAGCCTCATCTTGTCATTCGCAAGCTATGTGAGTACTTATGTACTTATCTGTATCTTCCGCGCCTGGCAAATGAGGATGTGCTCCTAAATGCCATTGTGGCAGGGCTGCACAGCAAGGATTACTTCGCTTACGCAGATATGATCGATGAAAAAGGCAGATATCACGGCCTGATCTGGGGCAGCGGAAGAAGCTCCGCCGATGATGACGGACAGACTGTTCTGGTCAAACCGGAAGTAGCCCAAAGGCAGATAGATGATGAGGAGATGGAGCGAAGGGCTAAGATACTCCCTGGTGAAAGCGGCGAAACCAGAGATGCTGCATTTGGCAGAGAAGGATCGATTACATCAGGAGAACAAAAAGATGGGTCGGTTATCGTTGAGAAGCCACCAAAAAGGATGAGGAGATTTTTCGGCTCTGTTGAGCTTGATCCAAAGAGGGCTGGCCGCGATGCTGGGAGCATTGCTGAAGCCGTGATCCAACATTTGGAGTTAGAGAAGGGAGCCAATGTCAAAGTCACTATCGAGATCATGGCTGATATACCAGAGGGTGCTGGAGAGAGGACCATAAGGACAGTCTCCGAGAATTGCAGGACGCTAAAATTTAAGCAGTTTAGCTTTGAAGAGGAGTGAACGTGGTAAAGAGAGTAACAATGACGAAGCATCAGGGAAGCCCCGCTCTTCAGGGAGCGGGAGAAGTTAACAGAGGCCATTCGGCCAGATCCATTATCGCCAGGGACAACCTCTGGATACAAATGCGGGGGACGGGACTTCCGCACGAGTTTACGAGTAAAAAAATTATGGCAAAGC
>CAZRYL010000045.1:0-2416 GCA_964604285.1 uncultured Methanotrichaceae archaeon
ATTAGTACTCTATTTGCATTTGTTATATCTTCTGTCATCTTAAATCACCTTATAATATTTTTTTATGGACATGGATCATCTGTTGATGGTATTGTTGTTACTGGATTGTTTTTGTCTGATAATATGTTATATGCATTTGTATAAACTCCATCTTTTAGGTTATATTTAATCCCTAATGGTAATATGTTACCTGTTGTCACATAATTTGTTGCATCTAATACTAAATATTTCCCATTCACCTTTAATAAATTGTATATATGATAAAATGTGCTTCCATTTTGATAAATTTTATCTTTAACATATGCTCTGGTTGTTATTGGTGTTCCACAATCTGTGGCCATTCCTGTTTGGCCTGCTAAGACATTAACTAGGATACTTAGGTCACAACAATTTCCAACTCTGTCCTTCACAACTTCCTCCCATGTCCTTTCTGATCCATCATAATACATGTATCCTATATCTCTATTCCTTAAAAACCACATTATATAAAAGTATCTCCTCATTTGTCCTGTTGCACCATTTGAACATACTGGGGTTCTATTTGTTGCCACATATCTTTTGTATCTTTTATTCCAGGTGTAATAGATTTGTCTACCAGTGAATAGGTTTTCTGAGAATTCTATGTTGCTTTTTATTTCTGGCTCCCCACTGAAATATACTACTCTGGGTGTTCTTTTGGTTGCCCTCCTTACCATCCTTGTTTTCATCCATTCACCTTTTTTATATAATATTTATATCATTGGGGCTAATTTGAATAATTCTACCCAGGAGTTTGATAACCAGTAACCAGAGCCAGTACCATCTGTGGAG
The DNA here is from genome assembly GCA_964604285.1 of uncultured Methanotrichaceae archaeon. GTDB lineage: Archaea > Halobacteriota > Methanosarcinia > Methanotrichales > Methanotrichaceae > Methanothrix. The sequence continues at coordinate 811 of CAZRYL010000045.1, forward strand.
TATATTGTTATGGTTGTTATTTCATCTGCTGTGTTTTGCCAGTGGCCAAACATTTTAACTTCATATTGTTGGCTTGTGCCACTTTCTAATAGGAATTCTGTTTTGTATCCCCTATAATCTCCATTATCTGTTGCTTGTGGATATATATATCCTATACCATTTATTCTACAATTAATGTTACTGAATGTCCTTGCAATTTTACCCCCACCAGCACTAAAGGTTGTTCCACCTGTTGTTGAGCCATAATATGATTCTCCACCTCTATAATGTGTTGCTGTGTCATTGTTGAATTGCATTTTTATATTCCTATTTGAGCCATCTGGGTGGATGTATAAGTGGTATCTTAGTTTGTACATGAATGTGTCATCACCAGTTAGGTCTGTGAACTCTATTGATTGGCTCCCAGTGTCTTCTGGGAAGTATTGTCTGTCTATTAGGTTGAATAGTTCAGCATCCCCTTGTATGGTTTCTTCTACACTCATTCTTGTCCCCCATCTATATCATATGATACTACTATTTCATCTATCCTAACCCACCTATTACTACTCTCAGTAACCAATTCTAGGACAAATAACATTATATAATGTTCTAATGATGGTAAGTCTTCCCTTATACTTCCAACTGCGTCTGTTGTGAAGTCTACTGTTCTTGTGAATGTTCCATTAGCTGTTGATGGTACCTCTGCATATACAAAGTCTTCATTTGCTAACTGTCCATTATCTGGATTTTCATGGTCAAAGTCACTATATATTATTCCAGAGATTGACATCTTATCTGTTGGGTCTGATGGGTTGAATCCATTCCAACTAAATGTTACACTTATACTCCTTAAACCATTATTAACTCCTAATGGTAATGCTAATGGTATGTAACCTGTTGTTCCTCCAACTGTATTGTTAACTCCTGTGAATGTATATTTAACCCCATCTGTTCCTATTGTTACATCATTCCCTGGTGACATCCAGTATGGGTCGCTTTCCAGTCCATTTGGGAATAACATTGCACTTGTACTTGTTATCTGGTCATGTTTTAGGTCTACACCAGTTTCAACAATATCTTCACCCTTAAATGTTAGGATGCCCCTGGATGTTGCATAGACTCCTGTACTAGTTAATATCTCATTTTGTACATTGTTTACTCTGGAATATGTTTCTATTGTTCTCATTGTTCCAAGTTTCTGGTTTTGATCCCATTTGAGTAATATTTTTGCCAAATCTGTTGTTGGGCTTCCAAGTTCTAATGAACAATTCCCATCATGTGTCCAGGTTACACTCTGAGTTTCCAGGCTCCTCTCAACACCAAGACTTGGATTGTAGATATATATAACTTCTCCCTCTTTATATCCAAAGTCTGGATGGACATTACAGGTATAGGTTGGTATTAGTTCTGATGAGCTTGCAACTTCCTCCTCAACTGCACTCTGCACATCTGTTTTAGTATATAATGTACTATTCTCTTCTACCTTATCATATTCACCATGTGTTAATATTGATTGTAAATCTATGTCTTGGCAGACTATTGATTTATTCTTTTTTGTCTGGGCTAACATTACAACATTATTATAAAAACTATCATCATCAGTTTTTAGATTGGCACTTATAAGATT
>CAZRYL010000045.1:2516-15793 GCA_964604285.1 uncultured Methanotrichaceae archaeon
CCAGGATATGTACTATCCATTAAGTCTTTAATATTAATTACCAATGCTGTTGGTTTACTTGTGTTTTTCCCCGTTATGCCTGGTAGAAAGTTCCCTGAATATTCTGATAGGTTATCAAACCAGGGGAGGTAATAATATGTTCCATTTATTGTGAACCTGAATCCTAATTGTGTTTTGAGCTTTTTCCATTTATGATAATTTAGGGCTACATGTGGGTGGGTTGTTGCATCATAACCTGTCTCATTATTATATAATTCAAAGACTACTTCTGAATCATACTTACTAACCATTATCCTATGGCAACCAACAGTGTTGAATGTTTTCTTTGTTGTTAAATTGAATATTCCAGTGAAGGTGTCACAATAACTACTACTCCCTGTTGTCATTGTTAATGGGTTGGTGTTTGATCTTGTCCATGCATATGGGCTTGTAAGTTTAGAGTCATCTGTTATGCCAACAGTTTCACATAGATATATAATGGCATCATATAGGCTGGTTGCACTGTACATTTGTTTCATGTATACTGATTGCATTCCAACACTTTGGGGTATTGTTTTGTAATTTTTGAATATTTGTTTATTCTTTAAGCTTACCCTGTAATCATTACATTTGATTGTTGCTTTTACTGAGCCATCCCAACTAAGATCAACTTCTGTTATGTATCCACCAAACCTTTTTATACTGCCATTGTCATCATCATTTAACCCAAATGTGGCATATAATTCTATCTCATCCCCAATTGTGGCCACTATTCCTGTTGGACTTTGTGGGTCTATCCATTCTTCTGGGTAAGTCAGGGTTACATCAAAACTGTGGAGTTCATTTTTGCTTCTCTTTAGTGTCCATGATTCATAGTCTACACTAATCCAATCATATTCTTCTAGGTCACTTCTCTTCCTAAATAATACTTCCTGTTTTCCATGACTTGTTTGTACCATTACATATACCCCAAATGACTAATATTTAATACATTTCATAAGCTTCATTGGTGTCAAGGAATGCACTACATATCTGTTCCCAGGGTGTTCCTGTTCCTAGATTGGTTGGCATTATTATCATTTCATATATGTGGAAATTTAATCCACTAGTCCCACTTATGTCTGTTATTTTAAATGTGTGGGTTCCATCCAAATCATAATTACCTAAATATACATTGTTTGCCATAGTGTTACTAAATGTAGGTGCTGTGTATTCAACTGTGCTGTCAATTGTTAAACTAAAAGTGTGAGTATTTGTCCTCAACATTGCAAATATGTCATAACTTCCCTCATCTAGTGTTAATGCTTTACTACAATATGACCCATTAGTTAATGTTCCCATATAATTGGCTAATCCGTTACAGATTGCACCATTAGTGTAATGTGTATAACCAGTTGATGAATCCCAATCATCCCATTCAATAACCGTTGGGTCATATTCTGTTAATCCATGAAAAATCCTTTCACTATCTGCATAAAAACCCTGTTTTGGATGTCTCCTGGTTTCTGTTGTGAATTGGTATTGGCTTGTCTTGCCTTCTCTGTATCCAACATATCCCGGACTATAAAGATAATTTATAGTGTATGATGGTGTTCCTGAGGCAATCCTAATATCTTGCATTATTGTTGTTGGACTGGCTGTTGTTAGTTCATAACTACCAACATCACAGGTTGGTTTACAGGGGATGTATATATCTCTACTTTCAAAATATACATATGTGGTGTTTCCAATCAGTTCATAATATTCTCTGTTTGGTTTGAACCTATATGTTGTATGGTTTGCTTTAACCTCTGTACAAAATGGATTATATTTTAATTTTTTATCTACACCAAGACAATTATCAATACTATCTGCAATATATGTCACTTTTGTCCCTGATGGGTCATAAACATTAGCAACAAGTGTTGCATTATTATTTAAAAATTTATATTTATATAATCCAGTATCAACTGTTAACACACAATCCTCGTTTGTATCATTAAACACCCGATTATTTGTTGTTGTTGTTGTTGGGTCATTATAAACCCTTATACATCCGTCCTTAAAAATCTCTGGGTCTGGCCTAAAATATAAATCTCCGGTTATGTCCTGGAAGTATGATATGTCATCTGTCCTGGTATTATCAGACACTACAAAGTCTGCTGTTTCACTAACCTTATTAACAAATTCGTCAGGCAAACTTATATATTCTATTATTTCTGTTGTGAAGTCTGTTTTCTGGCTACTACTAAAGTGGCCCAATTTAAGATACATGTTACTACTATAATAACCCTCTAATGATACACTAGCATACCTAACATTTGATAACATTTTGATCCATTCAGTTTCAAATTTAGTAACATACATGAATCCATAAAACTTATCAAAATTTATATGAATAATCCTATAACCCTCAATCATGCCCTTAATATCTTCAATTTCATCATTGACTAATATTAAATTGAATGAGTATGATCCATCCACACTATTCCCATCAAAGATTATTTTATCCCCAAACGGTACTTGCATTTCTGTATATTGTGGGGTTCTGCTTTCAGTTACTGTTACTGGGTCCCTTACCAGTTGGTATCCATTGATTATCATATGCCAAACTTCACCCCATTATATATTTTTGTAACAGTCTTCTTAACAACTGCCTCTACATCTGCATCTTCTTTTAATGTTGCATCATTAACATTTACTAATATGTATGGTGTTCCTGATGTTGGTATGCCCCCTGATTGTAGGCCACTTCCAAGTATTCCTGATGGGTCAACCCACATTCCAATTTGGGGTAGGCTTATGACTGTATGGGCTATTCCATTTACTGTTGTGTTTGCAAGGTTTGCAACTAATCCCATTTTCTGGGCTAATGCCTGGTAAGCTAGGGCTGCATCATAACAGTTACCAGTCATTGTGTTTAATGTTGTACTAACTGATTGCATACTGTTATAATAGAATACCCAATTGAATCCACTAAATAGGTCTGCTAAGATTTTTGCTGCTGCATTTGCATCTTGGGCTATAACTTTTGTAAATATTGATGAATTATTTTTTACCCATTCAACCATACCATTATATAAACCTTGACTAATATTCTCTCCCAAACCATATGTAACCTTTGATGGGCTACTAATTCCAAGGGCAGATTTAATACCAGCAACTACTTGGTTCTTGATTGCAACACCAATAGCATAAAACTTTCCAACCCATCTTTTGGCACCAATATATGCATTCTGTAATTGTTGGATTATATAGGTTTTCACAGAGGCCATAGCATTATAGACCTTTTTTGGTAATGATTTGAACCAAGCCACAACACTATTAACAAAATATATAGCTCTACTTATACCATACTGTAACCATATCCCAAATGTGGACATTGCTTTTGGTATGAAACTTATAATGATATTATATAAATCTTGTACTGCTGGTATTAGGCCTGGACTGTTACCTGTTATCCAGTGCCATAATTGGATCATATAATATAATACAACCAGTATTGGGTTAACAACTATTAACAATGCACTATGGAACTTTTTCCAGACCATTATGAAGGCATTGACTACATATATTATGGCAGAGAATATAACACTAAATCCACCTATAACCATTATTATAACTTTTATTATCCCTGTTATTATTGGTGCAACTACTGAAACTCCTTTTATTACTAATGTTATTAATTGTATTACTATTTTTACTATTTGTGCAAATGTTGAAATCTTTTTACCACCACTAGTTAATGGGTCACCCCCACCACCAGTATCCTTCTTTTTACCAAATAATGTTTCCATTAAAGTATTCCAAGCATCCATTAATTCATCCATTGCTGGTTTTATATCATTCCAGTTACCTTTAACTGTTTGGCTTAACATTTCCCATGTTGCCTTGAATGCTAACATTGCCTTGGCATAGTCTTTGAATGTTGTTGGGCTTTCACCCTTTATTTGTTTAATTGCTAGTCCAAAGTTGTTAATAGCATAACTCATCATGGTGCTTAGAGTAACAACTGTTGTTAATGGGTTTACAAGCCCAATAACCAGATCTACATATGCTTTGAATCCATCATTAAAGTTTGCAATGTTTGAACCAGTAAAGAAGTCTGACCATGCAGCTAAATCTGGGCCAATCACTGGTATATTTTTTTGGCCAGCATTTGGCTCAGTTTCTCCCTGTTCATTAGTTGTTGGTTGGATATTCTTCTGCACCCACCCATACATGTCCTTTAATTTCTGGTATGCATTACTTATCCATAGTTCTATTTGACTCCAACCTTCCCATGTTTTCAGGGCATTCCATGTGTTTGTGGCTACATCTGCCAATAAGGTTATTAGTGGGGTTAATGCCTCTGCTAATGTTTTCATAACATCTGAGGCCAATTCTGTTATCTTACCCCAACTATCAGTGTAACTTATTATACTAATTATTGCTGCTATTATTGCAAAAATTATCATTGGACCCAGATACATGCTCATGAATCCACTAGCAGCACTTTTAATTGATGAACCTAAACTTCTGAAACCAGAACCAAGTGTACTAATTTTTCCCCTCAACCCACTAGCAGTTTTCCCTGTATTGTTTAATGAATTGTTAGTATTCTTAACAGCCCCATTAACATTTGTTGCATCTTTTTGTAACTGTTTGAATCCTTTTTCTGCATCTTTTGAGTCAAGTTTGGCTTCATAATATATAGTTTTTGGTTTATCACTACCTGGCACTATTTGGGTTTGCCTCTTCAACCCAACCTCTTTTAACTGTTTACTAGTTAAACCATCCAGGGTTTTTAATTGTTTATTAGTTAAACCAGTAACTTTCTCAAATCCTCTCATTTGGTTGGTTAAAGTTCCAAGTCTTGAGGTTATGGGTTGGACTGCTAATTTTAATAAATTAAAACCATTAACAAAACTTCCAAGGAATGGCATTACAACCATTAATCCACCAAGTAATCCACCAACTGCTGCTACTATTCCTAATATTGGTGTTGGGATTTTATCTAGTATTCCAGATATGGCCCAAATTCCACTCTTAATCAATGGTAGTATATAGTCACCTATCTCTGAACCTTTCTGACTAATAAGTTCAGACATATAGTCCCATGCATCTGTTATACTTGTAATCTTAGCTGAAACCCCACTCAGTCCTCTGTCACCCAATATTGATTGGATAACCTTCATTGTGTTTGTGAAGCTCCCAGTTGTAGCCAAACCCATTTCTTCTGCTTTGTTTTTGAATTGGGTTGTTGTTATGTTTGTCAGGTTTAGGAGCCTCTTATATTGTCCACCCATTGCATCTGTTATTGCTGGACCAACCTTACTAGCAGCTACCTCTGGATTTAGGTCATTTAGGCTGGCACCTATCTCTGCAATATCAGCCCATACCTGTTTAAACTTTAATATATCATCAGTTTTTACACCAGTCATGGCTAGGGTTCTAGCTATCTTATTTGCACCAGAAATACTTAATGTTGGCATTTTAACTGCAAAGTCTGTTAATGCTGAGCTGAACTCTTCAACTGTTGATTTGGCCATTCCCATATATTCAAATGTTGTTTCCATCTCATCTCTCATTGTGGAAACACCAAATATAAACTGGTAAACCGCATCCAATGCCAATCCGCCAATATAGTAACCAAAGATATCCCCAACACTAATTGTCTGCTTTATTAACCCCCCAAAGTAGCCCTGAACACTACTAACTCCACCCTTAACTGTACCAACAAAGTTACTAAAAGTTGATTTGGACTGTGTGGTTCCACTAACCATATTAGCAGCCCATTCCTTACTAGTATAATTAAAGGTTTTGAGTTGGGAATTTGCAGCCACAACCTGTGAACCCATCTGAGATATACTCATACCCATATATGTAGCTGTTTCCCTGGAGGCTCTGAATTTCTCTGCTAATTGGGTTGCACTCCTTGTTGCACTATTCAAAGATTGGGTTGTTTTGTTGGTTTGGCTTGTAGCATTATTTGTTGCATTAGAATAAGAATTTAAAGAATTATTGGCACTACTGGCAACATTACTAGCCTTTTGTAATGAAGCATTTGCCTTACTTATTGTTTTGACAAAATTGTTTATAGCAGTGGCTGCCCTATTAAAGCCTGTTGCCTGAAAGGTTGAACTTATCAGTATATCCAGATTTGTATTGCCACTTGCCAAACAATATCACCACAACAATTTAATTATATACTTAATGGATTTAAATCATTCATCTCAGGAATATTGGGTTGGACATCCCCATCAGATTCCTCAGTGAATTTTGATACAATATATGAATATGTGAATAGGTCAAAGAATGACATTCCCATCACATCTATCAAACTTGTACCAGTCTTATATGCTATCATGAAACACATTAGTCTGAAATTGGATTCTGGCATTTTATTATTAATACAACCCAAGCCTTTACTTTTAATCTCCTTTTTGGCTTTGAGCATCCGATCCAGAACTTCTTGTTCCCTCTCATTCGTTGCTATCAGTTCCTGGGACTGACCTGTTGAGTCTCTCCATAGCACGAAACAATTCTTCCATATTATTCAGTTCCATAACTTTGGCTAATACTATTGCAAAGTCTGGTAAACTTAACTGTTCATATACATCAACCACTTCTATTCCAGTGGTTTCTAGTCCTCTCTGGACAAATAGATAGAATATTTGATCTTCATCTGCATCATCACCCAGGGTCATAAATTCTTTAAAGAATCTCCCTCTGAACTCTTTCATCTGATCTAATAATTCTTCATCTACTTCTATGTATTCAAGTTCATCTTTAACCATTTTATCTCCTTCCCATCATTTTTTTAAAAAAAAATTAATTATATTTACATACCAGAACCAACAGTTGGAGTGTATGGTTGTACAATGTCATCTACTGATAGTTTGAATGATTTGTCACCAAAGTCTCCACCCTTACCAGACTCATCAAGACTGGTTACTTTTACATCCTGGAATGCTTTATATGTAGTGGCTGTTGACCTAACCTTTTTCAGTACAATGTTATGTTTTGGTACTGGTATTGGATTGGTTTTTGCAAGGGTACCGGCAGTTGTATCGACTGTTTGGTCTAATCCTTTCATCAACTCAAATTCAATATTAGTATCATCCCAATACTTCAAACTACCCTCATATTTCCAGTCAGTTTCAACTGTTTCCTCAGCAGCAGCACTAATAGGGGTTATACCCTTAGTGTTTAGTGTGTCTGTGAAGGAGTATTCCTGACAGTAGAGTGGATAGCTGGTTTGGTATTTATAGGTTACATAAACTTTGGCCAGGTTTGCTGGTGCTGCACTAACTGTTATTACTCCAGTGGCCTCTGTTACTGTTGATACTGTGTGGGTTGTTAGTGTCCCAGTCCTACTGGTCCCACTATAAACTGCAACATCTGAGGCATCAACAGTTCCGGTTAAAGTTGAATCTGCTATTGGGGTTTTACCAACAGTGAATGATTTGTTAGTACCATCACCTGTTCCTACATATTCTAGTTTCCTTTCAATCATAAAGTAAAGGTAAACATTTTTACCCTGTAATATTTCTCCCATTATAATCACCTTTCTTTTAACTTGGGGTTAAATCTATAATAAATTGTACCTCCCCACTTAAACATTTAATGCTCTGGTCTTGTCCATCATATGGTTTGGGTTGGAATCTACTCCCAAATATAACAGTTTCTGCTAGTCCATCTGTTAGGAAGTCTGGGCCAATCTGTGTGTAAAACAGATCTCTAAAGTCATTATACATTTGGGCCAAACTTAGATTAACATCAGGATCTGCACCAGCATCAGCTATTGTTACTGGTATACTAATAGTTACCTTCATACCATCAGATATTACATCTAATTCTTCTATTGAGCATGATCCAAAACCTATTGCTGGTATTGTTTCAAAATCTGTATCTGATGCTTTTGTGAAGATTGATAACTCTGTTGATACTGCTTCCATCATCCCCATATATAAATCTATTATTTGGCTAACCATATTCCTATACTCCCATTACCAACTTCTTGTGCTGATATTCTAGCTTCCATTACTGCATTGTGGATAAATAGTGATGGTGCTGCCGGTCCAACTCTTTTAGCAAATATTTTGAATGGATTTCCATCTGATTGGTGTGGTATTTGCCAATACCTCATCCACTTTTTAGGACTCCTTCTTGCTACTGCTGGTCCCCTACCATACTCTGCATACCATACATATGGTTTGCCACTATTCCTATCCCTTGCTGTGTGTGTTATATATAATCTTGCCACATTTTTGAACAAAACTTCCCTATATCTCCTACTCTTCAACAAGTCTCCACTGAATATTGGTGTTGTGAATTCTAGGATTCCTATAAGGTTAATTTTCATTGCATTGTTTATGATCCTAACAAGTCCCAACCCATCATCCCTCTTCCTAATAATATAATCAAGGACAGGTTTATGGTTTCTGAGTTGGAGTCTTGTACTAATCATCTGGTTCAACCACTCTCATGAATCTGCCCTTCTTTTTAATCATATTGGCACTATTCCACATTGATTGTACCATTTCCATTACATTATTATCAAGGGCATTATATTGGTTAACTGTTTGTGGGAAGTGTAGTTTAAGTGTCATGGAAACTGATGCTAAGAGGTGTATATCCTCTGCCTTTGGGAAACTAGCCCAATCCGGATTAATCCCTTCCAAATATCCTTCTGCTAAATTTATTGCCTTCTGGATTTGGTTATCTGTTAATCCCTGATATTTTGGGAGGGCTTCTCTTATATCATCAATTGCCACTGTCATCTTATCCTACCTTTTTTCCAAGTCCTCTTGAAACAATCTGTTCAACCATTGCTTCATCTTCCTCTTCAAATATATCATCAACTTCATAGGTTTTATCTTTATGGGAAATCCTTGTTAGGGCTTGGATTTTCTGAACTTTAACCTTTTCTTCAACTTTTTCAGTTTTTTGTTCAGATTTTTTTGGCCTTCCCCTCTTTTTTTGTTCAACCATTAAAATCACCTAAAAAATTATTATTATAAGTGTAAAATTATACACTTATACTGTCCACCCTTTGGGCACTACCATAAACGAATCCCATGTGTCCATTTACATATATCCTAACACTATTTTTATCATAGTTGTCCACAACATTGAAGTCTGGGGCACCAAACACTACTGGGTATCCTATGACTGATGGGTTGTTGTTGAAGAGGTATGCCTGGTTTTTACCAGTGTTGACTGGTGCAAACATTGTTAGAGTTGATCCTTCAAAGTCTGTATATCCACCAGCCTGTTCACTAAAGTTCATAGCTAACATGTTACCAATTTCACCAGTATCCAGGTTTCTGTTACTAGTATATAGTTGGTTAGCCACATCTTTCCTTAGGAGCATCTGTGCTGATGCTTCTGGGTTAAGAATACATACATTTGGCCTAAACCTAGTGGCACTGTGGTATGCTTTTCTTGCATTAACCAAATCTGCTATTATATGGTCAGCAGTGGTTGAACTAGAAGTCCAATCATGTGAAGTGGATAGTACTGATCTTTTAGCATCAAGGGCAGCGAAACAAGTATATTCAAGGGTGTTCTCCCATGCCTCCCTTAATACCATTGCATATCTTTCCCTTAGCTGAGTAATCAGTCCAGCCATGTTTCCAGCTCTTTCAAACTGGTTAATGACTTTATTAGAAATATCTACAAAACCCCTATAATCTTGGAGTGAGTAATCTTCTATTTCCTGTTCAGCAAACATACTCTTAGCATCCTGTAAATCATCAACAGGTGGGAGTATTGCAAATGGGTCATCAAATGATCCCTGACTAAATGAGTACAATCCCATTGCCATTGGTGCTTTGAAGATTCTCCTGTAAAGCCTTTCTGGAGGCATTACTTCCAGGAACATTGTTTTTATGAGTTCAGGGTGGAACTCTTTGTAATCTGCATAACTTACCATTTATATCACCATATTATATTTAGATGGATGGACCAGTAAATCTAACCTTAATCAATGAGGCAACATCTGAACCAGTTGTACAATCCTCAATAGCATATCCAACAACTTCTTTCAGATCTGCTAATAGTCCCTCAGCTTCTGCCTGGGCTACTGTTGCACTAAAGGTTTGGTCAGTAGCTTTAGCCACATGTCCATAGGTTGTGGTTCCACTTATTGTGGTTGACCCTACAACTAATGCATCTCCAGCACTTATAGTCTGGGATTCTGCACATATAAGTCTAGCATTAAAGTTTGAACCAGGCTCAGCATAGGTTACTTGTTCACCAGCATCAGCATCCATCAATGCCACACCAATAACCCTAGTACCTGAACCAGGAGTTGCTGGCTCTACTGAGAGGTTGTCATGTTGTTTTAATAGTTGTCCCTTAACTATGTCACTATATGCTTCTCCAGCATAGGTTCTTGGTTCACCAGTTAGGACAACTTCTGTCATAGTAGCAATTGCCATTTATATCACCATATATAAAAATTATTCAATTATTGGTTTAAACTTTCACCAATATTCATACCATACTGTTCATTAATTTCATCAACCACTGTTTTCTCTTTGGTTGGATCAGTAGTATGGCCAGAACCCTGGCTATGTTTTGATAGTTTCTCATTCAGAGTCCTCAATTCTGTCATCTTCATGAGTTTAACAGTTTCCTCTTTGAGTCCACCATTGGTTACAATATTCTTAACCAACTTATCCCTTTCCTCTTTTGATTCATCTGTTATTTGTTCTACATTCTTTTGGAGGTCTTCTACATTAACTTTTACCTGGTCAAATCCTTCTATTAAGGTTTTGAGTCCTTCAAAGTCAAATCCATCCAATTTCTCTTTTATTTCATCTAGTTCTCCAAGTTTCTGTTTCATCTCATTTATTGAGTCTTGGTCATATTTGGAGTCAATTAATGCTTCAATTTCTTCTTTATCCATTTCATCACCTTCATTAACATTATTTCCATTAACCACATTTTTCACTATATTCTTGATCCTTGTGGTTATGGCTTCATCATCATTTGCCATATTAGTTATTGCAATATATTTAAGTTGGCCATATTCTCCTTGGTCATACTTTTCTGTTATATTTATTGGCCTAAATTCTGGGCTATACTGGAATAACCTCTCTGGATGTTTAGCTTCTGATACTAATTCTCTCAGTGCAGGGTCTGTTACTACCCATTCAAATTCTGTTTTACCATCAACATTCTCTACCCTCTTTGCAACCCCCACTGTTTTAGTATATTGTACTAAATCATTCTCATCAGTATGTTGGTCTATTATTAGGACATCCTCTTCATCTGGTGGGTATAATGCTCTTGGCATTCTCCTTTCATCCTTCAACTTTTTGTCCAGTTTTATTTTACCTTGTATTGTTTGTTTTACCATTTGTATTCACCCCCATCCTACTATAAATGTCACCCTGAGTATACATTTGACTCATAAGTTTCCTCTTCTTTTTCAACTTGTATGGTAGGCTTCCAAGGTTAACATATCCCCTTGCCTCATCCTCTGACATCACATTCCTGTCCACCATGTCTGTTATGAATGTGAATAGGGTTTCTGGTTCTGGAAGGTTAATATTACCCCAACTGAATTCATAATCTATGTCAACTAATCCATTGTGTAGTAGGAGGGCATCATACATTTCTATAAGTGATTCTTCAATCAAATCCCTTATATGTGCAACCATACTAGCAATGAGGTATCTTTGTTCTTTTGCTGTTGCCCTATTTGCACTAAGACTACTAAGGAATGTGTCTGGGATGAATACACATTTCCTGATTTCTTCATCTAATAAGTCAATTAATGATTTAACTGATTCTATAATCCTGGCTTCACCTGAACTCCTCACACCTTCAACTGTGCATTCTTTTGGTAAAATCCATGTACTGTTTGCACTTGCACTCTGAACTAATGTTTCAACTTCATCAAGGTATTCTTCTAGGCTGTCATCTGATAAATCTCCAGGTAAATCTACACCCACAACTGTTAACAACCCTAATCTCCTAACCAGGTCATATAATGATTCTACTAGTTCTGATTTGGCCTTAACAAATTGGTAGCTTGGTAATAATATGGATTCCCCATATCCCTTACCTATACCTGGAACTAAAACAAGATTATCATCTTCAATATATTTATCTACAATTTTTGCCTCAAACCTACCCTCCTTCTGGGCATCTGGGTCATTAAAAGTAGTCTTCTGGTATATCCCTAGGAATTCATCAATTGATGGGTCTGTTACCAATTCATAGGTAGAGGCATCATATACCATCATTTTGGGTTTAGGATTATCAGTTACATCAAAATAAAAAACACTATTCCCCCATCCTAATTGATTAAAAACAAGACTATCCATCTTCCTCTTAATCTTAACATCCTTATTAAATTGTTTAAAAATCTTCTCTGCCTTTCTATTCTTACTTGTTATCCTCATATTCTGGTTAACAAGCGATACTATTATGTGGAGGCAGGTTTTTGCTATATTATCTGTTATTATTTTATTTATATCAGCCTGGTCTCCCCATTTATCTGTTTTTGTATCCTCAAATACTCCATTAACCTTACCCAACCCTTTAACAAATTTTACATTCCTTTCTTTTGTTATGGTTGGCTCAATTTTTTGTAATGTTGATCCAAGGTATGTGTTTTGTATAAAATCACCAGCTACTGATTTATTATGGTTGGGGGGTCATATTTTATGAACTTTATGGGGGAAGGAGAGGTTCTAATGGATTTTTTATTATGACTCCCCAAAATTGTAATACTCTCCTCTATATATTGACATACAAAATCAATAACTATTAATACAATTGTTTGTATTAGGTTGAACTAACTTTTTAATTTATTAAAAAAAATTATAAAATTTTTTGTTGTTTTGTTTTTTCCTTTTTTTTGTAATGTTCTTCCCACCAAAAAACGTCTTCAATGGTCATCACTGTTTTTTTATATTTAAAATCATTAGGACTTTCCCATTGCATTTCCCTCATTTTGCCCCATAATTCAGGATAATGTTTAAACAAATTCCTTAGTTCGTCTAATTTTTGTAATGGACAGCACCAGCAATTATAACGGCTTCTATGTTCATAAACTCCTCCAAAATCAAACCCCTCATCATAACAAAGTTCTAAAGCCATTTTTTCAGTGTAACCATAATCAATCAAAGGATATTTTACAATGCCCTTTTTGTATCGTTTATTATTGGTTCTGTGTAGTTCATCAGATGCCATTCCAACATACTGGGTTAATCCATTTTTATATTTACCCAAATATTTATTAATGCCGTCTCTTTTAAATGCTGTACACCACCTAACAAGTGGAGATGGAAATCCCCATTTCTGGAATCCTTCCTCTA
>CAZRYL010000046.1:0-11085 GCA_964604285.1 uncultured Methanotrichaceae archaeon
AATATTATGAATAAACTATTTAAATATTTTAAACACTGTAGAAAATGTGACTCACCGGTTAAACTAACCTGTCCAGATTGTTTAGTTGGTAAACAAACATTGATACAAAGAGGAAAAATATGGGCAGAAACATTTGATGGTATAACTTGGCAGATATACGATGATATGAAGACTATTGGTGAGATAGATGAAGATTGGGTTGCACACTCTACTTTGCCAAAAACTTGTATTGTTGCAGATGGTAAGACACCTGAAGAAGCTTTAGATAGTTTTATAGATTTATATACTTGGGAGGATTAATGCACAGTATACATCAGGATATGCAAACGCCGAAGATACTATTGAAAGATTATTATAAACAGAAACATTGGAAGGATTTCCGTACTAAGTTAACTGAAGATAAGGATTGCAGATGCCAAATATGTGGTAAGAGGAGATGGGAGAAATATAAGAATGCTGATAAGTGGAAGAAACCTATGAGAATAGAAGTACATCATAAAAACTATCATCATCTATTTAAAGAAGAGAGGGATGACGTCCTCACCCTTTGTTCCAATTGCCATACGTTTTTGCATATGGCGGAGATGATGGCAAGAACACGTAACTCAATATTTACATTAATATACGATATAATACTTAAATCCACTCCATGGAGATATGAACCCTATGTTAGACGAAACAAGAGCTAAACTACTTCAAGATGTTTATTACATCTCAAACCAGAATCCACTCGTCCTAAACCTTCTAACCAAAGAAGTGGTTAAGTTAACCGAGATATTAACCCACATCCACTCAAGGAAGATTAAGTTTTATAGAGATTTTGAAGAGGATATTTGGAATGCATCAACCCAGTTTATCCAGATGTACCTGAAAAATCCTAATTGGTATTGCAACTCATTCAGGAATAGGATTTATTTGGATATTATAAATACCCTTCATAAACCTATAGTCAGGAAGCATGATGATGCAAAACTCCAACCGCTTGATGAAAGCCAACCTGAATTACCAAAACCAGTAAGAGAAGATGATGGATGGGTATTAGAGGATGTAAAGTTCGACCATCCAGATAAGTATAAATGGATTATGTTTGAGTGTTATAGAGCAAGGACTTATAAAGCTTTTATATTAAAACTATCAACTAAGATATCAAAGAGGTGGATTTATGATAATGCCACCAAATTAAATAAACTGTATAAATTCACAAGGAGAGGTTAAATGTGTTACAATTGCAAATTTTATGGAAAATGTAGTGTAGAGGTTAAGACCTGTAAAGATTTTATTAAGTACGACAAAATGGATAAAGATGTCGTAGTCAATATCCAACAATTCGATGCAAAGTGGATGCGTCTTCATAAGAAGTGGTGGATGAGATTCAATCCGGCTATTTTATTAGAGAGGGTATCAAAAGCCAATGCTCTCCTATCTGGTAAGACTATAGAAGAGTGGATTAAAGAACAAGAGAAGATTATGTCCGACAACCTAAATAAAGAGGTGGAAAGTGGTAAAACAGGTTTTATCAGTTAAAATACCAGAAGAGTTGAAGCATTGGTTAACAGAATGGTGCCTTAATAATAATATTAAGGTATCACAGATTATAATAACACTAATAGAATATTTAAAAACTATGGAGGATAGTAATGACAATTGAACAAGAAAGGAAAAATGTAGTAAAGGAAATGGTATCTTGGCTTGAACACGACCCAGTTTATGTTTACACCCTAAATGTATTTGCACACCAACAAGGTTGGATTACAGATGATGAAGCTAAACAGATTAAGGAAGTACTCGACAACCATTATAAGGACTTTAACCAGAATAAAAATAAACAGAATAAGTATATGATGGAGGTATTTAAGAAGATTGGATTTACTAAGACAAAGATATTATGGCGTCTTATAGACCAATTCCCTCGATATATAGTAGATGACCCAGAAGAGTGTACATTTAAACCCCATAATGAATATATCATTAAACAAACTGGTATACCATCTATAGATTATTACAATATTATTAATGAATTAGCGGATTTAGGTTATATAGAAAAGATTAAAGATAAAAAACTTGGTATACTTTATAAGATTAATTTTATGAAGATTAAAAATGAAGCACTATATTAAGTAGATATCTGATATAACAAGGAAAAAACAGATGAGAGTTTATATTATTGAAAATTTATTAAATGGTGATAGATATATAGGACAAACTGTAAAAACAGGTAAAAGCTATGATGACTATTATGGTTCTGGCTTATATATAAAACGTGCGGTTAAGAAATATGGTAAAGAAAATTTTAACAAAAGTATTTTATGTATATGTAATTCTAAAGACCAATTAAATAGAATGGAAAGACTTTATATTAAACTTTTAAAACCCGAATATAATATAGCAGAAGGTGGTAAAGGTGGAAATTTAGGTGCTGAAATTAATAAGAAGAAAGCATTAAACCAAATTGGTAGGAAAAATCCTAAACTTGCTGAGTTAAATAGATTAAATAAGAAGGGTCAGACTCCTTGGAATAAGGGAAAGAAAGGTATTTATTCTGAAGAAACAATACAAAGGTTTAAAATAGCAGCTAAATTAAGAGAACAGAAGAAAAGAGAGGCTAAAAATGGCTAAATGGCAAAAAGGACAATCTGGAAATCCTGCAGGAAGAAAACCAGGTTCTACAAGTTATAAGGCAATGGTTCAATCTGCATTTATAGATATAATGGAAAGTAAGATGCAGGTGGGTAAGCAGACTATTCCATATTATCAGGCTTTCCTTGAGAATCTAAAGGTTGCTGCCTTAAAACCTGATAGTAAAGCTTTCCAGTTTATAGCGGAACGTCTCTTAACCGAAAATGTTTTAGAAGAAATTGATGCATCACTTAATAAAGCTAAGAGAGAAGATTTAGATTTTCTATCATATCGTATCCATAAACAGTGTTTTGATATTCAACAAAAGATATTACTTTCTAAAGAGAAAAAGATATATTTAATGGCTGGCAGACGTGCCGGTAAGTCAGAAGTAATTAAGAAGAAGATTGCCGAAGTACTTTGTTTAAAACCAGATTCAAAGGTTTTATATATTGGTAAAACATCTTTTACTGCAATAGAACAGATTTTTAATGGTATTAAGGATATTATAAAGGATTTAAGTTTTGAGATAGATGAAGAAAGAAGAAATGAAGGTTATATAAAACTTGCAAACACATCTGAATTATTTATTAAAGGAAATACTACAACTGAAGATAGGGAAAAACTTAGAGGATTTAAGTGGGATTTAGCAATAATAGATGAGGTACAATCTCAAAAAGGTTTACCTTATCTAATAAATGATATTATAGAACCAGCTTTGGTTGATAGAGCTGGTCAACTTATATTAGCAGGTACTGGACCAAGAGTTGCTGGAACATATTGGGAAGAATTATGGAAAAAAAATGGACCTAATACACTATGTCTTAATTGGAATCTTACTAATAATCCTTTTATTCCAGACCATCAAAACGTTTTAAATAAAATAAAAGAAGAAAAAGGTTTAACTGACTCATCTCCTTTATTTGAAAGAGAATATTTAGGTAAAATATCATATGATATGGACGCCCTCGTCTTCAGACTTACACCAGATAATTACTACACAGATGCTGAATTAGATGCTTGGATTAACACCCAACCAATAACCGATATCAAATTCTCTGCAGGTTTAGACTATGGATGGTCTGATGCAGATGGTTTTGCTATTACTATGTTTTCAACCACTAAACCAGAAAAGTTTCTCTTGTATGAATATAAGGGTAATAGAACAGGTATTACTGAGTTGGCAGATAAGATTAGAGAAGGCATCAACTTTATTAATACAAGGTTTAGTAATATCCCAGATAGACACTTCTACATTTACTCAGATGCTGGTGGTGCTGGTAAGAAGATAAGCTATGAACTATCAACCCAATACAATCTACCTTGTCTAGATGCTTACAAGGTTGATAAGGATTTCCAAGTTGAGATGTTGCAAGAGGAAGTTAGAACTGGACATTTGAAGGTTAGAGAGGGTAGTCCATTTGCTGATGAAGCTTTAAAGACTGTATTTGCAAGAAATGATAGGGATGAGTTGACAAGGGTTATAGATGATGATGTCTTCCATCCAGATTTAATGGATGCAATAAGATACAGTTTATCAACTATTTGGGTAAATTATCGCAAATAAACAGCACTATATTATAAGGAGAGAGTATGAATATATTAACGTTATTAAAGGCTTATAAGAATTTATCTGAAGCTGAAAAGAAACAAAAACAATTAGATAAATTATCTGCAACTCCACTCAACTATGGAATTATCAGAGATTTAATTAATTCAGCATATAATGGTATACATATAGAAGTAACATTAAAAGATGGTACTACTCTTGTTATTAAGAGAGATGATGCATTTGATAAGTTGCAAAGAAAGTATTTAGAGAGCTTTTAAGGAGTAGGAAATGTTTAAAAGAAGTTTAGAATATATACTAACAGATATGAAGCAAATGGAGAGTTTACTCTCAAAGAGAGATATAAAATATAGGAGAAATTGGAATAGATATTACAACAACTTCAATAGATATGAAGATGTACAGAATGTCTACTCCTCAAATGTATTAGGATTTTATACTGAAACAGATGAACAAATGGGTGTTATACCATATTACAATATAATCCGTTCAGCAATTGATACCACAATATCAAAACTCAGTCAGACAAAAGTACGACCATTCTTCAATCCAGTTCTTGGAACCTATAAAACAGTTAAGACTTGTAGAAATGCTCAGATTTATTTTGATGAGTTCTTTGATACACAGGATATTTATAAGAAGCTCATCAACTCCCTTACAGATGCACTTATATTTGATATGGGTGTATTATGGATTGATGATGAAACAAAGTCAGTTAAGAAGATTAATCCATGGAACTTTATATTTGATGTTGGTGAGATGACCTATAATGATATTACAAGAGTTGGACTCAACTTCAAACAATATCCACTAATCTCATTAAGGAATATTATTAAGAAGGACAGTCACTTTTATACAGCATTAGAGAATACACCAAATGCATTTGTTAATCTCCGCATCTATTATGACTTACTTGGTGGAAGGCAGTATAAGTTTATTGGCGAGGAGTTGATACAAGAAAGAAAGATTGAATTTACCAATCCACCATTTGTCTGGATTTATTATAAGGACCCAGTTAAGGGAGCCTTCTCGGATTCTATGACGGATGTAATCTATCGTCTACAACGTATAGTAGATGATATAACATATAAGATTGCACTAGCAACTGAAGTATCACCAGCTAATACAATCTTTGTACCACGTGGTTCAGACCTTAAAACATCAATGATAGCATCATCTAAGATTGGTGATGTATTTGAATATAATGCACAACCAATTGCTGGTAATCCTATTACAGTTGCTACCCCACCAATTATAGACCCACAATATCTTCAGTTGTTGGAGATATTTGAACAGAAGGCTTATAATATGGTTGGTGTATCCCAACTATCAGCACAATCTAAAAAGCCATCTGGATTAAATTCAGGTGTTGCACTTCAGACATTAGAGGATGTAGAGTCAGAAAGACACAATGTTATACTTAGTACCTATATTAGATTTGCAAGAGATTTGGCTGAAAGAGTTATAGATATATATCCAGAGGGAGAAGACATCCTCCCAAGAAGAAGAGCACGTTCTGCTATTACATGGAAAGACATCAAAAAAGAAAGGGAGATGTTTAATATACAATATTCAGCTTCAAACTCCCTATCTAAAGACCCAAAAGTCAAACTTGAACAGATTGAAAAGCTTATTCAGATGCAAATTATTGACCCAACATTAGCATCCACTCTATTAGAAATGCCAGACCTTGAGTCAGCTTATGCAATTACTACAGCGGCTTATGATGCTAATGAGAAGACAATTGAAAGAGTTATAGAAGATGGACCTGCACCAGATGGTAAGTTCTACTTCTATGAAGGTACAAATATTCAACAACTCTTCAGCCAATCTCTTAATACTCTTTTGCGTCTTGATGCTAATGATGAAGACCCAGAAGTATTGACAAGTTTGACAGCTTTTATAAACCAGTTGAAGGAAATGATGGATGAGATTAATGGAGCACTCCAACCTCCACCTCCACCTCCACCTGGTCCAGCACCAATTGAACAACCACTAATGTAAAAATGGGTGTGAAAAAAACAGCACTATATTATAAGGAGAAGACAAATGCACGAAGACATGGAACAAGATGTTGAACTCATCAAACAAGTAATTAGAGAAGCTTTAGAGCCTATTATTGCTGTTGTAAAACAGATTATAGATAAACAAGCAATGATAGATGAAGAAGTTGACTCACTTGCTAAACTAGTACAGGAAGAGATTATCGGTGGAATAGAAAATCTCTACAAGACAAAAGAAAGATTAAGTGGTATATCCAACCTCTCAAGCAAGTATGGTGAACTCTTTGGACCCTATAAAGACTTCTACAGTGAATTGACAGATGGTTCAGATATCTATGAAAAGCTCTACGATGAGCTTGATGAATTAAAGAAGGGAAAAGAAGATTGGTCTGATGAAGATGAATCTTCAGAAATCTCTAAGATTGCTGAAATATTGAAGGGTAAGTTTGAAAAGATTAAGGGTATGGGTAAACCCGCTGTTGAAGTTGAGGTTGAAGTAGAAAAACAACCAGAAGAAACAGCTGAAGAAAAACTCAGAAATAAAATTCGTAAGATGAAAGAAAACGCAAAAGACGTTAGATTTAACTAAAAAGGAGTATTAAATTATGGCAGACGCTGGAGTTATTACAGTATTAAAAGAGTGGTATTCTGATAAACCACTCGAACCAGTTCTCTGGAAGGCAAGTCCTGTCCTTAGAGATATGGCTAAAAACCGTGTAGGTGGTAAATCCTACAATTTCGTTGCAAACTATGGTATCGGTGGCGGAGCTGCTGGTGATGCTACAGTTGCAGCTTCTCAATCTGCTGCTGGTACATCTAAGTCAGCACAGTTCGCAGTTACTTCAGGACAACTCTTCTCCATTTTTACAGTTTCAGCAAAAGAAGTTTATGAATCTGAAATGGTTAGAGGAGCTTTCCTCCCAGTTCCTGTCATCAAATTCTATGATGGTACAGCTGCTTTCCGCAGACTCTTTGCTACAGCTCTCTATGGTATGGGCTTTGGTGAAGTTGGTAATGCCGTTGTTGCTACTACTGCTGTTGGTTCCAACACTGTAGATTTTGTTGACAAATATCTCGTTCTCAAACTCGATATCGGTTCAGTATTCCGTGTAACCAATGGTGCTACACCTGGTTCTGCTCTTCGCACATCTGTAAATACTGTTACTGCTATTGATGGAACAAAAGTAACATTTACTGCTACTGCTATTGAAACTTGGGCTGCTACAGACTGGGTAGTTAATGAAGGCTGCCGCTCTGGTGCAAACCCTCTTCTCCCAGTAGGTCTTGCTGGTTGGCTTCCTTCTATCGCTGATAGAACTGGTGCAACATGGACAACCTACATTGGAACATCCTTCTATGGTGTAGACCGCTCAGTATTCCCACAACGCCTTGCTGGTCAATACATAAAGAGAGATAAAGCTGGTAATGAGAAGTATGTCGATACTATCGTTCGTGCTATTGAAGAAGTTAGAAACGCTGGTGGTGACCCAAAATGGCTCGTTATAAACCCAACAGATTATCGCCAAGTTATTACTGAAGCTAATGCACAGACAACCTACTTCCAGCAAACAGACATGGGCAAAGCCAAAGGTAAATCCAATGAATTTGTTCGTGGCTTCTCTGATATGAAGTATATGTTTGGTACATCTTGGGTTGATAAAGTTTATGATGATGCATTCTGCCCAAAGAACTACGCTTACATTATTGATGAAGAGACAATTGAATTCGTAATGTTGAACAACGGAAATACTCCTGTTCAAGATGGTATTTCTGGTAACAACCCTGGTACACAACCAGTTAATGGAGTTTCTACTCCTGATATGAAGGGCAATTCCTATGCCTTCATCTTTGATGACTATGTAACCATTCAGCCAGCTTCACTCGCTTCTGATGGTCCTGCAGTTCAGGTTGTTCTTCAACTCTTCGGTGCATTCGCACTTAGAGCTCCTGGCCGCAACTGTGTTATATACTTGAATCCATAATAACACATTTTTCCTCCTCTCTAGGGAGCCTTCGGGCTCCCTTTTTTTATTGGTATACCATTTTAAAAAGCCATCACTATATAGATTAAAGGAGTATACACTAATGAATAGTTTAGAAATAATTAAAAGAGCTCGTTCTCTTGCTGACTTGACCAACTCCGACTTCATTTCTTGGGAAGATGAAGTATCTTCTTTATGGGAGAGTTGGAAAGATATATATTCAAAGATTACCGATAGTTCAGATGACTACTTCATCACATCGGTAATAATTCCAACATCTGGAGCTACACAACTCGGTGATAGTGAATGGGAGCTAACAATCCCAGATATATATAAGATTAGATTTGTTAATTATTGGGATAATGGTAGATGGGTTAATATGGAGAAGTTTAATACCAACCAAAGAAATAGACAACTTTCTTCACCAAGATATAGATGGAGAGGCAATAAGCTTTGGATTGTTGCATCCTCATTCGGTCTTCCCTCACAGATTAGAATAGATTACTATCCAGCACCAATCCAGCCATCTGTACCTGAAGCCAGCTACAACTACGCCTCCACCTATCCCCTATACCAAAGGAGTGGTATATCCTCACCAACATTTACAAGAGTAGCCAACTCAGTTAATACTGAACCAACCGACTACTTCTTCTATGTTTA
Organism: uncultured Methanotrichaceae archaeon; assembly: GCA_964604285.1. Lineage (GTDB taxonomy): Archaea > Halobacteriota > Methanosarcinia > Methanotrichales > Methanotrichaceae > Methanothrix. The sequence continues at coordinate 8,832 of CAZRYL010000046.1, forward strand.
CAACAATGATATTATAGTAGAATCTACTTTACTACAAAGTAAAACTACTCTTTATGGTGCTGGTATAGCTCCATCAAACTTAATCTACCACTTAGGTTATTTATATTGGCTTGATGGTGGAGATATTTATCGTGCTCCAACTGACTATACATCAACCTTAGTACCAGTAGCTCTTACAATAACGTCTGATATAGTAAGCTTTAGTATATCTAATGGTGTAATTTATTTTACAAATGCAACTGAAGTAAATACTTGTGCACTTAATGGTTCAGGAGTAACTCAAGTTTATGCAACTCCTGTTGAGTCAGTTTATGTAGTTGGTTCAGATACCTATTATATTGATGCTGGAATATTATTTGAGAATGATGTAAATACTGGCTTATCAGCAATCCAGATATGGTCTGATGGAGTAAACCTCTACAGACTAGATTCAGCTGGTGTATTATATAAAAATGATGAGATATTACAACTATCAATATCCCTAATTGGAAGTGGTGGAGATGAGTTTATACCAGTTGTGGATACATCACTCAATATTAAAGCCATCTCAACAAGGGATAATACAGAATTTGACTATCCAATTAACGAAGCAAATGAGATTATGGCTTATCAATCCGCAATAGATTATAAGAGGAAGCAAAGTGCAGATACTACAGCATTAGTTGCCAGACTTGCTGAAATCTGGGATAGATTTATGGATGTATTAAAGAGAGATGAAGGTCAACCAGAAAGACGTATTTCAGAAGCACCAAAGTATTTTTACTAAAGGAGTAAATCCCCATGGATGATAGAAATAAAATAGAGTTGAATATTCGCAACTCTATTAATACAGATACAATTGAAGAAGATTTTAAAGATTTTGGAGATGCTACAGCTCCACTCATTGAGAATACTGGTATTGAAAGAGATGGTGGTGTTACAAATCTTTACCTAACAGAAGAAGATTATATAGAAGAGGGACAACATGTTATTACAGAAGATGGTAAAACCATATCGGTTGTTGACTCAACTATCCCAAATTATAAAATTATTAAGATTAATGGTAAGGCTATTGGTCAGGTTAGTGCTTACGGTGTTGAAAAGACTATAGAATTGGGTGGTGTAAACGACGTCTTCTTGGATACTAACAGTTATATAACCTGTTCTCTTGCAGATACAGCTATTACAGTGGTTGAATACGACTATAATGGTAGTGAATTAAATAGAAGAGTAGTAAACTTCACCAATCTTTCAACAGTTTTAACCTTCTTCACCTCCCTCTCATTCGTTAGATGGCAGGGAATGAAATATTCTGACTCTTTGGAATGGTCTTTGAGATTAGGAGACCAGGTTGTTATCCTGCAAGAGTCAAATCCTGATATAACAGTTGCAAAAGCACTCCAATCCACTTCAGTATTGGGAGCAAATGCCATCAATACATCAATAGTCTACAATAACTTACTTGTTGTAGCTGGTGATGGTGGTAGAGTGGGTTCCTTTGATGGCAACAACTGGAAGAATTATGATGGTTCAGGTTTTGGTATTGGTATTTATAATAATGGTGATGCTACTCTTGGTGTTATTGGAAGTAATAACATAAACTGTCTTACAGTTTACTCCTATGGTGGAGTCAATTATCTTATAGTTGGTGGTAATGGTGGTAGGATTGGTTCCTATAACGGCACAGCATGGAATAAGTGGGATTCAGGAGCTGCTATATCTAACAATGCTACAGTAATCTCAACTGATAACGTAACAGCTATGTGTGTATTTGATGGTAAATTAGTTGTTGGTGGTCATCTTGGTAAGTTGGGTTCTTGGTCTGGTACAGCTTGGACTAATTATAACGTAGCTGGCTTATCGGATAATGCCACCCTCATTGGTGCAGTATCAATTAATGCTATGATGTCATTAACAGATGCAGAAGGTAATAAGATACTCTGTGTAGCTGGTGCTTCTGGTAGAGTAGGTTCAGCTAAACTAATAGCAGGAACCACTTTATCAACTATTACACCTGTACCAAACGCTGCTTATAGGTCAGCTTATGGAAATGGAGTTTGGATTAGTGCAATTAATTTTTCGACAACAACCAATTTACTTCGAAGTACTGATAATGGTACAACATGGTCTTATCTAACAACTCCAGCACCAGGTGGAACTTGGAGAAATGCAGCCTATTATAATGGAGTTTGGGTAGCAGTGGCTGCTACAACCTCAACTACAGCTGGTATAGCTAGAAGTACTGATGGTGGTTTAACCTGGAACTTTGTAACAA
>CAZRYL010000046.1:11185-14179 GCA_964604285.1 uncultured Methanotrichaceae archaeon
ACAGCTGGTATAGCTAGAAGTACTGATGGTGGTTTAACCTGGAACTTTGTAACAACTCCAGCACCAGGCGGAAATTGGAGAGAAATAAATTATTACAATGGAGTTTGGTTAGCAGTGGCTTCTACAACCTCAACTACAGCTGGTATAGCTAGAAGTACTGATGGTGGTTTAACCTGGAACTTTGTAACAATAACAGCACCTACTGGTTCTTGGAAAAAAATAAATTATGGTAACGGAGTATTTATAGCTGGAAATAGTACTGTTGGTACTACTGGTGGTATAGCTTGTTCAACTGATGGTGGTGTAACCTGGTCTTATCTTACTACATCATATTCACCAAGTCTTGGATGGACTAATATTGCTTATGGTAATAATATATTTATAATATCTTCAGGAGGAGTAGCAACAAATATTATTAAATCTCCAACTGATACTTTTTTTAAAAAACTCTACACAGCTACATCCTCAAGAGTCTATCCAACAAACAATGGTACCGTTATAGGAACAAATGCTATAAACGCTTTGGCTCAATATAATAATAGCTTAATAGTAGCTGGTGATGGTGGTAGAGTGGGTAAATTTATAGACGGAATATGGTCAAACTATAATTCTGCAGTTCCTCTAACAGATGATGGAACCAATATGGGTTCTTCAGATATTAAAGCTATGACTGTATTCAACAACGTCTTAGTAACTGCTGGAGCTAATGGTCGTATAGCTTCAATGACTGCTTGGTATTATGATACAATTATAACACCAGGTTCTGACTATATCTATGAAGCATCTGATACACCAGATGTACTAATTGGTTCTGAAGCATCCCAAAAATGGGCTTATAACTCAGGTACAGGTATCTCAAATAATGGTACCATCATTGGTACAAAAACTATTAATACTCTAATAGAATATCAATCCCTACTCATAGTCTCGGGTGCATCATCAGCTGTAAACTCAATGTCTTCATCGGGTGGTTTTACAGCCTTCTACAATGCAAGCGGTACTCCTGTATTAAACCTTTTGACAGGTTTCAACTCCCTTGGTTATGTCTACACCTTCAGGTATGAGAATGGACGCTACCTCATCAACTTAGTAGGTAACTCACTCTCTAAATCCTACACACTCGACAACTCAACCAAAGATATAAACATCATCAATGCTAAATACTGTCAACCACAGTTTAGTAATAATCTTACCAGGCACATTACAACAGCTGATAATAATGGTTATACAAATATTTATGATGCATCTAATATTAAGGCTACAGGTTTTGTAGGCTATACAGACTTCAACACCTACTCGGGTACTATAGTCTATCCATCAGCTCCTTATACCCTTGGTAATGGTAATGTACTACAATCTCAAGCTGGTTGGGCTTATACAGACTTTACTTTCAGACTTGCATCCTCAGCTACCAACATCTACACCCACACTTCACAATTCCAAGCATCAACATCTGGTCTCTACCAGGTTGTACAATCCAACACCAATACCCTCATTAATGCCTATGGTAAATTGACTAATAATGTTGGTATTGCACCAACTAAGCCATTTGAGTTCAGAGCAGGTTGGACTAATGGTGTACAATCCTACTTCTCTGCAGCCCTCCTAGATGGTTATGCTACTGACTCCCTTGGTGTACTCCTTACCAATGTGGGTGAGATTGATGACTTCTACCAACCAATGGTGAAAGATGATGATAAGATACTCTACACTTTTGGTAATAAGTTTATTATCAAAAAAATCTCCACAAATATCAGTGAATATATACAGAATATAGATAATTCCATTTATAAGATTAACACACTCTCACCACTAAACATCATTGATACCACCTCAGAAGTATTAGAGCTTGGTTCAATTGACTTCAATGGTAGAATGCTCTTCTCCTCAACTGGAACTCCAGCATCCTCAGTTAAGGTCGCATCAATAATAGAAGGTAAGTATTCTAATAGTATTGATGTTGGTGAAAAGTTGGTTACAATAACTGGTCTCTCCTCCTCTAATATAGAAGAGATTGGCTATCGTATCCCGGTTGTATCCACTTCAGTAAGGAATTACTCAGTTGATACTTACATAAACTCCATTTACTCCTTCTCAACCCTAAATGATAGCTCAGAACTTATAATATCAACCAAGGAAGATGTAGTTTATGTAGCTAATACCAATGTACCAGTTGCACAAGGTCTTGACTATAATAATGGAACAGTATCAGCTGGTAATAGAACAATATTCTTAAAACCAGATTATGATGGCTACTCAATTGGTAATGATATTGAAGGTATTTATGACTCCTTCACCCTCTTTGGACAGTTATATCTCTATGACCAAAGAAACATCTTTGCAGCTGATGTAGACCAAGTTACTGGTATCTTCAATAATAAAACACTCCTAACATCAGCACCTGGACTTAAATACCTCGCAACTGCACCAACTCAAATTTACTTCCTCTCCAACTTTGACAACTCCATCTACATTTTTAACGGTGGTAGAACCCTTGATAAGTTTAAGAGGATGAATAAGATGCCTAATATCAACTCTGGTATCTTTAATACAAGGGATAATACTCTTGTTTTAGATACAGATGACTCATTTATCTGGGTTAGAGATAATATTATCTCAGAAAATAAAAAACTAACAACTCAAACATCTTTGAAGTACTTTGATACAAAAGATGGCATAATAATTGGTAATAATACATCTAATTGGAAGTATACTTATGAACCTGGTACATCAATTGTTCCACTTAGTATACAAACTCCATACTATGGCTTTAATACAGATGAAAAAAGTATACTTTCAGAATGGACCATCACTATATATAATGAGAGTAGAGATAAAGTTGTACTTGATGGTGTGGTTTATTCAATAACTGAAAATGAAGCTAAAGAGCAAGTGGTTAATTGGGTAATAAATCCAAAAGATTATTATAATGGTGGATATGCTCGTATTAGAGTACAACCACAAGTACAAAGAAGTCTTGGTACTTCTTTAAAA
>CAZRYL010000047.1:0-13556 GCA_964604285.1 uncultured Methanotrichaceae archaeon
GCGCCTCGCGTCGGAGAGGATGGCATTGGACGTTTTCGAGACGATCCCGGATTTTTCATCCTGGGAGCTGCCGTCCAGCCGGGGTGATGTAATGAAGGATCATTTGTTGCCGTCACATGGCAGCCTTAGATCCTCATGTTAAGGAGGTGGGAAAGAAATGAGAAAGCAGATAGCTGTTTTGGTGATTATCGCCATGGCCCTGGTAGGCATGGCCGGTGCAGCCAACTACATGTACGAAAAGGCATCGGTCAAGGGCGTCGGATACAAGAACGTAGAGATGATCGTTTCTACCCAGTATGGTTTCATGGGAGCCAAGCTGGTAGAGAAGGAGTCCGGATCTGGTAACGTCATCACTGAGAGAACTGAGCTTGAGGCCGAGAGGCAGCTCAACCGCAATGGCGGGAAGCTCTGGGCTTGCGACTACCCGACTGGCACCAACCCGATGGACTACATCAACTTCACAAAGGAAGCTGAGTTCGAGTACATGCCCGTCTCTTACCAGACAGGCACATACGACCAGAAGTGGGTTGAGAAACTCTGCGTCCAGAACTACAGGATCGGAGCTGTGCTAACTGAGATGTACACACATGCAGAGCACCTGCAGAAGACCACCGAGGTCAAGACCAGGGCTTACGGAAACGCCCTTGATACAGCGTGCTGCACAGGTGTCCTCGAGGCCAACCTCAACAGCAATGTGATCGGCGTTGCCCACATCGGCTGGCTCTCACGCGATCCGATGGCTGACAACAACCTGAAGGGCCGCCATGCCGAGTACGGCAGATCCGTTGAGGACCTGACTGGTGTATTCTCAATCGAGAAGTTCATCCAGCTCTGGGGCAACTCCACATGCGGTGCGATCAGCGTTGACTGGCTGCCCTGCATCTAAATGACAGATAAATTTATATTCGAATAAAGCTCCAGTTATCCCTGGAGCTTTAAATCTCACCTTTTTTGGTGAGAAGGGATCTATAGCTTGTTATATCATCATCGGGGGTGAATGTAACATGAAGGGAGTAGTAGTCGCAGTAGTATTAGCAATAGCCCTTGCAGGGCTGTGCGGCACTGTGCTGGCCAATCCGCCCATAGTTCCGCCTGTACAGTATGAGCAGTTTTGTGAAGCACAGAAGGTATCAGGAACAGGAGTTATCGATGTCAGCACATCGATAATCGACAAGAAAATTGCGCTCGAGTACTTCAATACAATGTCCGGAGACGGCGACTTCGAGCTTGATTCAGAGCATGCTTATTCTCAGAACGCAGACAAGTTGAAGAGAAATGTCTCATCGGTCAATGGAGGAAATGAGTCTAACCTGAACCTCTTCGAGAGGACCAAGATGACCTATTCAGGAGCGACGCCTTTGACTGGCGGCAAGTCACTTACCTCTAAGGCCTTCTATGGAGGCATTGGGGCAAACGTTCAGGAGCTGTTTTCCGTAAACGAGATGGAGCAGGATGAGACTGCATTCTTCTCCTCGACCACGCCATACAACCCGCCTGGAACAACGCCCGAGAATCTGGTGAAGGAACTGAAGAAAGCTGGAAGAGACACAGATGCCGTTGCGGCTCTGATGGGCAGCAATCCGGCTCATGTGATCGGCATTGACACCAAGAATACCTTCAACGGAACATGGGGCACCGACGCAACCTGGCACAAGATATTCTACAAGGACATCAAAGCTCACGAGATGTTCACAGGAATATTCGAGGCCGAGAAGACCATCAAGTTCCATGAGAACCCGGTACCTGAGAGAGTGCATGTACCGTGTGAAGGCATAGACTGCTAGGCTAAAAATAGCCCAGCAGCAAATCTTTTTTTAAATTGACAGTGGGGGTAGCATGAAAGAATTGTTCCTGATATTTATCTTGATGGCATTCCAGGCCTCTGCCACAGTCAGTGACCAGGGGATCTCATCAAGTGGCATTTCGGGCATCGCCTGGACAAGTCCCTCGAACCCATCCATACCCTCATATCTGCCAAGCCCCTGTCCTGATCCTTCTGGCTCCCTTTTGGTGACCATCAGCCTGACAGGATCGAAGGATGAACCTGATAAACAGTACACAACTCAGGGAAAGCCGCTGAATTTCATAGTTACAGTGAAGAATACGGGATCGAGCGAGGTGGAGGCGGATGTGTGTGTGAAGCCCGAAGGTTGCGCTCTTGATTGGTTTAGCTGGACAAGCACGAGCATGACAATTCCCGCAGGAGTCTCTCGTTCCCAGGAACTGCAGGTCCAGCCAGATATGAATGCTGTGGCCGGAAAGTACAGCTTTGGAGTTGATGCATCTGCCAAATGCATTAAATCCGGCTCAAGCGAGGCCACCTTCGTTGTACAAGCAATAGATTATGCCTCTGAGACCACTGTGAGTGGAACCGGTCAGTTCCAGATCAATAAAAACTTGAGATCCATGAACTCCGGGATCAAGTCCACAAAGAATGTGCTATTCAGTGGAAGCGTTGATGCCCTCGTTAAAAATGAGTACCTTTTGGACGAGGCAAAAGGGCGCAATGCGAACTTCCAGGAGAAGGACCAGGTAGACAATTACAATGCAGTTGTTCCAGGAGATTCACTGCTGGGATCTGAGAGCTTCAAGAGCTCTGCAGTCTTTGGTGGAGTTGGCGCAAAAGTTCTGGAGAGCTATGATGTGCAGCAGATGGAGTTCAAGAACCAGGATTTCATCTTGCATCAGACAGGATCGCAAAAGAAGATGGCAGAGTTCAAGACTGCTGACAACTTCACAGGATACTATCTCATCGATGCCAAGCAGACGATCCCAGGACAGAAGAATCTGAAGGAGTATGAGGAATACGTAGGCTCCTTTGAGATCAACAGGAGAATACTATTTCGGGATGCTGCAAAGACCAAATCGCCTTGCCTTGGAACTGACTGCTCTAACGAACCTGGTACAGGCATAAAAACCCAGAGCATTCCCACCTTTTCAAGCCCGTGTATCAGCAGCTCATGCAATGACTTCACAAATAAATTGAATGAACTTGCAAGGTCTGCATGAGCATTCTTTTTTCCCCACGTGGTCGTCCCAGATCCAAAACAGCCAAAACCTTGAAATAGGCACCTGAGAAACCATGCTGCGGGTGTTAGGGTATATGGAGAGTTCAGGCTGGCCTGTGGCCTCAAAGATCCATTATCAAAGACCCAAGGCTGGCTTTATAGGAGGTAGTGTGGATTTGAAACGAAATCTGATCTTTCTGGCGATTGTCGTCATGGCCCTGATAGGGATAGCAGGTGCTGCTAACTACATGTACGAGAAGTCGTCGGTAAAAGGAGTGGGGTACAGAAGCCTTGAGATGGTGATCTCGACTGAGACGGGCTTTAATGGAGCAAAACTGGTAGAGAAGCAGTCGGGCTCAGGAAATGTGATCACATCCAGGATAGAGCTGGAAGCCGAAAGACAACCCTCGGACCTGACTTGCGCATGGCCGACAGGCACAAACCCAATGGACTACATCAACTTCACCTCCGAGCAGGAGCTGGAATACATGCCAGTCTCTTACCAGACAGGCACCTATGACCAGAAGTGGGTGGACAAACTCTGCGTGCAGAACTACAAGATCGGAGCTGTGCTAACCGAGATGTACACTCATGCTGAGCATCTGCAGAAGACCACAGAGGTCAAGACCAGAGCTTACAACAATGCCCTCGATACTCCATGCTGCACGGGCGTTCTAGAGGCAAATCTAAACAGCAACGTAATAGGCGTCGCTCATATCGGGTGGATCTCACGCGATCCGATGGCTGACAACAACCTCAAGGGTCGCCATGCCGAGTACGGCAGATCCGTTGAGGACCTGACTGGTGTATTCTCAATCGAGAAGTTCATCCAGCTCTGGGGCAACTCCACATGCGGTGCGATCAGCGTTGACTGGCTGCCCTGCGTTTAGATATACTCAAGTTTTCGGTGAGATCAGCAGTATGCCCTGGTGCTGATCTCAATTTTTATTCAAACTTAGAACCTAAAGGCTCCCATTTCTCATGCATATGAAGTCGCAACGTAGCGATTCCTGATCCTATCAGGCGTAGCATAATTTTGGGTTAGACCTGCAATGGTAGCCTTGTTTTCAACGTTTCAGTGCTAAAATGGTGGGGATCCTGGGTTAGAAGTTCACCACTATTTTATTGCCTTCGAGTATATCTTTCTCGCTCACGTTGATCTTTTGCGTCTTTACTCCTTTGCTATTTCCACAAAATATCGTATAGGGTTCGATGGCGTGCGTCGCATACCTGAGCTCAGTGGAGTATGGAACTCTTATCTCAAATTCACCTTCTTTCATCTGGCCCCTGTTCGCATAAGTGAAGGATCGTCCCTGATTGGAGGTCATATTCAGCATGGCCACGACCCTCTGATCAGCGTTTGCTCTGACTTTGATCAATGCTCCTGGAACGTATTCAAAGATCTTGACATCGGCTTTAGGTGGGTTTGAACCCGAATCTGGGGCCGATTCATAGACAAGCCTGAAATGGTCTGTACCAACTCCGTCGGACAGATAAAGTCGGACCATGGTTGTGTTAAACATGGGTGGCAACAGTTCAGCCCTGGGTATAGATCCAGATTCATCGAGTTTGACGTATCGAGAGAGGCTCAGGTTCGCCCATTTGGCCAAGGAGTCCACCCCGCCAAAGACAGTATCGTGATCGATGAAGATGAACTTGACTCGCCTCGCATCGAGTATAGCCGTCGCTGCGTCTTCGCTCTCTGAGAGGTAGAACTTGGCTGAATCTTCAGCCCCCGCTTGAAAGTTGTTGGCTACAACAGGCCGACGGGATAGATATACGATCCAGTTTCCATAGTCCCACCAGCACATCACGCCATACTCAGGAGCTTTCACCGGGTTATCGTAGTGGCTCGTTGTGTTGCTATTCTGAATCAACCACTGCAGAGAATCGTACCACTCTCCTGCCACCGAAGGTTTTTCGTAATTGCTTAAAATGGCAGTCTGCAGTGCGCTTGGCGCTATGAGCATCAGTAGAAAGACCGCTGCCAGAGCCACAAGAGGCTTCTGCCCTCCTGCTGAGGTCTTTTTCTTTGCCATATTCTTTGAAATCGCATCTATTGCCGCAAAGAAGAGAAAGCCAATCAGCATCCCTATGGCGATGGAGTACAGATAAAGGAACCTGATCTGCGCAAAGGTTAGAATCAAGATGGCAACAGTCCAGACTAAGAAGAGCAACTGCGCTGGTCTTGCGCCTGATGGGGCTCGCCTGATATGTAGAATGAGGGCCACAAGGCCCGCGAGAGAGAAAAGAATGGAAAATCCAAGTGGTGAGGTTATGAGATTGTACAGGGTATTTGCATCGTAGACGAAGGGCTCAGCTTCAGCTATCTTTCCTATCATCCTGCCGCCAAAGATATAATCAGCACCACTTTGCACAAATGAGTATATTTTAAACGGCTGGCCCGGAAGCATATTGATGATCACAAGGACGCAGGCCGACGCCAACATTGCCAGAGGAAGAGCGGCCCAATGAAATCCTCTCTCATTAATAAAGCGGGCCATGGCATAGAGAAGAAGGATTCCAGTGAAGAAGAAGATCGATCCAAGAAATGATGGCTTGAGCCATACTGCGCTATAGAAAGGCGACATAAGGATTATTGCCACCCCAAATGCTGCCAGGAGCGTGGTCGTCGTCTCACCTGAGGTCTTACCATGCCTCAGGTCCAACGTCATTTGAACAGCCGCGTAGACGAGGAAAAGCCCCAGATAAATGTCTGATCCAAGCCATGTGTAGGCCAGAGCTGCAAATGTGACTCCCGCCATGGCTGCAAAGAAGTACCTTTTCTCCTTTCTGGAGAGGGCCAGCACCACAAATAAAAGGGCGGCTAAATCCAGTAAAATCTCGAGACAGTGGTGGTCTGTGGCGCCGAGCATGGTCCTTGTGATGTGCCACGGGGCGATGGCCACCATCAAGGCAGAGAGCAGAGCTATATTGCGGTCAAAGAGCTCTCTTGAAAGATAATATACGAGCGCAATGGTGAGAGCTCCCATGACTGCGGGCAAAAAGGCAGAGACCATCTCCACACCTCCCTGGGTGTGCTGGCCCAGCATCAAAGATATGGCTGCCAAGAGCTGGTCGAAGAGTGGCGGCCAGGTAAGCTCAAGGCCGTGCGGAAAGTTCAGGTAGGAGTCAAACCAAAGGGTATTGGGAAAGTGGTTAACTGTGTACAAGATTCTGCGCAGGTGATAGTATTCATCAAACCCAACTGGAAGCAGGCCATTTTCTGTTAATGATTGTCTTCCCACAAAAAGCCTAAGCAAAAAACCAAATAGCATTATCGATAGCAGTTCTGCAGACTCATACCTCTTCCCTTGGCCCATGGGCTCCAGTTACGAAGACCTAATCTATATAAGCTTTCTCAGAAGGCTATCTCAATGGTCCTGCCACCAAGAACATCTCTCTCGCTCACATCCAGGCTTTGCGTATTGACAAGTGTTTCATTTCCGGCGAAGATCAGATAAGGGCTGACGGCATGGGTCTCATATCTGCTTTCTGTAGAGTATGGGACCCTCATCTCGAATGCATCCTCATTTTGAGAGGCTTCGTTGACGTAGGTGAAGGCACGTCCCTGATTGGATGTCATATTAAGCAACGCACCCACCCTCTGTCCTGGCCTTGCCTTCACCCGTATCAAAGCACCAGGCACATATTCGAAGACCTTTACCTCGCTCTCTGCCGAGCTTTCTGAAAAAAAAGTAGCGGATTCATAGATCAGCCTGAAGTGGCCCATGCCAACAGCATCAAAGAGGTAAAGGCGCGCAAGGGTGGTATTAAGTAGCCTTTGCAAAGGTATGATCGCTATCTGCGATCCTTGATCTTCCCGTCTCATATAACTATTGACGTCCTCGTTCACCCATTTGGTAATTGCTGGCAGCTTGCTGTAGATCAGTTTGTAGTCGGTCAGAATGTAGCGAGATCCACGTTCGTCCAGCACTGCAATCGCATCATCCTCATCTTCGGATAGATAGAACTTGGCAGCATCCATCACTCCTGCCTGGAAGTTGTTCGCTACCACTGGCCTCTTTGATATGTAGAGGACCCAGTTTCCATAGTCCCACCAGTTCATAATGCTGTATTCTGCATTCTTGTCTGGGTTATCGTAGAAGCTGGTGGCATCGCTGTTGTTCTTCAGCCAGACGAGGGACTGATGCCAGTCTTTATCCACAGCAGGAGGCGTATTTTCTGCAAAGGAGATGGTATCTGCCAGGGTTGGCAAGATGAGGATCAACAATAGGCCGACAGCCAGCCATTTTGGGGCCTTTTGCCCAGCCTCGAGCATCCCACTCTCGATCAGTCCCAGGGCAAAGAAGAACAGGATGCTTATCAGCACTCCCATGGAGATAGTGGATAAATAGAGGAACCTGGACTGTCCAAACGTGAGAATGATGGTGCAAACTGCCCAGACAAGAAAAAGGATCTGTCCCTGTTTTTTTGGACCAACTTCGCGCCGAATGTATGCCACACAGGCTGCAATTGCTGCCATGGAAAAGAGAAGATTCAACCCGAGGCCAGAGAAGATCACTTGATAAAATGTCTCTGAATCATAAATAAGTGGCTCAGCTTCTCCAATCTTTCCGATCATCTTGCCGCCCCATATGTAATCAAGCCCTGACTGAATCAGCCCTCCCACTCCAAACAACCCGCCAGTGAGTTGAGAGAGGACTACAAAGACAAGGCCCAGAACCACAATCCCAAGTGGAAACGCCTTCCAGGAAAGATTCCTTTCGGCAACTAAGAGCGAAAGGGCGAACATGATAGACAGGGCAACGATCATGGCCATCAAGCCGATAAAGGATGGAGACATCCAAGGTGTGCTCCAGAAAGGAAGAACCAGGATCAATGCAACAAAATACGCGGCCAGAAGCGTTGCGGTGATATCCTTCGAGGACGAACCGCTCTTAAGATCCAGGGTCATTTTGATGGCGGCATAAACCAGGAAAATCCCCAGATAGACATCTGCACCCCGCCATGTGTATGCCAGGGCTGCCATCGCAAGGCCTGCCAGAACCGCGAAGTGATACTTTTTATTGCTCCGAGTGACAGCCAATACTACGAAAAGAAGAGATATTAGATGCATCAGCACCTCTAAGCAGTGGTGGTCGATGGCACCCAGCATCGTGTACAGTAGATAGTATGGGGCCAGGACGCTCATGAAGGCGGATAACAGCGCGACCTCCCTGCCGAAAAGCTCTTTCACCATGTAATATATCACTGCAACCGCAATTGATCCGATAATGACAGGCACAAAGACGGCGATCGTCTCATGGCCATACTGGCTCAGGGCAAGGCATAGAGCTGCGGAGATTTGATCAAATAATGGAGGCCATGTGATATTGAAGCCGTGAGGATAATTGAGGTAGGAGTCGAACCAGAGAGTGCCAGGAAAATGGTTCACAGTATATAAAATTCTGCGCATATGATAGTACTCATCGTAGCCAGGCAAAAGAATGCCGCTCTCGGTGAGAGAGCTCCTTCCTGCAAACAACTTCAGCAAAATGCCGACGAAAACAATTGCCAGCAGCTCAGCCGACTCGCTCCTCCTCCCTCGGTCCATGTTTCCGATAAAGAGAATCATTATATAAAAGGTTTTAGAGAGGAAAAGCTAAAACAGATGAAGCTCCAACATGGGTGGCTGTGCCCCAAGTCAGCCTGATCATCCCTACAAAGAATGAAGCCACTACCATCTGCGAATGCATTCGTCGAGCCCAAAAGGTCTATGAGGAGATGAGGCTAGACGGAGAGATTTTGGTCTCAGACAGCTCGACCGACGAGACTGCGAAAAGAGCAGCATCATGTGGCGCAAGGGTGATTAAACCCGAAAAACTGGGCTACGGAAATGCGTACCTGGCAGGGTTCGAACATTCTCAAGGAAAATACATCGTGCTCATGGATGGAGATCTGACCTACGATCCAGGAGCAATCAAAGAGATGCTCACTCTGCTTCAAAGCGGCAGATTCGACATGGTTATGGGATCAAGGCTGAAAGGCAAGATTCTTCCAGGTGCAATGCCAGCGCTTCACCACTATGTTGGAAATCCGTTTCTTACATGGGTGTTGAACAGGCTCTTTTCTGCAGGCATATCGGATGCTCATTGTGGCTTGCGCGCCATCACCCGCGAGGGACTTGAAAGGCTGAATCTGAGGTCCGGCGGCATGGAGTTCGCCTCAGAGATGGTGATCGAGGCCGCGTCTAAGGATTTGAGAATTGCTGAGGTTCCCATCACATATTATCCCCGCAAGGGGAGCTCCAAGCTCCACACATTTACTGACGGATGGAGACACCTGCGTTTCATGATGCTCTACAGGCCAGTGCCATTTCTCCTCGTTCCAGGACTGCTGGCCCTGGCACTGGGCCTGGCCCTGACGGCAGGCGTGTATCTGCAAGGGGGATCGCGGATGCATTCAATGATCCTTGGAGGGCTGCTGCTCGTTATAGGCTACCAGATGCTTCTGGCAGGCATGCATTTCGGAGCTTTTGGAGCTGTTTATGGCCTTTCAAGTTCAGGAAAAATGAAGAGGCTGATGAGCTACCATTCCCTAGAAAAAGAGCTGCTTTTGGGCCTTTTGTTGCTGCTGGCTGGTGTTCTTCTTGGCATGAGAGTTCTTTTAAATTGGGGTGCCACGGGCTTTGGAACCCTGGATGCTGTACAGAACGCAATGGCTGCCATGATTCTATCGATCCTCGGAATACAGACCATATTCTCAGGCATGTTCATCAGCCTGCTGCTACTCAACGGTGGACAGCAAGAAGGATAGGAACTCAAGATGAGGATTGCATACATCTACGACGCTGTGTACCCCTGGATTAAAGGCGGCGCAGAAAAGAGGATATATGAGCTCTCCCGCAGACTGTCCGCGCGGGGCCATGAGGTTCACTGCTATGGCATGAAGTGGTGGCCAGGAGAAGTGGAGATGCTAAGAGATGGTGTATGGCTGCACGGCATCTGCAAGCCTATGCCTCTCTACCACGAAGGAAAGAGGTCACTGTGGCAGGCGGCTTGCTTTGCCTACAAAGTCCTGTCCATTACAGCAGACTTTGACGTGATTGACTGCCAGAATTTCCCTTACTTGCCCTGCTTCTCCTCAAAGCTCCTTTGCAACAACAAGGGGTCGAAACTGTTTATCACATGGCTTGAAGTGTGGGGAGATTATTGGTATGAATATTTAGGCAAAAAGGGGTTCATAGGCAGGTCGATTGAGAGAGCAGCTGCAAACCTGACTGATCGAAACATAGCCATCTCGCCAAGGACGAGGAGAGACCTTGAGGAGATCGGAGCACGAGAGGTCCAGATCGTGCCTGGTGGCATTGATATAAAAGGATTGGAGCGTGTGCCGGCCTCTTCGGAGGAGTCAGACGTAACATATGTTGGGAGGCTGGTAGAGCACAAGAATGTTGATCTCCTGATCAAGGCGATTGGAATCGCAAAGAAGGATATTCCGGACATAAGGGTCATTGTGGTTGGCGATGGCCCGGAAAGGGAACGATTGGCAGCCCTGGTTCGCGAGCTGGGGCTGGAAAAGAATGTGATGTTCACTGGATTTTTGGAAGATTATGATGAAGCTGTAGCCATCATGAAATCCTCCCGGGCATTCGTCTCGCCCTCAACGAGGGAGGGCTTCGGCATGGCAGCCTTGGAGGCACTGGCCTGCGGTCTGCCAGTGGTGACGGTGAATCACAAAATGAATGCAGTATCAGACCTGATAGCTGAGGATACAGGGATGGTGTGTGAGCCTTCTTGTGAGGCTCTGGCTGGGGCTGTGATCGGGACGCTCCAGAAGAGCGACGGAATGCGGGGATCCTGCAAGGAGCTAGCCAGAAGATATGACTGGGATGCCATCTGCGAGAAGGCAGAAAGGGTCTACAGTGAATCGATATAACTGCGACAGACGGATATAGAAGTTCAATGATTTTAGGAGTCTGATAAACATGAGCACACTGGTCACAGGCGGCGCAGGGTTTATTGGATCCAACCTTGTAGAGGATCTCCTTGCATCAGGCGAGGAAGTAGTTGTCCTGGACAACTTGCACACAGGAAGTCTTAGTAACCTGGAGGGCTTGAAGGGCAGCTTGAGGGTGATAGAGGCTAGCTGCAACGACCTGCCAGGAATGGACCTTCGTCCTGAGAAGATATACCATTTGGGCATCCCGTCTTCATCGCCCATGTACAAGAAAAATCCGTACCTGGTTGGAGAGGCGCTGAACGGCTTCACAGCAGTCTTCGAGCTGGCCAGAAAATTCGATGCTCGTGTGGTTTACGCCTCGTCATCTTCCCTGTACAATGGCCTTTTGCCACCTCATCGCGAGGACATGGCAATCGAGGTAACAGACTATTACACCGAGGCCCGGCTGGCCATGGAGCGGATGGCTGAGCTCTACAAGAGGCTCTTCAATGTTAGCTCGGTTGGCATGAGGTTCTTCTCCGTGTACGGACCGAAGGAGGAGGCCAAGAAGCAGTATGCTAACATGATATCGCAATTCCTGTGGGAGATGCGAGAAGGCAGGGCGCCCGTCATTTACGGAGATGGATCGCAAACGAGAGATTTTACGTATGTCAAAGATGTCGTGCGGGCGTTGCAAATGGCGATGAAGTCCGATTACCACGGAATACTGAATGTGGGGACGGGAATTGCGCACAGCTTCAACGATGTGATTGCGATTTTGAACAAGAAACTTGGAACGGACGCAAGGCCCAAGTACATGGAAAATCCGATCAAGAATTATGTGCTGCATACGCTTGCTGACACAACAAAGGCCGAAAAAGAGATAGGATTCAAGGCGACGACCTCCTTAGATGCTGGATTGGATGTAATTATACGCCAGGCACGTGTGGTGTGAAGTCATACGAAGCGGACAAACATCTAAATCCTAATTAGCAATGAGATCATGAAGGAATTTTTCGCATGACGGCTGCTGGCCAGACAGCTTGATACAAGGGCGTCGTTTTTGATCTTTCTAATTCATTTATTATTACGAATATAGAAAGAATTATTACTATGATCATCATTATCTCCTGAATGAGCCCTGTCGAAGATCTCAGGGAGATAGGAGGAGAACATTTTGAGCAAAATCAGGATGAAATGCTTCCTTGCATGTGGCCTTCTACTGCTGCTTGTGGCCACAAGCATCGAGGCCGCAAGTTCTGCCGACCCCGTTGTTTTGAAAGCTGGACTTTCAAGTAGAGAATTCAAAATTATGAATGCTCTGGTGCGTCCATGGTATGAGAATGCCAATGAGTTCTACGGCACAACGCATGTGGGCCTGGCATATTTTGGTTCCGACCTGACAACAAGAGCTTCGACATGAGGGTGGAGAGCCACGATCCTTACATGATGGCTCTGTCTTTCGGACTAATAGATCTGAGGGGTGGGTGCCTTTGCAGGGGTACGGACTTACCAGCTACCAGTCCTGGTTTGCGGTCAACCCTGCAGGAAAATAGTGCCATAATTGCCCACACTTTTTTCCCTCATTTGGCGATACATTATTTTCTAATGAAGGGAGCCAAAGTGTTATGATTGATTGGAATTGTATCTGGAGGGACGCATTCCTGGCGTCCCGGCTGACAGACGACAACTACTACGATAATGAGGAGAGAGCGAAGAGCTATGATGCCTCCGAGAATATTTGGATCGATGGGAAAAAGAGAGCTGCAGCGTTGAGTCCTGATCCGTCCTGGTCTGTATTGGACATCGGGTCCGGTCCCGGAATTCTGACGGTTCCACTGGCCCACAATGTGAGATGGGTCACTGCGGTTGAGCCATCCAGGCCCATGATACGCTGCCTGGAGAGGCACCTGATGGAGGAGAAGCTCTCAAATGTCACTGTAATCAACTCTAGATGGGAGGATGTCTCTGCCGAGGATCTTGAGCCGCACGACCTTGTCATTGCCTCCTATTCTTTGAACTTCCCTGAAATCCGTGAGGCTCTGCTGAAGATGAATCGTCTGGCAAAGAAACGGGTCATCCTTTACTGGTTTGCAGGAATTGCGAACTGGGAGAGGATTCGCAGTGAGCTTTATTTCAAGATCCATGGAAAACAATTGGCGCATTTTCCCAAATGCAATGTGCTCTACAACATTCTCTATGATCTGGGACTTTATCCTGACATTGAAGTTCTGCATGGGACCTCCTTTCCAAAAGAGTATACAAGCTACGACGATGCCCTATTCTATCTCAAGAGCACCCTCAACCTCTTCGATGAAGATCATGACGAGATGCTGCACAAATACATAGAAGATCGCTGGAGAAGAGGCGACGGCAGCCTGTTCATGGACGATAGGACGACATACGTGAAGCTCTCATGGAGGCCAGAGCAACGTTGACCTGCACAATTATGGCCCAAGGCTAATACATAGCTTTTTAAGCTAATATTACTTATTGCTATAATACCGTAAACTATTATTACCTAAGGCTTTAACTGCATCCAAATCATTGGACGCTTTATGAAAACGGCGATCTGAAAAAAGGGTGATGCTATTGCGAACTAAATCTACTGCTCCGTAACATTAATTTTCAAATTAATGTAGTGCCTCTGAAGCTTTGTTCTGG
>CAZRYL010000048.1:0-13494 GCA_964604285.1 uncultured Methanotrichaceae archaeon
AAAATCTGGAGAAATCATCGAGTGTTTAAACCGTTAGTGCGAAATATGGGTTTAATGAAACAGAAGAACGCTGCAATTGCATTGGTCATGGTCTGCCTTCTCGTGGCACCAGCATTCTCGATGCCGGCCGACAGAGGCGCTCCCAGGGCAATGCACAATGGTATGCTGCTCTCGATAAATAATCTGACCCAGGAAGAGATGGAGAACATGACCCTGGGTGAGCTACGAAATATGAGGCATGAAGGCTGCATGATGGGATGCGACTCTCCGATGCTCCTGCTGATGATGGATGGTCTGACTGCAGAGGATCTGAACAATATGACACTGGCTCAGATCAAGGAGCTGAAGAAAGAGAAGATGGATGAACTCAACAACATGACAGTGGCTCAGATCAATGACATGGTACAAAAGAGGATGCAAGAGAAAGAGAACATGACCCTGGGTGAGCTTAAAAAAGAGAGGCTACAACTGCGTGAAATGGCCGGGTTTATTGGATTTGGACGCGAGGGTGGGCGCAACCTACTGAGACCCGATCGTTGGTGATGATTTATACCCTCCTACACAAAAGATGAGTGAGTTGGTAATGTCTGCTTCGAGACATGCAGGACCCAACTCAACCACCTTTTGGGGATCTATCATCGAAATGGGCACTTATCTTGCTGGGCAATTAATCTTTTAAGTTTGGGAATTAATTTTATGACGAGGCTCAAAATGATGGATGTTTGTAGAAGACTCATATGCATGTGGCTGGCGGGTTTATTGGTCACAGGCCTTTTCGGCGTGTCTCTTGCACAGCCCGATCAAATGACACACCAGCAAATGATCGGCCATTCTGTGGGTGTGCCAATTGATGTCATCCAGAGTGGTCATGGATTTGCTCTATTGGGAAATGAGTCTCATATCCTGAGGCTTAATGTGGAGGCCCTATGTCCTCTAGAACCCATGCAAATCAGAAAACTGATGGCCTCGAACAAGAGCCTGGACGAGATAAGAGATGACATCAGAACAAAAAGATGCAATACGTCCTATAGAGGGAGCTTGATGCTGGACAGGAGCATCTACCCACTCGTCAACATATCAATCTCACCCTCAGGCAACGATTCAACTACTATCTGGGCTGATGTGCTTGCCTCTAATCCTGAACTTGCAAGCGAAGAGCCTGTCAGTGCGGGTCGTATCAACCTCGTCATCTCTCCCACAGATGGAGGCATAGTGGGCAGGGGCCAGCTAGAGCTGAATCGCACAAATAAGGCTGGAAAATATGCTGTTTTGCTGGATATGCGCCCCCCAATGCATGGATACGAGAAGAATAATGCTGGAGATCGGGGCCCTTAGTCTCCATCCCGACTCCAACTTCAATCTGGGTGCCAATGACGAATCCGGCCAGGCCTGCAGGCTTGTTTTTTGCTCTGCTGCTCATTATCTCCTCTGCCAGCATGGGTGAGGGCAAGCAGCTATTTTTAAACGTATACGTAGATGATACAAGCAGCAAAAAGACGCTGATAGTTGGCAACGTCGATGACATATCCGGACTGCCCTTCATGAATTCCTGCTCTGAGCGCATCTATGAAGAGAACGGGCAGCTTTACGCTGTTTGCGAGTCTATCCTAAAGGATGATGCTCGAGGGTGGGTGCTGGACTTTCCTGCAAACGGCTATTACGATGAATATCATGCAGTCTTCTACATTCCCGGCAATTATGAGTTCAGCCAGATCAATTGCACACAAGGTTTAGAGTTCCTCTCATCTACCTACAACGGCACACTGGTGCTGGATGTGCAGGGGTTCGACCTGACCGACCCCGGGGTCCGTCTAAGCTATCATGCAGTCTGAAATTCAGCTCTAAGCCCAACTTACAACCACATCGTCCGTCCTATACCCGGGGCGAACCTTCGATTCCTCCAGAGGGGTCGTGCAGCCGCTTTTTAGCATGATCAATCCAGTGTACGCGATCATAGAGCCGTTGTCACCCATGAACTTCTTCGGCGGAAGGAAGAACTTCGCTCCCCTCTCAAGGCACATGGTGTTCAGCATCTCGCCCAATCGCTTGTTTGCACCAACGCCCCCGACAAGCATCGCCTCCTTTTTCTCGGCATGGGCCATGGCGCGCTCCGTCACCTCCACCAGCATTGCAAAGGCCGTCTCCTGCAGGCTATAGCAGACATCGGCCAGGTCATATCTTTTGGCAGCTTCTGTCGCAGCCGTGGACAGGCCTGAGAAGGAGAGGTCCATTCCCTTTACCGTATATGGTAGCGGGATGTAATGCTTGGCATCTCTCGCCAGCGCCTCGACCTTGGGACCGCCGGGGTGTGGCAGCCCAACAGAGCGTGCGAATTTGTCGATAGCATTTCCGATGCTGATGTCCAGAGTCTCTCCAAAGATTCTATACCGGCCATGGCGCAGGGCAAGTACCTGGGAGTTGGCTCCGCTGACATAAATGATGGCAGGGTCCTTTGCGCCCGACTGCCACTTTCCAACTTCTATGTGGGCTACGCAGTGGTTGACGCCTACCAGTGGAACGCCAAAGCGCAGCGATAGCACGCGTGCAGCAGTGGCTACAGTGCGAAGGCACGGGCCCAGGCCAGGACCCTGAGAGAAGGCGATGGCGTCTATCTTCAGGCTCTGCTCGCGAGCTTTGGCCAGGACACCGCCCACCACTTCTGCCATGTGGTCCGCATGATGCTGTGAGGCCTCGCGTGGATGGATGCCGCCCCTGGCAGGAACATAAGTTGCGCTCTTCTCGTAAATCACTCCACTTTCATCAACCAGAGCGGCACTCAGGTTCCAGGCGGTTCCTTCCAGTCCAAATATTATCATCGGTATTGCCCCTATTATGAATTTGCCAAGGTGAAATGGATTTTAAACATATCCGAGGCCGATGTCCTTTCTGTAGCGCATTCCATTGAAATGTATTCTCTTGATGTTCTCGTATGCCTTGCTTCTGGCCTCACCAAGGGTATTTCCACGGGCCACCAAAGTCAGCACCCGGCCACCGGTCGTGAAAAGCCTTTGCTTGCCAGTGGCGTCTGCTCCAAAGGCGGTGCCGTTGTGGTAGACCAGTACACCCGGGTCGACCTTCTCCAGGCCGCTGATTGGCATGTTGGTGTAATGCTCTCCAGGATAGCCTGGCCGCTCCTCGCCTCCTGAAGACAGCGGCTTGATGGCCCTTCCAGAGATGGCACAAATTCCCAGACAGAATTCCTGCGACCACTCCAGCTCAACGGCCTTAAGTTCCCTGTCCAAAATGGCCTGGGAAAGCTGGTAAAAGTCCGTCTTTAAACGTGGCAATATCACCTCTGCCTCAGGATCGCCAAGGCGCACATTTATCTCCAAAACTGTCGGCTCCTTGTCCTCAGAGATCATGAGCCCGAAATAGATCACTCCAGCATACTCATGGCCCGTGGCCTCTTTGAAGCCGCGAACTGTAGGCACAGCGATCCTTCTCATTATTTTCTCTGTCAGTTCCTCGTCCAGCCAGGGATGCGGCGAAAACCCGCCCATCCCTCCTGTGTTTGGGTTGTTGTCGAGGATGGGATTGCCAGAGAGCTTGTTGAATAGCCGGATAGCTACATCCTCATTCGGGGCGAAGGCCTGTTTATAGTCCAGCGCCGACTCAAGAGGCAGAACTGTCTGGCCATCGCTCAGGGCGAAGAACATGAGCTCGCGACCATTCAGCTTCTCCTCGATCTCAATTTTCGCTCCTGCGGGCCCAAAGAGCCTGGGGTTCACCATGATTCGATCGATGGCCGACAGGGCCTCAACGGATGAGCCGCATACCACAGATCCCTTTCCAGCCGCCAGGCCGTCTGCCTTGATCACCAGCCCTTTCTTTGGGTTTTCTGCGCAGTACTGGAGAGCGTACTCTTTGGCCTCTGAGGCATCCGAGAAGTTCTGGCATGGCGGAACCGGGACCATCAGGCTCTTGAGCAGGTCCTTGGTGAAGCACTTGCTGCCTTCCAGTATTGCCGCCTCCTTCTTTGGGCCGATGATTCGCTGCCCAGCCTCCTGGAAGACGTTGACCATTCCCTCTGAGAGGTAGCCCTCGGGACCCACGAAAGTCAGGTCGATGCTCTCTTTTTTCACAAAATCAAGTAGCTCGGATATTGACTTTGGACCCCTGCCATGCCTTGATGCAAGGCGACATTTCTCAAGCATCTCGCTGCCTGCATTTCCCGGAGCGACATAAACTGTCCTGACCGCAGCGCTCCTGGCAAAGGCATGAGCTATGGCGTTTCCTCTGCCCCCCGCGTCCACCACCAGAACTCTCTTGCCAGACATCAAATCTCCATGAAGAGCATAGCACCAAATATTTAAAACTCCAGGTCGAGCCTTGATCATAAAAATTCATAATTCGACTGGCAGGTGATGATGTTCAATGCACTCCCAAGAGCAGGTTCTAAAGACCATTCAGGAGAAGAACGTAGAGTTCCTCCGGCTGCAGTTCACTGATATTCAGGGGATTGTAAAAAATGTGGCCATTCCAGCAACTCAGATGGGAAAGGCCTTGAAAAACGGCATATCCTTCGATGGATCATCCATCGAGGGCTTTGCCAGGATTCAGGAATCGGACATGGTCCTCCGACCAGATCTCTCCACATTCAGCCTCCTTCCATGGAGGACAAAGGATGGCTCCAATGAAGCTCGATTGATCTGCGATGTTCACCTCCCCAACGGAAAGCACTTCGAGGGCGACCCGCGATACGTATTGAAGCGGCAACTGGAGAATGCGCGTGAGATGGGCTACAAGATGAACGTCGGTCCTGAGCTGGAGTTCTTCCTCTTCGAGAAGCAGAATGGTGGCTCGGCCACAACGCCACATGACTTCGGCGGTTATTTCGACCTCGGACCTGTGGATCTGGCAGAGGATGTGCGGCGCGAGATCATTCGCGCGCTGACCCAGATGGGCTTCACCATCGAAGCCTCGCATCATGAGGTTGCCCGCGGTCAGCACGAGATAGACTTCGTTTATGATGATGCTCTGAAGAACGCCGACAAAGTGGTCACCTTCAAGTACGTCACCAAGACCATAGCAATGCGAGAGGGGCTGCGTGCTACATTCATGCCAAAACCGATCTTTGGGGCAGCCGGCACAGGAATGCATGTCAACATATCTCTGTTTCGAGGCGATGAGAATGCATTTTACGATCCTCAAATGCCAAATAACATCAGCGATCTGGCCAGGTTCTTCGTGGGCGGACTGATCGAGCACGCCAGCGCAATTACTGCCATAGCCAACCCGCTCATCAATTCATACAAACGTCTGGTGTCGGGCTTCGAAGCACCTGTCTACATAACATGGTCCGGGCCGAACCGCTCCTCGCTCATTCGTATACCTGCAGGTCGAGGTTTGTCCACGCGCCTGGAGTTCCGCTCTCCCGATCCAACTTGTAATCCCTATCTGACCTTCGCAGTCATCCTGGCAGCGGGAATGGATGGCATCAAGAGGAGCATTGATCCTGGAGATGCAGTGGACCTCAACGTGTACCATCTCACAGAGGCGGAGCGCAGATCCATGGGCATCAAGACATTGCCTGCCAACCTGAAGGAGGCGCTGGACTGTTTGGAGGGGGACAGAGTGATTCGCTCTGCGCTGGGCGAGCACGTCTTCGAGAACATCATGCGCCTTGGGCTGCTGGAGTGGGAGGCGTACAACACCTATGTGCATCCCTGGGAGGTCGAGAGGTACATCAACCTATTTTGAAGGCATTCTGTGGCCTTCACGACATCTCCTTTTTTTAAAGGATCCTGCATCAAATCTGAGCGTTCAAACCGAAGCATTTATATAGAAGTTCAAACACCCGATATCTCACTTTGATCCTATAACATTGGAGGTAATTGAATGGCAGGACAATTTGGAGGAACACCAGTACTCATTCTAAAGGAAGGCAGCCAGAGAACCGCTGGCCGCGAGGCACAGAAATCCAACATCATGGCAGCAAAGGCAGTTGCAGGAGCTGTCAGAACGACTCTGGGCCCCAAGGGAATGGACAAGATGCTGGTGGACACCCTTGGAGACGTGGTAATAACCAATGATGGTGTCACAATTCTCAAGGAGATGGACATCGAGCACCCTGCGGCCAAGATGATGGTGGAGATCGCCAAGACCCAGGATGCTGAGGTCGGGGATGGTACAACTACAGCCGTTGTTTTGGCAGGCGAGCTGCTAAAGCAGGCAGAAGGGCTGCTGGACCAGGAGATTCATCCGACAGTCATTGCTGCAGGCTACAGAGCAGCAGCCGACAAATCGCTTGAGATCCTGAAGACCATTGGCGTTGACATCTCTGTAAAAGACGACTCATTCTTGAAGAAGATCGCCATCACAGCCATGACCGGAAAGGGCTCAGGAACCGCAAGGGAGAGCCTGGCAGATCTGGCTGTGAAGGCAGTTACAGCCGTTGTGGACGAGGACGGCAGCGTTGATACCGACAACATCACCGTGGAGAAGAAGGTGGGCGGCGGAATTACCGATTCCGAGCTCGTTCACGGAATGGTGATCGACAAGGACAGGCTGCATCCCAACATGCCAAAGAAGGTTACAGGAGCCAAGATCGCCCTTCTGAATGCTGCCATCGAGATCGAGAAGACCGAGGTGGACGCCAAGATCGAGATCACCTCCCCCGATCAGTTGCAGGCCTTCTTGGATCAGGAAGAGACCATGCTGAAGGGCATGGTGGATGCCATAAAAGCCACGGGAGCCAATGTCGTCTTCTGCCAGAAGGGAATCGATGATCTCGCCCAGCACTTCCTTGCCAATGCTGGAATATACACCGTTCGGCGCGTCAAGAAGAGCGATATGGAGAAGCTGGCACGCGCAACTGGCGGAAGGATCGTCACCAGCATTCATGACCTGAATGCCAAAGACCTTGGCAAGGCAGGACTTGTCGAGGAGAGGAAGATCGGCGATGAGAAGATGACCTTCGTCGAAGAGTGCGACAATCCAAAGTCAGTCTCCATAATCCTGCGCGGTGGCACTGAGCACGTGGTCGATGAGCTGAACAGGGCCATGGAAGACGCACTTCGCGTTGTCGGCGTCGTCGTCGAGGATAAGATGCTGGTCCCGGGCGGTGGGGCTCCAGAGGTGGAGCTGGCGCTGCGACTGCGCGAGTACGCTGCCACAGTCGGCGGCCGTGAACAGCTAGCCATCGAGGCCTTCGCCGACTCCATGGAGGTAATACCCAAGACACTGGCAGAGAACGCAGGTCTGGACCAGATCGACTCCCTGGTGGCGCTGCGCAGCCAGCATGAGAAAGGCGTCAAGAGCGCAGGCCTGGACATGGACACAGGCGAGCCTGTTGATATGCTGAATCTGGGCGTCGTCGAGCCACTGCGTGTCAAGACTCAGGCCATCAACTCAGCAGCTGAGGCAGCAGTCATGATCCTGCGCATAGATGACGTCATCGCCTCAAAGTCAAGCGGACCTGCAGGCGGACCTGGCGGTGCAGGCGGACCCGGCGGCATGGGTGGCATGGGCGGAGAGGACTTCGAGTAAGCCTCTCTAAATTATCTTTTTTTTTAAAAGATTCACATTTTAAAAGCAAAAGGTTATCATCTTGCCTAATGAAAGTTAGCGCCTAATGGAACGCAAGCTATTGATAAAGGGCAAGGTGAAGGAGGCCTACGACTTGGGCGATCGCCTTGAGTTCATGTTCACTGACAACATCTCCGTCTTTGACAAGGTCATCCCCAGCCTCATTCCCTTTAAGGGCGAGACCCTCTGCCGTGAGGGCGTTTACTGGTTTGAAAGAGCAGCCAAGATGGGCATCAAAACCCACTTTCTGGAGTTCATCCCGCCCAGCAGCATGATCTGCAAGAAGGTGGATATCCTCCAGCCGCGCCAAATCACCAGTCGGTCCAAGAATTTCCTAATACCCCTGGAGTTCATCTGTCGATGGTATGTTGCAGGCTCACTCTTCGACAGGGTGAGGGAAGGAAAGATCACGGCAGGGGCGCTGGGCTTTGGCTCTGGACATAAGGTCACCTATGGAGAACCACTTCCTGAGCCTTTTCTGGAGGTCTCCACAAAACTTGAGAAGACCGACAGGCTGCTGGATAAAGCAGAGGCTTTGCGAATCTCGGGCCTTGAGCCCCATGAATACGACGAGGCCAGGGAGATCGTGCTGCAAATCGACGAAGATATCAACAGAAGTGTTGCACCTCGAGGGCTTATTCATGTCGATGGTAAGAAGGAGCTGGCATTCGACGAGGACCGGAGGATCATGGTGGTGGATGTCTATGGAACGGCAGACGAGGATCGCTTCTGGGACAAGGCCAGATATGACGCAGGGGAGTTCGTGGACCTCTCCAAGGAGTATGTGCGCCAGTACTATCGGCAAACAGGTTACAAGGACCTGCTTTATGCTGCCAGGGACGCGGGCCGCGCCGAGCCCCCCATACCAGCACTGCCTTCTGAAGTAGTGAATGAAACCGGCAGGATCTACATAAAACTCTTTGAGATGATCACTGGCGAGAAGTTCAAGCCGACCAGATCCAAGTGAATGGTCATGTCCGGCTTTGGAAGTGAAAATCGGAAAGGATTTAAACTGAATCCCCACATCTTAAGGACTTGGTAGTAAGTTATGCAATTTCGCTGCAGTGTAATTATTTGGAGATGATGACATGAATAAGATATTACTGGTTCTTGTGCTCATAGCCGTGGCAGTATCGGGCTGCATGGAGAAAAGCCCAAGTGGGACCGGCGCGGAGAAGAGCGCAGAGGAGCTAAAGATACTGGAGATCAGATCAGCAGAGAACTTGAGCTCATACAGCCTCAAAAGCTCTATGGTTCAGACAATGAAGCTCAACGCTGTCGGGATCAATGCCACCCCAGAGAACGCTACAACCATCATGGAGAGCTCTGAGACCACAGCATCTGTGAACCTATCTGGCTATCAGGCAGCTGCCACAGGCTGGACCAAGACCACTGTGCAGATGCCTGGCCAGGCTGAGAACACCAGCACCACACATGCAGATGTCTACCAGATAGGAAACTCAACTTATGTAAAAAATGATGTTGGAAATTGGACGCACCTCATCGATCCGAGGCCCGTTGAGGCGATCTGGGGCGAGGACAATAACAACCAGGTAAAAGCCCTGGCAGAGGCCATCAATAAATCTCAGCTTGAGAAAGTCGGCTCTGAGAGCGTCGAGGGTACAGATGCCTACAAGCTGAAGATCATAACGAGCAATGCTGATATGGAGAGCCTCTACAGCACAGCATTTGGCATAGCCGCTCAATTGACCCAGTATCCGATGCTTATGCCTAAAATCAACCGCACAGAGTTTAATAAGACGAGTGTGATAGAAAAATACGTCTGGATCTCAAAGGAGACCTATTTGCCAGTGAAATATCAGAGCAGCATGAGTTTCAACATGACGCCCGAGATCATCGGAGGCATGGACCCAACAACGGGTCAGATGAAGATGTTCAACCAATCAGTGCGGCTCGGGGAGATATCCGTCAGTATTGAAACGTACGATCTGTATTACGACTTCAACAAGCAATCAGAGATCGTTCTGCCAAGTGAAGCCTTGCGGGCTGTGCCTATTCGTCCAACCCAGGTACAGGCCAATTCGACATCTGTTGTAGCCTGAGGTTCGTAAATAAACCATGTCTGAATCACTGAAACGGCTTTTCCTTCGGGAAAAGCCTGTTTTAGCCCTTTTGGCTGTCGGAGAACTGAAGCCAGCTTATGCTGCCATGATCGCCAAGCGCATTGACTCAACTTTTCCTCATACATCCAGTATTCTCTCAGAGCTTGAGGCACATGGGTTGATTAGTTCCAGGCCGGAGGGCAGAATCAGATATCTGGAACTGACAGATCGCGGCAAGAGAATCGAAAGAGCCCTGGTAGAACTTTTCGGACTTCTGCAAATGCCAAATGCACACTGCAAGAGGCTGGAGAGGCTCCGTCAGCTCGCAGCATCTGGCGAAGGCACCGCTTTACGGCTCGGCCCTCTTCGAAGGGATCTGGCCAAACTCAAGGGTTTGGCGGAGGATGAAGAGCTTCAAAGGGCTGTGCAGGACCTGGATGCATTTATCGTCGCAGCCCTGAAGAAATGAGTCTGATGAATTTTAATTTTTTTGGAATATTTTGAGTTATAAGAACCCAATGCTTTTTGAAACTGAGCAGCATGAAGCGTCGAAAATTACGAAAGTTTTATCAGCTCTCATAAAGATATTGTCTGAAGTAGGGCATTCTCGATGAGGGCTGAAAAATGGCGCGGCGAAACAAGCTGGAGATACTCGAGAGCATTCTCGATATGTGCAGGTCAGATGGGTCGACAAAGACTAAAATAGTCTACCAGATCAACCTGAATTTCAAGAATGCCGGAGCATATCTAGAATGGCTGACGGAGCACGGATATCTGATAAAAGAGAACAGGGTATACAAGACGACGACATCAGGCCTTGATCTATTACAGGATCTAAACGACATTAATTCGATAATAAGAGATGAAGAAATAGCCGAAATTGCAGAAATTAGCCTGAACGACCCATGAACACACCCATTAATTCTGCCCCGCGTCCTGGAATTTGATCGTCTTCTCCGTCTGGAAGGAGCCAGTGTACTGCTGATCAGCCTTTATCTTCTTGAAGAATTTAGCATATTTGGTCTGAATATTCCAGGTCCCGTCGAAGGCCTGGTCGGTTTTGAAGGTCAGGGTATTGTTTGTCGGGCTTGCACTGCTGACGCTTGAGGTCTCGCTCTTGTCCACATGGCTGAGGTTGAACCTCTGGGTCACCGAGGCGCCTAGGCCCCCTTGAAATCTGGGAGATTCCACTGTCTGGTGGCCCTTGAGACTGCCGCCCGTGAAGACCAGATCCTTCTTCTCCGTAAAGTTGTCCACATTCTTCCGGTCGATGCACCGCAACGTCTCAAGGCTGATGGATCCGTTGCCTATCATCTTCTCATTATAGTTCATAGCCGACCCCTGAAAGCTATCTTTTATGGAGACCTGTCCTTTGCCTTTAACGGAAGATGATTCGATGAATAGCATACCGTTTTTCGCGGCTGAAGGAGCAATCATTCCGACATTGCCGCCTTGCGCTGCGGAGGGCGCAGAGTTAATTGTGCTCCAGTGGAGCATGTAAGGCCCTCCCTCGGCTGTGTTCGTTCCATCTGTCATCCAGACAGAGAGCACCATGTAGACGCCTGAGTCTTTTCCAGGAATGGAACAGCTCCAGTATCCATCCATGGAATTGCCCGACTCCAGGACCATAGGAGAGTCGTGAACTCTATCCACATCAAGCATATCTTGTTTGGTGAGAGGAGAGTCGGCCATGCCATACTTCACAGATGCAGATTTTATACCAGCAGGGCTCGTTATGTGTGCTGATATCTTAACTGCCTCTCCGGCGGCGGGCTGAGACGGCGTTGCGCTCACATCCAGGATGCTTATCGCCCCGTGCTCTGAGCCTTTGACTCCTGCAATGCTCAGCTCATAGTTCTCAGCAGCCGAAAGGTTTTCCAATCTCCCAGAAGAAAACTCCCTGGCTGCTGAGGATTGGGGCTCGTCGTCGAACCTCCCAAGGATCTTTTCTACATAGCGCAGAAGGTTTGAAATTCCATCCATAACCAGATTGTTGGACTGCACTGTAGAGCGATCTACATCACTTGCGATCTTCTGAGAGAACTTTAAAGTTGTCTCCTCTTCAGATGGCAGGCCAAAAGCAATGCTCACGTTGCCGCAACTGATATTGGCCCCCAGTATCCTGGTGCCCAAATCCTGTGATTTTGTGCTATCTGGCGCCAAGCTCTCCGTCTCCTTCCGGGGCGAAGCCAGAAGGTCGATGTGCAGATCACACGATCCCCGCACAGACTTCCTGTCCTGGGTGAATCCCTCTGCAAATACGACGTCGTCTACAGCCTTTTCGACAGACTTAAGCGAAAAGACCGTAGTCTGACGCTTTGGTGCTAGATATTCGATGTTGCCCAGAGGCCCGAACTGCTTGCTGATCACGAATATGTTGTAAATAGGAACGCTTCCTGTGTTTGCTACTGTACAGGTGAGATTGGCACTGCCTCCCAAAGTTACGGCAGGCGGCGAGGCGCTGACGAATACCTTGAGCGCTGAGACTACAATAGTTGCCTTTACTAAGCCAGCATCTGACCAGGTCTGGCCGCGCGAGTCTCTTCCAGACACTTCTAAATGGATGGTGGAGTTAGAGGAGATCACAGTTCGGGAATTTACAACCCTGAACTCCCCTGGCTCTATACGGTCAATGGTTGCAAGGATCGACCCATCCTGAGCAAGCATGACATCTGTGAGGGCATCGTCACCGGAATTGGTGATCAGAGCGTTTATGTCCGCGGTCTCGCCAGGACATACTTCCAGCTCAGGAGGCATGATCTTCAGGCTGATGCCAGGTCTCAGAGTCGTGAGGTGGACGCTGCCCTCTGCAAACGCCTCATATCCGCTAACATCTTCGCCGCGCGCTGTGACGTTTATCCAGGTGGTGTTGTTTTTACAGTATATCGCAGCCATTCGAACTGATTTTCCAGGGTTCAGCTCCCTGAGCATGCATTTTTTGCCGTCAGCATCCAGTGTTACGTTCTTTAGGATCTCTTCACCGGTATTTCTCAAGATCCAAGTAACTTCAGCGGGCTCACCAGGATATGCTCTGACCTCTGGATCCTCTCCCTGGATCTGCAGGGAAGAATTCAACACACAAATGTCAAGGCCATGGCTTGCGTAAACCTCGCGGCCCACTGGATCGTGGGCGATGACCCTGACCTCACCATGAATGCTCTCTTTTATCGCTCTGTCCTTCTGCAGCAGTTGGGCAGCGCCAGAGCTCAGGACAGGTATCTGGCCGATCTCGCCAAAGCAGTCGGAGACATTTATATCGGTGAGATTGCAGCTGCCGCAATTTTCAACCTTGACACGGACGGTGACATCCTCATTGCGATGAACGCCATTTGGAGCTTCAACTTGCAGTTTGATCTGCGGGGAGACCTTCCAGATGGCGATCGAGGTATTGTTCGTGTAGAGATTTCCCTTGGCATCTTGGCCAACAGCGCCTGCATAGAGCTGCACATTATCCTCTATTCGCAGGGCACCATCCAAAAACAGCTCTTCGCCAGGAGGGAGGAATTTGGTGGAGGCCATCTTGCCAGCACAAAATATCTTGACGTTGGAGAGCTCAACCGGACCCAAGTTTTGCGCTGTGCATCTGTATCCCACCATCTCGCCCTCGCGTCCCTCGGTTTTATTGGAAGAAATAGTCAGGCTGAAGCGGGGAACTTCAGAATTTGCGGTCTTCTCTGGCACCGAGCTTTTGGTTGTGACTTCCTGGGCAGATGAGACGGAAGGCGAGCTGGAAGCTGTTGGAGAGGATAGGGTGCTGAGATGGATATCTTGCTCAGTTGGGCTTGAGGATGCTGCGGACGCATTCGACTGGATGTACTCAACAGTGCCCTTGATCTCTTGGCCGGACTGGTCTTGGGCCAATACCAATATTTTCTCTACATTGCCCTTCGTGGCCAGCACTTTC
>CAZRYL010000049.1:0-13356 GCA_964604285.1 uncultured Methanotrichaceae archaeon
AGCTCAGGATATGCCACCCAGTGTCATTGCCCTCAAACCAGGTCTGATACCAGCCGGTGTTCTTGAAGCCAAAGTTCTTTACTTCAGGAGAGCAGTAGTAGCCCTTTGAATCTTTGCATATCTTCCACTCGTAAGACCAGTAGACCCCTGGCCTGCTGACTTTGGACCAGAGGGGAAGCCACTCACCGCAGTACACTCCAGCTACGGTGCAGATTTTGTTAGTATAATACTGGACATAATATTCATTGCACCTGCAGGTCGAAGGCGTTGGGTAGACTGCCTGATAGCTCTGCGGAGAATACCCAAAAGGAGCTGCCAGGCTGCCGGATGCAGTGCAGGTGGGACAGCTCCCCTGATATGGATAGCTGCTAGAGACGCCACCTGAAACCTGCGTTGCCACAACAACCTGAGCAGGGTAGCTTGACTGAACTGGCTGACCGGACTGAGCAGGATAGCTAAAGCGAGCAGCCTGAGTCGTCTGGCCAGCGTATGGTTTATACATGCTAAAATCAGGGAGCACAAGGCTCTCGGAGTTGGGGTTTGGCGGAGTTGGAGCTTCGGTCTGCAAATATGTCTGAGCCTTGCCCATGTTGGCGTTGCCGGATGCATCGCTGGAGTACACGTTTGTGGGATAAACATAAATATAGACGTAATTCGACCAATCACGGCAATTGTAGCAGAGAATGTGCCAGCCAGCCACATCTCCGTAGAACCAGCCTTTTTTGAAGCCTGTCCAGGTCCAGTCCCACAATCTCACGTACGGCGTGCTCTGGCCCGGATACCACTCATAAACAAAAAAGTTGCCACCTGAGGATATGTCGGCCCAGAGGGGCAGATAGCCGCCATAGCGGCAGCCTGCTACAGTTGCAAGCCCGTATGAGGTCTGAACATAGAACTTGTTGGGAGAGATCACCGAGCCTGGATAGTACAAGGGACTTGAGGCCATCATGCTGCCTGTAGTGCTTCCATAAGTTGTGCTGCTGGCTCCTGCGGCCAAAGTGCTGGGCAGAGTTGCAGACACAAAACCGAGGCTCTCATCAGGGCGGAAGCTATCTGCCACAGGCTGGGAGAGCTTCAAATCTTCTGCAGCCACACTCTCCTGATAAGGTCCTGCGATCTGAGGCGCAGAGGCGCCTGTAGCTTGTGGGCTCTGAGAGGAGTACTGGACCGGAAATTGTTGATTGCTTTGATACTGGGCGTTGCCACCTTGAGATGGAGCAGATGCTCCTGCCGAGGCTGCCTGATAGCCAGTGAATTGGGAACCTGTTCCTTGAAGAGCCGCACCTGTCGAATAGCTTTGACCCAACTGAATAGATGATGTCCCATCAGAAACGCTGCCATCGCCCACAGCGCCAAAGGCGATGTTGGTCAATGCAAAAAGCATGACCAATATTGGGAGCCAGACCTTCATTTACCCCACTCCATTTGATTTTTGATTTGCTACTGCTTTTTAATGATCTTTCTATCTACTTTCTATCTATTTAATATTTGCTTCTTGCTTGAGGGCAAGAAGGTTTGCATTTTATTAATAATATCATCATCGTATAGAATACTCTCAGATGGATAAGAAATAAGAGCTGTAATCATCAATGTTCTCAAATTCTTGGCTTCTTCGTCCAGTTGTTCCTCACCATCTCAGCAAGGCGCGGATTGTTGAACTGTTTGTAGATATCCATGTCAGTGGTGTAGCCGATGAAGGGATCGATGGTTCCCTTCTCCATGTTTGCGAGCCAGATCGAAATGCCCTTCTCCTCTGCCGTCTTGCCTTTTTCCCGGAAAAAATGCATGAATGGCTCCAGGCTTTCGCCGCTTGGCACCAGGATGACGCAGTCCACATCTGGCTGCATCTTTTGCCCGCACAAATTTAGATCAATGGATTGGACGCTCGTGACAACATAGGCCTGCAAAGTGCGACCTGCTGCGGAGAATACGAGCATTTCCTCACTCTCACTGGAAAGGACGTATCCAGCATCCTCCAGGAAGGCCTTCAGCATACGAACCAGGCTCTTTTTCAAGATGCTCTTCAGCTCAGGGATGGCTTGAAGGAAACTGCGATATGCATCATCGAAGTCCTGCTTGCTGTACCTCTGGGTGTGAAGAAAATGGAAGATACGGCCATTGATCTGCGTATAAGTATCAAGCTTTGGCAGATCGAAGAAGATAGCCTCACCGTTCATGATGCTGGCAAAGATGCCTGGAGCAATGCGCTCTCCTACCATCTTCTTCAGCTCATCCGATTCCTGTTCGCTCAGGTTTGCGGCTGAAACGATGTCGTAGGTTCGCAAAAGAAGTTCACATCTTGCTATGATCTCTTTTTCGCGAAGAAGCTCCCTGAGTGGGCCTGAAATTTTTTCAGTATTCGTCATTTTCCATCCCTGATGCTCGCAAGCTCAGATCGAAGCTCTCCCATCTTGGCGGTTCTCTCAGCAAAGGCATTATGCTGATGAATGCTCTCCTCGTTTATCTGCTTGAGGGTTACTGCAGCGTCGTCGGGCAGGTCTGAAAAGGCCTCAACCACCTTCTGGGCCATGGTTCGGACGCAGTCCTCCACAAACTTTGGATTGCTGTGAGCTTTTGCCACCACAATGGCCTCGTCAGGACGCTTCAGAAGGCCGTAAACCTTGGAGCTCATGGACTCTTCGATGATCTTGATGATCCTGTCGATGGAAACGCAACGCTGGTCATGAACCTCAACCGATATGCTGCCGCGACCTCTCTGATTATGCGTCGCAATGGGCATCCGCTCAGAGAACTCTTTGGCAGACTCCTTTGACACGCCAATTTTTTCCAGCTCCTTTTGGACCTGCTCTTTCAAGATCTCCTGGGCACATGGACATGCCGTTGTTCCCAAAACCTCAGCTCCTACAGTCTTCTTCAGATATCCAGATGGCCCTGCTTTTGCCACGGCTTCTGCAAATATATCCACAACTTCCTGACAGGTGACTTTTGTCACAGGCGTCTGTCTGCGGACGATGTACTCGCTCTTCATCTTCACTTCGGCTTGAGAGGCGTACTCGTGCCTGTGTAGAAGTCTTTTGGCAATCTCGCCGCAAAGCTCCTCGATCTCGTAAACAGGACAGCTTATGGCCTCTTCTAAGACCTCGTCGATCACCTCAAAGTTGCGTGAGAGGTTGGCTCCTTTGCGATCCGAAGGGAGGTCCACGAAGACCTCAAAGTTGGAGATTAAAATCACAGGGCGCTCGTCATTTCCGCGCTCAACTTTTACGAGCTTCTTGACGCCAGTCACACCAACTCTGGTCAGGTTGATGGGATAATCGGGCTCGCAGGCTTGAATATCTGGTAGTGTATCCAAAAGGCCTCACCTGATGAAAAGTTCGTCATCCTCATCGTCGAGCGCCCCAGATTCCAGCTCATCCAATTTGAGCAGGAGCCTGTCAACCTCTTCGATCATCTCTTCCAGGGTTTCGCTGATCCTGCGATCACGCTCATCATAACCTTTGAGAACTCCACCCAGCTTGGCCAAGAGTTGATCATCGCCCATATCGAGCAGTATCTCGCGTATCTTTCTCTCGACCTCGTTTGAATCAGGCATATTGGTTTATTCCAAACAAACGTATTTGAGACTTTGCTTGGTGTGATGGTCAGTTATATCTATTCGTAGGGCCATCCCTTGCAATAGGAGTTCTGTTGATGATTAAACGTTGCCCTCAGCACGGATTTTTCAGGGGAGAGCATTGTGAGTGTGGCTCGACAGGTCAGCTTCTTTTGGATGAGACCAAAACAGAACAGCTTGGCCGGCTGGTGGCGGGTGGGCTGCGACACTTTCCAGGAGACCTGGGATTGGAGATGGACTCCAGGGGATGGGTTGACCTTGCAAAGCTTGGTGAGGTGGTGAGAAGCCGACATCGCTGGGCAAGCAAGGAACTGGTGATTGCGCTCGTCGAGTCTGATCCCAAGCAAAGGTATGAGATACACGACGACAAGGTCAGGGCCAGGTATGGGCACTCGGTGGATGTGGAGCTGGATCACGCTGACAACGAGCTTCCCAAACTTTACTATGGTGCAAGCGAGGAAGAGGCGGACAGGATCCTGGAGATAGGACTTAAATCAGCTTCTCAAAGGTACGTCCATCTCTCAACCACTCCCCAGAAAGCCTGGCATGTGGCCACCTTTCGCACTGGAAACCCAAAAATAATCCAGGTCGATGCTGCAAATGCCCAAAAAGGGGGAGTGAAGATGATGACTGTGAACGAGGATATCGTCATCTCGGAGATGATACCATCGCAGTTCCTGGAAATTCTCACGACCAAGGACATTTTAAAAAATGCGCAGTTACCGAGGTCCAATTAGCGCCCGAAGCGCCTATCTCTTCGTTGCCAGTCCCTGATGGCGCGAAGGAAATCGATTTTTCTCAAGGCGCCCCAGTTTACGTCAGTAAAATAAAGCTCTGAATAAGCGGCCTGCCAGATCATGAAGTCGCTGAGCTGCTTGCCACCAGCTCTAATCACCAGGTCAGGTTTCTGGCTGAACCTCAGATGGGCCTCTATCGACTCTTCGTTGATATCCTCAGGATCCAGACTTCCATTTTGTACATCTTGCAGGAGGCTCCTGAATGCCTCTATAACCTCGTGCTTTCCTCCGTAGCCTATTGATATAGTCATTTTTACTCCCACGCCATCTCCCATGTGTTCGACGCCATCGACCGTGTGCAAGCTGACCTGAGCCGGGGCGTTTGCAAGCTCGGCGGCAACACGTGCTCGTATCTCGGGCGCATCATCATTTACATAGAGCATGATGGAACCAAGGCCTGTAGATCTGCACCAGTCTAGGATGGACCTCAATTGCTTCAAGCCCCGGCCGCTCAGATCCCCGGAGCTGAGGACAATGGCTACACATGCGGGTATTCTGTTTTTGGAGATCTGAGCTTCCAGGATCCGCTCGTATAGGCGATGAATCATGGTTGAAATTCATATAATTTCCATAGGCAAAGTATTTTTGCGATGAATCAGCTCTTGAGATTCATGCAAAGGGATGACATTGCAAGGACGCTCATCG
The DNA here is from genome assembly GCA_964604285.1 of uncultured Methanotrichaceae archaeon. Lineage (GTDB taxonomy): Archaea > Halobacteriota > Methanosarcinia > Methanotrichales > Methanotrichaceae > Methanothrix. The sequence continues at coordinate 5,017 of CAZRYL010000049.1, forward strand.
GGCTGATGGCGCTATTGCTCCCTTATGCCGGTTCTCTTACAGTTCTTCCCCTGGGGACCATCATCCTTTTCGACCCGGGCTCTCGCTTGCTTTCAGCCTCACTGGCCATGCTCCTTCTCCTGAGGCCTGCACTGAGCATAATGCACTGCAACCTCCCGCTGTACATCATTGCCATCTCATTCGTGGCATCCACTTTTGCTCCTCTGGCTTTTAAGAGACTCGAGTCCCTGGCAGGAAGCATGATCTACCTCATGATCACAGTTGCTCTGGGCTATCCCCTGGCGAGCATGATCTCCTCAGGAAGCCTGTCGTCTGAGAGAATACTGTTCCTCGCGATCTTGGGTGGGCTCTCCGGTGCTTTTCTGCACCATGCTTCGAAGGAGCGTGACTTCACAGTACCATTTGGCACTGCAATGGTGATGTGGCTCTTCTCCTTCGACTATCCTCTGCCCGAGCTGCCGCGCCTCCTGCTGATCTGTTTTTTTGCTCTCATGCTCGGGATTGGAGCCTACTGGGCCAAGGCTGCAGACTCAGATGCTGTGCTGAGCGAGGCCATAGTAGGCCTTCTACTCATCTTGTTTGGAGGACTGAACTGGTTTTTGCTTCTGCTCGCCTTTTATCTTTTGGGGGGCGGTTTCACCCGTTATGGATATGCCTACAAGAATAAGCTTGGAATAGCGCAGTCGCACGGGGGCGTGCGCGGCTACAAAAATGTTTACAGCAACAGTCTTGTCCCCCTGGCTCTGGCCATCTGTTACGGAATTTACGGAAACGAGATCTTCATTTACGCCTTCATCGGTTCAGTGGCTACGGCCAACGGCGACACTCTGGCCAGCGAGATCGGCGAGACGAGTCGCTCCAGGCCGAGGATGATCACCACCCTCAAAGAGACGCAGCCCGGCGTGGATGGAGGCGTGACTCCTCTTGGCGAAGCTGCTTCGATCGTGGGCGCCCTCATCATAGGTCTCCTTGCCACGGTCACGGGCATGGTCGGCATCTTTGGGATCATCGTGGGAACGATCGGCGGTTTCCTTGGCACCAACTTCGACAGCCTTCTTGGAGCCACGTTGCAGAGCCGTGGCATTTTGAGCAACAATGGAGTGAACCTTGTGGCTACTGCGTTCGGAGCTCTGGTCGGCGGATGCCTCTGGTACCTCCTGCAAATTATTTAGGCAAAAAAACACCACTAGCATTCATGAAGATCTTCGGGATTTTCGGCGATCCCATCGAGCACAGCCTCTCTCCAGCCATGCATAATGCAGCCTTCCGAGCGTTGGGAATAGACGCATGCTATCATGCCTTTCGCGTCTCTTTAAAATGCCTGGAAGATGCCCTAATTGGCGCAGCAGCGATGGGCTTTGGCGGTTTGAATCTGACCATACCTCTGAAGGAAAAGGCGCTGGAGCTGGACGTCTTGCAGCCCGATGAGCTAGCAAAGGCTATCGGAGCGGTGAACACAGTATCTTTTGGTCGGAACCAAAGGATAGTTGGCCACAACACTGATGGGGAGGGCGCCATCCAGGCCATGAAGGATGCGGAGATCGGGCTTAGGCACAGCAAGGTTCTCCTGATCGGTGCTGGCGGAGCGGCTCGCGCCATTGCCTACACTCTGAAGCACGAGGGTGCAGAGATCCTGGTCGCAAATCGGAACGCTAAAAAGTCAGATGAACTGGCTGCGTTGGTAGGTGGACTTGGCTTTGGTTTGGGCGATCTAGGTCAACTTGTCCTTCAGTCGGATATAATAATAAATGCCACCTCTGTCGGCATGAATAATGGCGATCCCAGCCTCTTCGATGGCCGATTGCTTCGAGCCGATCAGGTCGTCTTCGATATCGTTTACAATCGTGAGACAGAGCTTCTCAAGGCCGCTCGCCTGGCGGGGGCTGTGGCCATCGACGGCGTGATGATGCTGGTCTACCAGGGAGCTAAATCACTGGAGATCTGGACAGGCCTGAAGGCTCCAGTGCATGTTATGGAAAAAGCTGTTCGAGATGGACTGAAGGAGAGAAGATGACGCGCATACTGATATTGGGAGGCACGGGCGAGACTGGATCGTGGTTCGCACGCTATTTTAAAGAGAAGGGCTTCGAGGTATCCATCTGGGGGCCGAGGGGCAGGGTGGAGGTGGCAGAACGCCTTGGTGTGCGGTACGCTATTGATCGGCAAAAAGAGGTGGAAACGAGCGACATCGTCCTTGTAAGCGTCCTGATCGAGAGGACCGTGGATGTGATACGCGAGGTGGCGCCCCGCATGCATTCAGGAAGCCTGCTGATGGATGTGACCTCGATCAAATCGGGCCCTGTGAAAGCCATGAAGACCTATGCGCCAAAAGGCGTTGAGGTTTTGGGCACTCATCCCATGTTCGGACCCACCATGCCAAGCATGCGCGGCCAGACCATCATCCTCACTCCTGTGAAGGGAAAGAGCGAAAAATGGCTTCCTGTCATTCGATCGATGTTCGAGTCAGATGGTGCGAAGATAGAGATCCTGGACGCCGACGAGCACGATGAGATCATGGCTGTTGTGCAGGCTCTGGCGCACTTTGCCTACATCGGCATTGGAGCGACTCTGAAGTCTCTTGACTTTGATGTGGAGAGGTCAAGGAGGTTCATGTCTCCTGTCTATGAGATCATGATAGACTTCGTTGGTCGCATCCTGGACCAGAACCCTGAGCTTTACGCCTCCATCCAGAAAAATCCAAAAGCGATGCGCGCGCGACAGACCTATGTAGCCGAGTGCATGAGGCTGTGCGAGCGCGCTGATGCAGGAGATATGGAGGGATTCAAGAACATTATGCGCGAGGCTGCTGAACACTACGGAGGGACGCATGAGGCGATGGAAAGGTCGGACAGGATAATCAGAAGAAGAATTGAGGAATAAGTGCCTGCAATTTATAGTGCTATGGTAAAAGGACAAGAGAAGCCTCACTCTCTTAAAGGGGCAAGGGAGCAATTCACATGGGTCCAGTGCTTCTGAAATCAAGGTATCGCTCAATCCTCTGCAGCCCCTCGGCAATATTTTCTAAGGAGTTGGCATAAGAGAACCTGAGATACCCCTCTCCATTGCGCCCAAAGTCAATGCCAGGCGTGCAGCCCACATGCGCCTTTTCCAGGATATCGAAGGCCAGACGGTAGGAATCCCCTGAGAATGCTCGTGCATTTGCGAATACATAAAAGGCGCCTGTTGGCTCAACAGTGATGCCGAAACCCAAATCTCTCAGCCGCTTGATCATGAACTGCCTTCGGTGATTGTAAATGCGTTTCATCTCGGCCATTTCAGCTGAGGTAGTCTCCTGCAAGGCGGCGATGCCTGCCTTTTGCGCAAGCGAGCTGGCACAGATAAAGAAGTTCTGTTGCATCTTCTGAATGGGGCGGATGAAATTTTCTGGGGCTATCAGATAGCCGAGCCGAAGCCCTGTCATGGCGTAGAGCTTTGAAAAGCCGTTCAGGACAAAGGCGTGCTCTGTGAACTCAAGGATGGAATGCTCCCTGCCTTCGTAGACCAGGCCGTGATAGATCTCGTCTGAAACGATGTACGGCTGGAACTTGGCGATGGAGCGCATTGTGCTCTCAGATAGAAGGTTGCCGGTCGGGTTGGAGGGCGAATTTATGAGAATTGCCTTGGTCCTGTCTGTGATCGTCTCAGATATCGCATCAGGCCTGTACTGGAATCCGTCAGCTTCATTTACGGGCACATGCGCAGGGACTCCTCCCAGAAACCGGATGAAATTCGGGTAGCAGGCATATCCTGGATCTGAGACTATCACCTCGTCGCCCGTCTCGAGCAGCGCCGCGAAGACCAGCATCATGGCCGGGGATGTTCCAGATGTAACCACCACCTGGTCCGGACTTACAGAGACGCCATAAGCACTCAAGTAGTGCTCGCAGATCGCCTCGCGCAGGGCTGGATCGCCGAGGCTGTGCGTATAGTGGGTCTGTCCATCATCAAGAGCTTTGCAGTAAGCCTCTTTTACGCAATGAGGGATGTCGAAATCCGGCTCGCCTACCTCCAGATGAACGACATCTATGCCCTGGCCCTCCATCTGCCGCGCTCTTTCCAAAACCTCCATGACGATGAAGGGCGCTATCTCTTCTGCTCTTTTGGCAATCATCTTGGGAGTGATAGGCAAATCATCTAGCAGATATTACCGGCAGCTGACAGAAAACGCTTCTTTTCCATTTCGCAAGCCTCCCCAGAGATGAAGCGATCCACCATCTCTTTTGCTATCTCATCCGGATACTGCACAGGAGGATGCTTCATTGTATAGGCAGAGATGGCCAGCAGAGGTCCTGCTATATTTCTGTCTTTGGCAAGCTTGCAGACTCTAATGGCGTCAATGGCGCTCCCTCCGCTATTGGGCGAGTCCTCCACAGATAGCCTCAGCTCTAAATTTATGGGCACATCTCCAAATATCCTTCCCTCCATTCTTAGGAAGCAGACCTTATTGTCCTTTTGCCATGGCACATAATCCGAAGGGCCGATATGGATATCATCATCGCAAAGCGGAGTGTCGAGGATGGACTGCACCGCTTCAGTCTTGGAGATCTTCTTGGACTTGAGCCTCTCGCGATTCAGCATATTCAAGAAATCTGTGTTTCCGCCAATGTTGAGCTGGTAGGTTCTATCCATGACGCACGCTCTGTCTTTGAAGAGTTGAGTGAGCGCTCTGTGCACGATTGTGGCTCCGATCTGAGATTTGATGTCGTCGCCCACAATAGGAACTCCTCTCTCCTGGAACTTCCTGGCCCATTCGGGATTGGAAGCAATGAATACCGGCATGCAATTTACAAATCCCACGCCCGCATCAAGAGCCGCCTGGGCATAGAAGCGCGTGGCCTGTTCCGATCCCACTGGCATATAATTTACCAGCACATCGGCTCCAGAATCCTCCAGTTCGCGCAAAACGTCGCAGGGCTTGATCTCGGCCACCACAAACCTCTTGTCCTCTGGATAGTTTTCCATATGAAGTGCAACGCCGTCCAGAACAGGTCCCATCTTGACCTCAACCCCCCTTTTTGGAACGTCTGGATAGAATACCTTGGTGCAGTTGGGCATTGCAAAGATGGCCTCGCTTACGTCTTTGCCTACCTTCCGAGCATCTATATCGAAGGCTGCCACGACGTCGATATCGCCTGCTCTGTAACCGCCTATGTCGTAATGCATCAACCCGATGCAGTCCTTTTCGTTAACCTGTTTGTAATATTCAATTCCTTGAATTAAAGAGCTTGCGCAGTTTCCCAAACCTGCGATGGCCAGCTTTATTCTTTTCAACCTCTTTTCCCCTCCTGGGTCGAGTTGAGCTAGAAGACCTGAGTTCGGAGTCGGATTTTCGTATAAATGCAGGACGTATATAACGTTATAGGCCACTTGCAAGGACAATTGTCCGCGACCCAAGATGTCCAAGTCATTGCTCAGCCTACTGGTTGTAGTATGGAACTCAGCATGCCCTTTAGCTGCTCCATAAGATCTGCCCTGCCAGCATCGCTATCTTCGTACTCTATTCGACAGGTTCTGGGGATGTCCGTCAGATATCTTGAGCCTCGCGGGTAGATCAAAATGGTCTGCTTTCCGATAGTATGAGCTATCCCAAGGCCGTACATGACTCCTGCATCTGCTCCTGTCAGGTCTGCCACGATTAGCGCTGCTCTGTTAATTGAAACCCACATCTCGCGGACAGCTGTCTTTCCTTCTCTGATATCTCTAGCCTCCTCTGAGGCAAGATTGCAGGCCAAAACAGCCTCTCTGATCGCGTTGTAATTCTTCTCTTTATTCTCATCATGAGGCACGAGAAGCAGGACCGACATGGAAACTAATTCTGGCAATGCAGTTCCAAATATCGGCCTTGTACGCACGAGGCTTAGCAGCTCCATCAGCCTCATGAACTCCGAGTCGATGTGCCCAGCTGATATCTTTTCCAGAGCCGTCTGGCGCTGTCCTGGGTCCAAATCCAGCAGGCTTGCAGGAAACTGGATGACTGCCGGGTCTTCGAGGCCAAACTCCCACTGCGCGCTGTTGATCGCTTGCTGGGGCGTCAAAGCGATCTTTGGATTGTAATAATAGCTTGCAAACCTGTACTCTTTCCGGAATTGTGCCAGAATGGAGAGATTCTCTTTGTCTAGGACTGCAACCATGCTATTTGGCAACTGGCTCCTCGCAATACCTCTCTGGAGGTGCCTTTCCTCTACCATGCGGTCCACAACTGCCATGAACTCCCCCAGCAGCTTGTCCACCTTGGCCTGAAGCTCAGGCGACATGTTGCCGCTTCTCACTCTGGTCGCGTCGTTAAGCATGATCTCAAATCCAGGCTCTGATAATTTAGGTTTTGCTATTCTTGCTATTATTATATTATGGTCAATCCTCGCCAAGGCCCGATAGCTCTATCTCTGCAGTCGGTCCATCCTCTTCATAAAATATCTCTAAAAGCCCTCCACAAAGCGCCAGGTTTCTCTCCAAGAACCTGGCTGCATGGCTAAGTGGATGGCAGGAGGTCTTTTCTTTTGCGCCAATGCGCAGCATGACCCATGTCTCATTCTGGGATACCTCAATTTTGAGCTTCTTGATGCCCGCGCCTACAAACCTCTCCAGAATATCTATCAAGATGTCGCCGAAGCGATCTTTATCCATGCGCGCGAAAGGATTTCTGGAATCGGGCTGAAAAATGAGGTCCACGTCCTGAAATAGATCGACATAGGCTATGCGAGCCGATAAAGCTCGCAGGTAATCCTCTTCGCTCTCAGCCTCCAAAATAGCATGCTCATCGTAGGTTTTTTGCTTCAATTGTTCCAGGACTGCTCCTACAACATCGTTTACATCCATATAAGAAACAAAATACGGCGGACGGTAACCCCTGTAGGTGACAGAATAGTCGGAAAGCATCCTTCCAGCCCTGTTCAGAAGAGATTGGTCCAGCACAGAGTCGAGGCTCTTTTTCTGAAAGAGGCACTCCAGCCTTCCAACCACCTGCCCGGCTTTATGAACCAGCTCCAGGTCCAGTTTTTTTCCAGCTTTGAGCTGGCTGGCAAAGGTGTGAAATTCGAAGAATAACTGATCTAAAACCGACGCATCCAAAAGCTGATCCATCTCTTTTGCCTCCTTCTCTTCCTCCAGCTCAAAGAGCATGTGGGCTATGTAAGCCAGCCTTCCGGCGATGATGGTAAAGATCCTCTCCAGCTCGCTCATAAGGTCCTGGGCGTAGGTGGCAGTTCGCTTGGCCCACTGTGGCGTTATCTCCTCCAGGTCATGCAGCAAGGAAGCGTCTGAATACATGACCTTCAGCGTCTTCTTAGCCGTCTGCACATCGACGGGCCTGCCATGGCCGGAGAAGCAGAGATCGATATCCTCATTTTCCAGAATCCAGAGAATCTTCAGGATTGACTGCATGAGATCTTGCCGGCTCCAGCCATATGCACCTGCCATTCCTGGGTTAGGTGCAAAGAAGAGATCTCCGAGGAACATGAGAGATCCAACGCGCATGCAGATGCTGTCTGGGCTATGGCCAGGGGTGTGATAAATGTCCAGAAGGTCTACATCTCCCAGGGCAATGGTCTGGGTGTCCAACAGCAGGTCGTCAGCGATATCCGAGGAGCTGCGGGCATAATCGTAGGTCCATCCATCAAGTCTGAGGGAATGCCAGCTTGCCTGGCCCCGATTCTCACGGGCCTTATCCTTGTCAGAAAGGAGCTTTATTGGAACTGGAACCTTCACAGTAGCCCTTCCCAGCAACCCGGAAAGAGTAATTTTGGAATCTTGCTCTTCCAGAGCCCTGGCTCCAGCCTCATGTACCGCAAGAGCTGCCCTGCTCAGCAGATGAGATGAGCTGCTAATTTGATACTGTATCCAGTGATCAAGATGGACATGGGTAAGATAAACCACCACTGGCCGATTTTTTGCTTCTTGAAGTCTTGCGACCTCGGCTTCAAGGTGTTCAATCTGATCCTCCAGACCACCGGGATCGATGACGGATATCATTTTTGGGCTGGAGAGGATATAGGAATTGGAGGACATGAGGTCGATCTTGCGGATATAAGGAAAGATGCTGACATCTTTTGTTCCCCGAACAGGCTGCAATGCCATGGGCTGCATCTTAGACATACACCTCTAATAAAATTTGAGCAAATACTGAGTGAAGATGTTACGGATATTTATTATATTTGGTATTGAGTATTCCGTCGGTATACCATTATCGAATTGTTGTGCACAAAATTTATAAAAGAATGTATCGACCGAATGTACTGGTATGGGATGCCAATAATATGCTTTCAGCTTTTTTTGGCTTTTTTGGTACAGTGACTGCTCCCATGACTGAAGTCATAGGCATCTACGGCCTTTCAACCGATGCTA
>CAZRYL010000050.1:0-13345 GCA_964604285.1 uncultured Methanotrichaceae archaeon
CTCCCATGAGCATCTGCTTGTAAAGCTGAGGGCTCTGGTTGAGGAAAGCCTCCTTCTCGAAGTAGCTGATTGGGAATAGGTCAGTTCCGCCTTCTGTAGCTGCTGCTACTATCTTGGGCGTAAAGACCTCCGTAATTTTCTGCCCGTAGAAATAATCCCTCAGGCTGCGCAGGACTGCACTTTCAATCTCGAATGTCGCCAGGACGCACGGCCTGCGTATGTCCATGAACCTGGCGTCAAGCCTCGTGTCAAGCTCGCATTCCACCTTCTCAGTGGGGTCCAGGGGCAGAGGCACCTGGGCTGCACTCAACACCCTGACGTCAGTGGGAAGGATCTCAAATCCACGTGGCGCCTTGGGCTCGGCTTTGACCTGGCCGCGCACCTGAACCACGCTCTCCCTGCTGATGGTGCGAACGCTCTTGAACATCTCCTTGCCTACCATTTTTTTGACAAGAGTTATCTGTGCCAGTCCTTTTCTGTCCCGCAGCACCAGGAAAGCGATGCCGCCCAGGTCGCGAGTCTCATGGACAAAGCCTGCGAGCACCACCTCACGTCCATCCAATTCCGGTGTTATATCTCCAGAATAATGAGTTCTAAGGATCAAGTCGTCTCACGCCAACCGAGAATGAATTCCTGATATAAAAGCAGTCTGATCTTTGAAAACTGAAGGGCCTATGAATAAAGACAAATACAATAAGATTTGGAGTAGATATAATCTTTGGGTTTTGTAGCTATGGCACTCTCCCTAAAGGACCTCCTCGGGCAGGATGAATTCTGGATATTTCTATTCCTTTTAGGGTGGACGCTGCTCAACTGGCCCATGCTCACGATGCCAGAAAGATCCATTATTTGGGGCATGCCTGTAGTATTGTTATACGTCGCTCTAATCTGGCTGATGATAACTGCAATGCTGTACCTCTTTGACAGGAGGTATTCCGGTTGATAGGATCTCATGTTGCCCTGGTCGTCATGGTGGTCTACCTGCTTTTGCTCTTCGGCATAGCTCAGTTTGCCGACCGCCAGAAGCACCTGGGCAAGAGCATAGTCACTAACCCCTATGTGTACGCCCTCTCATTATGCGTTTACGTCTCAGCCTGGACATTTTATGGCTCCATAGGAAGGGCAGCATCTACAGGGCTCGAATTTCTGCCCATTTACCTCGGGCCAGTCCTGGCCATGACATTGGGCTGGATCGTTATTCGTAAGATGATAAGGGTCTCGAAGGAATACCGTCTCACATCCGTCAGCGACTTCATATCCTTCCGCTACGGCAGAAGCTATGCAATTGGTGCTGTAGTTGCGGTTCTCTGTTTGATCATGGTCACGCCTTACGTTGCACTGCAGCTCATAGCTATCTCCACATCGCTCGAAATCCTGAGCGGCCCTAACATATTCCTTGGATACCAGGTGGAGAGCAAGCTGGTGGTGGCCCTGCTCTTGGGTGCGTTTGCGACGATCTTTGGCGCACGCCATCTCGATCCCATGGAGCGCCACGAGGGCCTGGTCGCTGTTGTAGCCTTCGAGTCTTTGGTTAAGCTTGTGGCTTTTTTGGCTGTTGGCATATATGTTACCTATGGCATTTTTGCAGGATACGGAAACATAACTGGTGAGATGACTCGGCTGGCATTTGAAAGCCAGTCTTATGCGGATCTTCTGGATGTGGATTACCAGATCTGGTTCTCCTTGACGCTGATCTCATTCTTTGCCATACTCTTTTTGCCCAGACAGTTTCACGTTATGGTAGTGGAGAACTCCGAAGAGAAGCATCTCAAAAAGGCGATGTGGCTCTTCCCACTTTATCTATTGTTGATCAACCTCTTCGTCCCTGCCATCGCCTGGGGCGGATTGCTCCTCAGGACTCCAGGGCTTGAAGATGCCTTCATAATAAGCATACCATATAGCCAAGGCCTGGATTTGCTTGCGCTATTCGTCTTCATCGGCGGAACTTCTGCCGCAACGGCCATGATTCTCGTTGAATCTGTGGCTGTAGGCACTATGCTGCTCAACGACCTGGAGATGCCCTATCTGTTAAGTCGCTTCGGAGATGGCAGAAACCTGGCAAAGACGCTACTGAACATGAGGCGCTTGAACATCCTTCTCGTGGTGCTGCTGGGCTACCTCTACTCGCTCGCTGTGGCTTATCAGATACTGGCGGATATTGGAATCGTATCTTTTCTGGCTGCCAGCCAGCTTGCACCAGCGGCTCTGGGCGGCCTTTATTGGAAGAAAGGCAGCAGGGAAGGGGCCATGGCAGGATTGGTATCGGGTTTCCTGCTCTGGACATACACGGCATTGATTCCCACCGTGGCAAGAGGCGGCATGCTTGAAGATCTGGTCCAGAGTGGTCCATTGGGCATAGCCCTCCTCAAGCCCACAAATCTGTTCGGCCTCGATCTGGATATCTGGACCAACTCTGTATTCTGGACCTTGCTTGTCAACTGCAGCCTATACACCGTCGTTTCATTGGTGTCCAAGCCGAGCCCTGAAGAGGAGGCCCTCACAAACAGTTTCGTGGACGTTTTTCAAGAAAAATCCGAAGCTCAGAAGGTCGAAAAAGGAATAATTCGCATGGGAACTTTGGAAGAGCTTGAGGCCACATTAGCGCGCTACGTTGGCGATTTGAGGGCAAGGCAACAGGTCGATGCCGACCTCTTGCGCCTTGGCACTACCAGAGACAAAATAGAAGCAAGACAGCTTCTGGAGCTTTGGAGGAATTTTGAGAAGACGCTCACGGGCTCTGTTGGTCCTTCCGCTACTAGGATGATCGTAGAGGATCAAGTCCCTGTGAAGCCTGTGATGGAAGAGGCAAAGGAAACGCTGCCAACCTATGATTTAGAGATGGGAAGGATCTATGTAGTGCCGGAGAAGGCCTACGAGGTCTTCACGGATCTGGTATTGCATGGAGTGGAAGGGCTGTGCATCACACACCATAGCCCCGAGGAGGTGCGAAGACGATGGGGCTTCAAGGAGACGCCCATCATCAAGTTGAGCGATGAGAAGGGCAGCGATCGTTATATCTCTCCAAGAAATTTGCCGCTTCTGTTCATGACCATAAAGTCCTTTGTTGAGACCAGCAAAAACAGCATAGTGCTGATAGACAGCATAGAGCAACTGGTAGAGGAGAATGAGGGACGAGGACCTGAGAGAGAATTGCTCGACTTCGTCTATCAGATGGAGTTGTTGAGCAGAAAGACCCGCTTGATACTCGTGGAAAGGCCTGAGTACATCCATATCAGACTACCAGATACCATAAACGAGGTCAAAGAGCTGCTCTTCAATGTTGGACCTCTATCGGCCTATCTGTTCAGGGTCTTTTCCGAGGCCATGCTCTCGCGTCTCAGCATCGATATGAGAAATGAGGTTGTTCGGGAAGCCAATGAGCTGATATCATCGCGAAGCTTCTTTGAATTGCCCAGAACAGGGCGCAAATATGATAATGGATCTGCTGCAGCCTGTGAACCTGATATGATGGATGCAGTGCATTCCAGTATGGGATTAAAGATCGACTCTAACCTGGCCCTGGACAGGCACGGTTTTTTTACGGCAGTGAGAAAGCTGGCCAGGATCATCAAAAAACATGATCCGGCCTTCGATCTCACAGAGGCTCTCTCTGAGCTGATGAGGAGCTATGGCAGAAGCCCCTACGAGGTTGCCCTCCTTCCAGGAACCACTTACGTCATTGAGGAAGAAAAGCCGCAAAAGAGCCTGGAACTCTTCAGCGAGCTGGTGAGCCACGGCATGGAGGGCTTATGCATAAGTAGGTACAATCCCGAGACCCTGGAAGAGAGGTACAACGTGCCCGTGAAAACAGTCGTGTGGCTGACGCAAAAGAGCGAGCCGGGATACAGGACTGTAGACCCGACAAATTTTCCGCGCATGAGCGGTATAATCTCTGATTTTTTGGATAAAGCCAACTATCCTCTCGTACTTCTGGAAGGCTTGGGATATCTCATCACCCAGAGCAACTATGAGACTGTGCTCAGGTTCGTTCAGTCTCAGAGGGACGAGATCGCCCTGAAGAGCGCCATAATGCTTGTGCACATCGATCCGCTCTCCCTGGACACCAAAGAACTGCATCGTCTGGCAAGCGAGCTGGAACCGCTCAGGATCTGAAATGCGCTCGCACGAGAATAAGACAAAACAGAGACTTTTTAATAGTTGGTGAGCCTCAATTTAAAGCCATGATCGAGGCGGGGCTCGTATTATTAATAATAGTCATAGTATTCGGTGCATTCTTGATCCTGAGATCCATCAAAAATTTCATCATAAACGCGATAGTGGGGCTTGTGATTCTTTTTTTAGCTAATGCAGTGGCTGGGCTTGGCATTGGCTATAGCTGGGTGGTCGTGTTGATCTGCGGCATCGGTGGAATTCTGGGCGCTTTTTTGGTGATATTGCTCCATTTTATTGGATTTGGAATTTGATCGTCTCATGTGGTCGTCTGCGTACCCCCGCAGGAGCCCTTTAAGAGGCAGACAATGCCTGCTGCAAGGAGCACCGCAATGATGCCCGTCAGGAATATGCCATCAAACACCCCCGCCCCTCCGATGGAGAGCACTAGCGGTTTTGTCTGGTGAAGAGCGACGGGCGAGAGGGCAGGCAGAACTCCAGGCGTCATCAAGCTCATGAGGTCTGCTCCCAGCAATGTACCAATTGTGCCGCTGATGTAAGCCAGCGGCGGAGCCCGACGGTAGCCTCCGGCCAGGACCAGGCCGCAAATCGCGGCAAGAAGAGGAGACAGCCAGAAAGGAAGCAGTATGCCCTCGCCTGGAACTGCCTCGGCTGCATAATATGTTACTGCTGCAACTGCTCCAATGCCGAGCATCGACTTGCCAAAAGAGGCCTGGCCGCGCAGAAGGAGATGCGTGGAGATCATCAGCGGAATGATGCAGCCGCCCAGGTTGACTGCAATGTAAACTGGGTGGAAAATTGTCGGAATATTTCCGGCGTACAGGCTGAGAAATGTCAAGTACCACGCTGGATAAGAAGATAATGATCCTCTGGTTAATGGAATGTCCACCAGACTGCCAAGAACTGAGCCAAAGACAGCCAGCGAGGCATGCCAGTGGTCGATGCCCACAATCTCAAAGGCTGCCTCCGAGAGGCGTAAAAAGAGATAGATGAAGATGATGGGAAGGGCTAACAAAAGCAACAAGATCACGACAGCAAAGGGCAGGAACAGGAAATCGAACAACCTTTGGCACCCAGAATTAAAATGGAGGTTAATGGTTAATAGAGCTTACTCAGGGTCTCAGCTTCGAAGTGCGCAATGTTTAAGGCCTGGGCCAAAGAGTTTTGAAAAAGTTAGGAATGGAAGGTGATTTTAGCATGACCATCCTTACAGGGCGTGAGGCGCGCTGCCTGGTAGAATCCATGATCGATCCCAAGATACAGACCCAGATGTGCGGCATGGAGCTGTCGCTGCAAAAGATCGAGCGCTTTACGGCTGCTGGGGCAGTGGCCTTCGATAACAGGGAGCGGATGTTGCCCGAGACCGAGCAGATAAATTTCGATGAATCAGGCTGGGCAGATCTTGAGTCAGGCGCGTATCTTGTAACATTCAATGAGATCGTGACCATTCCGAGGGACATGGCGGCACTGGCCCGCCCGCGCTCTACGCTTTTGCGCAGTGGGGCGTCGCTTGAGACAGCACTGTGGGATCCAGGCTACCGTGGTCGCAGCCAGAGTCTTCTTGTGGTCCACAACCCCCATGGTCTGAGGCTGAAGAAGAATGCCAGGTTGATGCAGCTTGTGTTCCTTTCATTGGGCAAAGACGCAGAGAGCGTTTACGCAGGAAGATATCAGGGAGAGAACATCTAAGACGAACGCAAGCGGACTGAAGATCGGCGATGTATCAACGTGATGACAACGGTGAACTATCGCGCCTGAATTTAGGCATTGCAGCCGCCAACATAATCTCCATCTCACCAGGATCGATCGAACTTGGCCAGGCGTGGCCAGTGCACCGGCAACTGCCATTGGCAGCCATTCATCCTCTTGAAGCGGCGCAATTGTCAATCACTCATCATACCTTCTCACAAATTCCCTGCACAATTCCGATATCTTCCGCCTTCTTCTCAAATAATTGCTTATAATGCCATCTCCACCACTATCTTTGGAGGTGAGTCGTGGCGAAAGACAACGATTGAGAGCAAGCACTTCTCTTCGGGGAGCTGTCCTACAAAGCTAGGTCCTCCCTAGTGCCCTCTCCAGGCGTGCGTCTTAGGAATGCTGGAAGGGCACTAGCATTTTGGCATCTCAACAGCCCTGTCTGGAGACTTCCAGTAAAGAGGCAAAGCCCCATCAACAGTCGATCGGATTTGACAATGGACACAGGAGGAGAGGATGCCATCAAAGAGACTTGCAACAGTTAACCCTTGTTCCATGTGCATGCCCATGGGCTGCGTGCTTGTATTCAGGGGAATCGAAAGCTGCATGACGCTTTTTCACGGTTCGCAAGGATGCAGCACCTACATGCGCCTTTACCTTGCCCACCATTTTCGAGAACCCGTGGACATTGCCTCGTCAGCGTTGAGCGAGAAGGGGGCCGTTTACGGTGGGGCTGCCAACCTCAAGCAGGGCCTTCGAAATGTTATCTTGGGCTACCGTCCCAAGGCCATCGGCATCGCCACAACGTGTCTTGCTGAGACCATAGGAGATGATGTCCCTCAGATCGTAAATGAGTTTCAGAGGGAGGAGCCGCTGGCTAGGGACGTGACGTTCATACCCGTCTCAACGCCATCCTATGCAGCATCGCATGAGGTTGGCTACAGGGTCGCGTTAAAGAGCCTGGTGCAAACCATGGTCAGAAAATCAAATCCTAGTGGGCGGATAAACATCCTGGTGGGCTCCATAGTCTCGCCAGAGGATGTTCGTTATCTTAAAAAGCTGCTGGACTGCTGGGGTTTAGGGTACATCCTTCTGCCGGACATCTCCGATACATTTGATGCGCCTCTCGATGAGGAATTGCCTCGTATCCCTGCTGGAGGAACGCCTCTTGATGATATCCGAGACCTGGCGAGCTCAAGGGCAACTGTCACCATCGGGGGATTGGTGCAGGAACCTGGGGCAGGGGACTTTCTGGAGAAGGAGTTTGAGATACCACATAGGCCGCTTCCTCTGCCCATTGGTCTTGATTTTTGCGACCGCCTGGCTGCAGCCCTTGAGGAACTGACAGATGAAAACATGCCCGAATACTACGAGCGAGAGCGTGGAAGGCTGCTGGACACCATGGTAGATGCTCATAAGGTCGTGGCCCAAGCCAGGACTGCAGTCTTCGGAGACACTGAGATGGTCTTGGGAATAACCCGGCTGATGACGGAGCTTGGCATGAGGCCACAGATCATTGCCACTGGTGCAGTCAATCGTGCATTTGCCGAAGCTGCACTGCAGCTCGTTCCAGGTTCCAGAATAATAACTGGAGCCGACTTTTCCGAGATCGCCGAGGAGATCATGGCCAGGGATATCGAGCTGATGGTAGGGCCATTCACAGGGCGGCAGACCGCCAGAAAAACAAAGATACCATTCCTGCGAGTCGGACTTCCAAATCATGATCGCTTCGGAGCATCCCACCAGCTCCTGCTGGGGTATGAGGGGAGCATGCGTCTGGTAGAGTGCATGGCCAATGCCCTCATCGAGTCCAAGGAGAGGGGATATGCATGAGAGAGATTGCGAGACGCAAAATCCTTCTTGTATTTGTGCTGTTCGCCGCGATCTTGACGGCTGCTGCCAAGGATCCCGTAGAGCTGACAGTATATTGCGGTGCAGGCCTCACAGGAGCGCTGAGCGAGATTGGCGAGATTTATGAGAGCAGGAGCAATGTGAGCGTCAAATTCAACTTCGATGGTGTGCCTGCTCTGCGTGCCCAAATTGAGCAAGGGGCTTATGCCGACATCCTGGTATCGGCAAATCTCAAGCATATGAATGCGCTGATGTCCGAAGGCTTTATCGATAATAGCACAGTCAAGGTCTTCGCCAGGAACAAAGTAGCAATAATCGTGCCCATTGGCAACCCAGCCAACATCACAGGCTTGAAGGATTTGGCTGTGCCAGGCGTAAAGATCTTGATGGGGACCAAAGACCTTCCAGCAGGCGACTATGCACTCATGGTCCTGGACAGGCTGGCAGCTGACCCGGAATATGGCCCTGGGTACAAGGATGCTGTTCTGGCCAATGTTGTCTCCAGGGAGACCACAGTAAACCGCATCGCCTCCAAGGTTGCTATGGGCGAAGCAGATGCTGGATTTGCTTTCAATTCCGACGTCAGCCCTCAGATGGTGGGAGAGGTCACAAGGATACTTATTCCCGACAGATACAACGTAGAGGGCGATTTCCCTGTGGGTGTGCTTTCTCAGTCCAAATACCCTCAGGAGGCTAGAGCCTTCATCGAGGTATTGATGTCCGAGAAGTGTCAAGCCGTTCTAGACAGATATGGATTCATCCCTGTGGCCTAGAAATGATCGGAGAGATGATTTCGAACCGGTTTGGGACTGATGCTGGCAGCTTGTGTAGAGGAATCACCCAGAGCCAGAGATTGAGGGGGTCATGGAGGGGCAAGGCTTTAAAAGCAGGGCTTGCCCTGTTCATGCTCCTGACAGTGGGCTTCATAGTCCTCCCAGTGTTGTCTCTCTTCCTCAAAAATCCACTGGATACAGTTGTCCAGACGCTGCGTGACCCAGTGGTGGTAGACGCCCTGATGCTCAGCCTGTCCACCTCAGCCGTTACAACTGTGACGGTGGTTCTCCTGGGAACGCCGCTGGCCTACATCAACGCCAGATTTCGCTACACTGGAAAGGAGATAGCAGACACATTCATCGACCTTCCTGTGATCATGCCACCTGCTGTAGCGGGAATTGCCTTGCTCATGGCTTTTGGTAGAATGGGCATCGTAGGGCATTATCTGAACGGGGTTGGGATAAGCATAGCCTTCACCACACTGGCTGTGATCATAGCCCAGATCTTCGTCTCATCGCCCTTCTACATCCGCCAGGCCAGGACGTGCTTTGAAGACGTGGACATCTCTATGGAGAATGCAGCGCGCACACTGGGAGCATCTCAGCTCTATACATTCTCTCATGTGATACTGCCAATTGCTTTCAATGGCCTTGTCTCCGGTGCCCTCATGGCCTTCGCCCGCTCCCTGGGAGAGTTCGGGGCCACAATCATGTTCGCCGGAAACTTCCAGGGGCGAACGCAGACCATGCCGATAGCCATTTACACAGCCATGCAAGGGGACCTGGATGTGGCGCTATGCCTGGCTTTGATCCTTGTGATCATATCCTTCCTGGTCATAGTCATCGTGAAGACCCTCACCCGTCAGATGTATGAAAATGTTAGAAGTTGATGTTAAGAAGAAGCTGCGGGACTTCGATCTACAGGTAAAGCTTCGCATAGCCGAAGGAGAGATCCTCATGCTCGTGGGAGACAACGGCTGCGGCAAGACCACACTCTTAAACCTCATCGCCGGGCTGCAAATTCCTGATGCAGGGAGGATTGCTTTGGGCGGCAGGACGCTCTTCGATTCAGAGCTGAAGGCTAACGTGATCCCCGAGGAGAGGAATATCGGGTACGTCTTTCAAAGCTATGCCCTCTTTCCTCATATGAGCGTCTACGACAACGTGGCCTTCGGGCTTAGAGCTCGCGGGCTATCACGCCGCGAGATCGAGCTATTGGTGAAGGACCATCTCGACGAAGCTGGACTCTGGGATATCAGGAAAGCCAAAGCCGTTGATATATCAGGAGGCCAAAAGCAGCGTGTAGCCCTGGCGCGGGCATTGATCATCGAGCCGGATCTTCTTTTATTGGACGAGCCGCTGTCTGCGCTGGATGTTCGATGCCAAGCGGCCATGAGACGGGATCTGAGAGAGAAGATTCATGCCTGCCAAGTCCCAAGCATCATAGTTACTCACGACCTTCGGGATGTGGCTTGCATCGGCGATCGGGCCTGCCTCCTTGAGAGCGGCAAGATAGCCCTAACAGGAGGACCTGATGAGGTGATGAGCTGGGGTGCCCAAATGCCATTTGGGCGAGAGGGGAGCGGCGAGAGGATCGATTTGAAAGAGAAGAACAGAAAGATAAATTGAGGCCTGTATGGTTAAGATGGATCTCCTGCAAGAGGCTAAGAGGCGATTTTGTCCAGAACTGAATTTCGAGGATTTGAACTGCAAGGTGGTAGCGAGCCTGCCTTTGAGTCCCAGGGATGCCATTGGAGATCCGGGGCGAGATGACTTTCTCATTCAAAGAGGACGGGACGTTCTGATGCAAGCCGTGTACAAAGGTGCAGCCGGGCAGGCATTTACCTCAGCTAAAGGGAGTTTCAGGGGAACTTTGAGAGATGTGCTGGGTATGCCTCTCGCCGAAAGCCTTGAGCGCGCAGTTTAGGTCTCGACCGTCAATGCCGCCCTCCGATACAGTGACCTGATCGATAAGACTGTGTACTGCAAGAACGAAGGACTGAAGAGATGCGCTGATTGCATGGCCTCATGGATAGCAGAGCAGCATGCCGACGACTTCGGGCTCCAAGGATGCCATCATCTCTCTCGTGCGGGCTTCTTCATCCCTCTTTTCTACTATGAGCCGCAGCAAGCGGTTATCTTCCCGCAGCTAGAGGACCTCGTTGCGTAGGGCTCTATCCGAGGTTCGCGGCCTTTGCTTTTCCGCAAGTGCATCCTCGATGATTGAGAGAAGATATTTCGAAAGCGGGATGCCTGCCTTCTCAGCCAGGTCCTCGTACTTTCTGACCTGTGCCGTGGTGGGCGCTATAAGCTGAATGCAACGGCCTTTATATCGGGGATCGGGCATACTTGTCTGTATGTCTTAAAAGGATATTAAAATTTCCGGAAAATAGCCGTTGGAAAAAAAGTTTATACCAATAGGTTTATTCCAAGGAATGCTTTATGAGGATTGCTCTACACTGTTGAAGATTCAATTGTTAAAATGGCAAACATGACCGGCTTCGTTGGATTGGGTCTCAAGCTCCTGGTTCTTTTGGTAGCCTTTGCTCTGGTTCCGATGATAATCATGGGAATTATATCTCTGGCAGAGATGAACAGGGCGTCAATAGATGTGCAAAATAATATCTCAACTCTCAGCACCTCCTTGAACCGCTCAGCGCTTTCAGTCGCGCCGAATGATGCCGACCAGGTGCAGCTTGCTATCGCCAAATCACGCCAGTATGATGAGTTTTTCAGGCGTATAGGCTCCGAAAACGAATTAGTTGCCAGCTATGCAGCCATGAGCGACCAGAATGAAAGTTGCAAGGCGCCTCCAGGGATATGGGTTGCTCCTTCTGGATCCAACCAGACCTCGTCTGCCAAAAGAGAAGCAACCATCAGATCGCTATGCTCCCCGGCAAGGATAATGCAGAACCTTCTCGCCGCAGAACCGTCATTATCCCTCTCGTATATTGGGACGGAAGATGGTGTGCTGCTCACCCGGCCATACAGCAATGAGACAATCAGCAATACAGCCCCATTCGGCTACAAAGACATGCAATATTATTCTATGGCAAAGGCCGCCAAGAAGACCATATGGACTGGGCCTTATGTCAATGACTTGGGCCAGATGGCAATTACCATTACAACTCCGATCTATCGAGCAAGTGAGTTTGCAGGTATAGTGGGAATGGACGTTTCTCTGGAATCCATCAAAGCGGATCTATCTTCCATGAAGGGCAGAGGATATCCATTCATTATAGACGGCACAGGCAGAATCGTTTTGCATCCCGGTTCCAAGCCTGAAGGATCTCTTAAGGAGCTCTTCGCATCTGATAACCTAACAGAGGCGAACAGTCCCGATGTAAAAAGGCTTGCACAAAAGATGATACAAGGGAACTTCGGATCGATAGTAATAGGTTTAAAAGATGCGGATGGATATGTGGCCTTCTCGCCCATAAACACTATCGGCTGGAGCTTTGGCATAGCCTATCCGGCTGAAGAGATGAGCCTGCCGGCAAGGTTCATTGATGCTGGGATCAAGGACGTTGCAAAGAGTACAACTCGAGGTTTGAACGACGCTCGCAACAGAACACAAGTCTATGCGCAAATTATTTTCGTGCTGACTGCAGCAATAGTCCTTGTATTCGGAATTTTTTTGAGCCGCAGGATCAATGGCCAGATAGATTCTCTGGCGAGTGCTGCAGAGAGGATATCTCGCGGCGAGTTCGACTTTGAGGTCAAGGTATCTGGGGATATGGAGCCTTTGGGCGAGGCCTTCAATAAGATGGCTCACGGCCTCAGGAGCTATGTCGCTCAACTTGAAGGAGTGGCTGAGGAGAGAGGGGGCACAGGGAAGGAGTCTGCATTTTTGGCGGGAATCAAGCGTAATCTTGTGCCTGCAACGATTCCGGAAAAGGATGGATATGAGATACTTGCACTTTACAACCCTTCGGAAAAGAATGGTTTTGACATTTACGATGTTGCTGAGGCTGATGATAAAATCGCACTGGCCATGGCCGGTGTAGAGGGAGACGGTGTGCAGGCTGCCATGCTTGCTGTCATGTCGCGAACCCTTATTCGCGCAGCATCCGAAAAATTGGATCCTTCAAAAGCAATCGCAGACATTAACTCACAGGTAAAACAATATGCTAACGGGATGAGTCTTGCATGCTTTTACGCTCTGCTTGATCCTGTGAACCATACTATGGAGTATGTGAATGCTGGCTTTAATCCACCTTTTATTGTCGATCGCGGTGGAATGGTCGACACTCTTGGAGGAGGGGGGATAGCATTAGGCATGCTCGACAGAATGGATCTACAAAAGGAGCGAATACCCATTCAGCCGGGCGACGTGATGGTTATGTATTCAAATGGCGTTGTAGAGACAGAAAACATCTACAGGAAGCATTTTGGCGTTGAGCGGCTGATAAATCTGGTCATAGACAATAGAGAAGGTCCTGCTTCGAAGATTCTTTCTGTCATACATAAGGAGCTTAAAGATTACTCCAAGAACCAATCAGCACAATCTGATGTTACAATCGTGATAATCAAGCGAAGCTGAGCCTTTCCTGCAGTGCGTTATCTTTAAATACCATTGTCTAGTAGAGGGAAAGGCCGATGTGATGGGTTCCAAAGTTATTGGCTCATATCGTAGATCACAAATGTGAAACGCGATAAAACCATTAAATATGGAATTTCGATCATCATCGTTGCCAAAAGGCCTTTGTTATGAGCTTTCTCCGCGAATTCTCTGGAGTTGTGCATACAAAGATACAAAGCTCGAAGATGCTTGCTGAAAAGCAAGTTTTAAATAGTAGTAATGCATACAAGAACGGGCCGATTTGGCGTCGCAACTGAAAGGCTACGATCCTGAATAAGTGATGGATTGCGTTCCAGGTTGCGATATAGAT
>CAZRYL010000051.1:0-12637 GCA_964604285.1 uncultured Methanotrichaceae archaeon
AGCATCGGTTGAAAGGCCGTAGATGCCTATGACTTCAGTCATGGGAGCAGTCACCGGTGCGCGAAGTATGCTATTATCGGCTCGCCAAGCCGATTGATCCTCACAAATCCATAGCGCTCAAACTGCACAACCCTGTTCAGTTCATTGGCAATTCCAGCCTCGCCCACGCCCTCGTCTATTCCATCAGGCTTCATCACCCTGACTGCCACGCCGCTTGCGGGCGCCCAGTGGATGATCTTCATCTTACGGGCGCCCACATCCCTGCCTTCGAAGCGCGCCCTTGCTGGCTCTAGGCTCAAAATCTCCACATTGCACAGGTCCTTCAGCCGAATCCTGTCTCCTATTTTCAGGCCCTCAAGATCGCTGTGGCAGATGAAGACCCTGTTTTTAGCCGGTATCTCCCTGTATCCTCTATCTATGACAGGATGCAGCGGCGCTTTTGCCGTAGCTGGAACATCGCCCTCTATTTGTAGTTCGACTGGATTCCATACGAAGAAGTAGCGATTGGCTTTGGGATCTATGAGCTTTCTATTCTCCGCATAGATGGAATCCATGCTGATGGCAATGTCCGTCTCGCCCACGCCAAGCTCTATCATGAACTTGCGTAAAGCCTCTGGCAGAATGCCCCGATTGCGCATGGCTCTCACTGTAGGCACCCTGGGATCGTCCCAGCCAGTATACTCCCCTGCCTCGATGGCCTTGCGCAGCTTGCTGGTGCTGAAAGATCCGAACTGATGGATCCTGATCCTGCCCCAGTGAATTACCTGCGGATACTTCCAGCCTAAATACTCATAGAGGTACTTCTGTCGGCTGCCGCTGTCAGCCAGATCCTTGCCTCTCAGTATGTGAGTCGTGCCAAGCAAATGATCCTCCACAGCCGACTCGAAATCGAGCAGCGGCCAGACACGAAACTTGCTACCTACCAGTGGATGAGGAGCCGAAACGATCCTGAAAGCTGGCCAGTCACGAATAGCTGGATCCTTGTGGGCCATGTCCGTCTTGATCCTCAAAACTGCCTGACCATCGGCCAGAGTGCCGTCGAGCATCTGTCTCCAGAGCTCGAGGTTCTCTTCTTTCGTCTGACCCCTGTGCTCGCAGGGCACTCCTCTATCCTTGTGCTCCTTGAAGACAGATTGCGGACAGCCGCAAACATAAGCCCCGCCCCTCGAGATCAGCTCCTCGACTATCGGGTAGTACAGATCGATCCTTTCGCTTGCCGTTATCACCAAATCGGGCTTGGCATCCAGCCATGCGCAGTCCTCCAGATACCAGCCGTAAGCCTCCGGCATTGGCCGTTTCTTCACGGGATCTGTGTCATCGAAGCGTATGATGAACTTGCCGCCGTACTTTTTGACATATTCTGAGTTTACGATGATGCCTCGCGCACTGCCAAGCGTCGGCGGCCCATTTGGATTGGGCGCAAAGCGCATGACCACGCCGCCACTTGCGCCTTCCAGAGCTGGTAAGCCTTTTTCCGGTTCTTTTTTCACAGAGAGCTCCACTAAAAGCTCTGGCGCGATGGCCTCTAGCTTCCTGTGCCACTCATCCGGCCCTGCCTTTTCTACCTCGGCCAGGACCTCTTTTACAAGTGGCGATACCTCCTTGGCCCGTGCTCGAAGCTCAGGATGCTCGCCCATGAGCTTGCCCATGACAGCACCGGCATTTGGAGCTGCCTTGTACTTCACAGCGTTCTGAAGCGCATACATCTCAATGAGCTCTCTTATCTTTTCCATTGTTGCATCTCCAAAAAAATTACCTTAATTTAATTTGATCGTTTTGCATTTCTCTTGCCTGCCTTTCGTAGGGCATCGCCAATTATTTTTTCATGATCGAAGGCCAGCGGGGGTAGGCTCTGCAAAGGGAAGATCTCGGCAGATCTTGCATCCGACCCCGATACCAGATCTCCTCGCCCCTGCGCAAGATATGCGACGGATACCACGTGTCCTCTGGGATCACGGCGAGGATCGGAGTAGACACCCACCAGCTCAATTAAAGTGAGATCAAGGCCAGTTTCCTCTCGGGCCTCCCTTCTCACTGCATCCTCGACCGTCTCGCCTACCTCCACAAAGCCACCAGGAAGGGCATAGCAGCCCTGATATGGCGGATTGTACCGCTTTATGAGCACTATGCCTTCACGAAAGAGTATGATGGCATCTACCGCAAGGAGAGGAGTTATCATTCTCTTCACCACAACCGAAATGCTTATTTACGACTGAAACCGTCATGGCATACGGCAAAGGTCGATTATGGAATGTCCCTCCCTACCCTACATCCAATCGACCTTGGCTACCATGTTTCCCTTCATATGCTTACCCGTCCTATTGCCTATGGAATAACCTTTTCCATGCCATGATACAACATCTTCCAGTCCATCGAAGAGCATAAGATACATGCTTGTTAATTCAAAGCCGATGCATTTCTATGTATTAAAGGTGGGCGGCAGCCTCATAGCATCTTCAAGGGAGCTGATTCGCTCTCTCTTTACACTGGCCGATGACGGCTACAGCTTTCTGGTTGTGCCAGGCGGTGGACCCATGGCCGACCTTGTTTGGGACCTCTTCATCCAGCACAAGATCTCAGAGGAGGCTGCGCACTGGATGGCAATTTTGGCCATGGAGCAGTATGCACACTTTTTGGCAGATGGTACGGGCGCTCGGCTTACTGGAGACATCCGACGTCCTCCCGGCAATTGTCCATCAGTCGAGATCCTCCTGCCGTATCGGGCTATGCAGGAGGATGACTTTGGGCTTGAGCATAACTGGAACTACACCTCTGACTCAGTGGCGATGCTGGTAGCCTTTAGGCTCGGCTCTGCCCTCATCAAGGCCACTGATGTGGACGGGGTCATCCTTGAGGGAAAGGTCCAGGAAGAGTTATGTGCAAGTTCTCTGGTGGGAAAAGACAGCTGCATAGATCAGGGCACCTTGTGCCTTCTACAGGGATTGTGCAGAGGTGGAAGCGTTTGGGTATTGAACGGCACCGATCCGCAACGGTTTATCTCATCATTGAGACGCGGTAGTGGGGGGACGATCATAAGAGGATAGCGTCCTCATGGCTAAATTCCATTCGTTCCGCGTCCCGTCTGGCTATGGGAAGGTTTATACAGGGAAATACATCAACCAGGAAGGAGATAACATGAAGGAAGAACTGCCAGAGAGATGCATATCATGTGGCATTACGCTGACCGGCGTAGGCGGGACGAGGTTCCCCTGCCCAAGCTGCGGCACCGTGATCGCCAGATGCAACCGATGTAAGAAACAGAGCAACGTTTATACCTGCAAAGCCTGTGGCTTTTCAGGGCCGTGAGGTGGATTATGGGAGACGCTGCAGTAAGAATGAAGATCATGCCTGAGAGCACGGACGTTGATCTGGCCAAGCTCACAGAAGATATCAAGAAAGCAGTACCAACCTTTGCCAGGCTACACGTCATCGAAGAGATGCCCATTGCCTTTGGACTTAAAGCCCTAATAGTGGTGACCATTATGAACGACAAAGGCGGCCACAGTCCTGATGAGATAGAGACGGCATTCGCCAAGCTTCCAGGCGTTGAGTCTGTTGAGGTAGAAGAGGTAGGGCTCATTTAAAGCCCCTCATTATTTTAAGTCTGATGACGAGGGCTTGTAGATCAGTGGTAGATCGCCGCCTTCGCAAGGCGGAGGCCACGGGTTCGAATCCCGTCAAGTCCATAAACAACTCTTGTAAGATCTACAGTTCCATGCACCTGCCAGTAAAAGCTCTTGGCAAAAGATCCTCTATGGATGCTATCATGGTGTCCCCTTTCAAATTTACCATAACGACCTGAATCTCTTTGCCAAACTCTATCAAGCTCTGACGGCATATCCCGCAAGGTGAGATGGGCTCCGGAGTGTTTCCAACAACGGCTACGGCCTCAAACTCCCGCTCTCCTGACGCGATGGCTTTGGCCACAGCCGCCCTTTCAGCGCAGATATCGGCCCCGGACGAGGCATTCTCCATGTTGCCAGCGGAGTATATCCTGCCGCTTTTGCATAGAAGCGCAGCTCCAACTTTGAACCCGGAGTAGGGGGCGTAAGCATCATTCATCGCCTCCTTTGCCCTGTCGATGAGGTCATCATAGCCACCGGTGTAAGGCCTGGGACCAGAGCGAAGAGCTCCTATGTACATGCACTCCTGAGGGGGTATGGTGGGTATCTCGCTGCTCACTTCCCTAATCGGCACGGGTGCATCTCTGATAATAACCGCCGGAATCCGTTCATCGCCCTCGCCCATCACTATTTGAGCTGCTGAGACAAGGTTATCGGCCACAGCCTTGCGTGTGATCTTGAGCTCTCTTCCAAAGAGGTCTTTTTGGCCGCGCGCGTCCTCAACCGCCTCCAAACCTGCGCAACCGAGGGCCACGCCCACGCATCCAAGTCGGAGAGGATGAGTACGACTGTCGCCGATTATGACGCCGATCTTCTTGCCTTGTGCCATTGCCCTGCGAATCTCTATTGCAGATTTTTGCGCATCAGCCGGAAAGAGAACCACGTATCCAGGTGGCGCATTAGAGTTATCAATCCCTGCATTTGGCCAAAGGAATCCCTTGTTCATGGTGAGAACGACGCCAGGGATTCCACCTATTATCTCGTCAGACTCGCGAATTATGAGCTCCATCTCGCGCGGATCTTTGTGATACCTGGCTGCCAGGGTGCGGGCCAGGTCGCCTGGCGAGACGTCCTCCAGCTTGAATACGCGCCCTTCTGAGGTGGCTACTGTGCTCTCAGAAACTACGAGGATGTCTCCATCCTGCAAGCTAAGGCCTGCGGCTGCCATTCCTTTTTTCAGAGCCTCAACCAGGTCGTCGCCGACCGTTATGAGATCCGTTTTTATCCCCAAAACTTGCAAGAAACTCACCTGTAGCGCTCAGGGCTATCTATCTGCCCGAGGGCATCATTTATGCAGCTCGCCACCTGCGTGAGGCGGAAAGGCTGTCCTCTCAGGTTCTTCACGAGGCCGCTGATCTGAGAGAGGGTGCCAAATATTAAAACCTCTTTTGGCCGCTCGTCGCAGCGCAGAGCAAGTTTGGGGATGGCTGCATCACCACCACGAGCCAGCATCTCCTGCTTTATCACCAGGGCCTCCATGGAGCTCAAACCTTGCACAGAGAGGATACGAAAAGAGCTTTTCTTTGCAAGTATTCCCATGCCACGCTCATCGACTCCAGTGCGCCTGAAGGTCTCTGCAATGTCTTCGCCCTGCCCCATGTATCCCAATACCTCCACATTTATTTCATCGCACCTAGCCCTCGCCGGCCGCCCCCTTATCGCCTGAGCCATGCGGATGGTCTCAAGGCTGGCAGAGACATCATGCGTCCTGACGATGTGAGCTCCAAGGTAGACTGCAACGGCTGTTGCCGCCAGAGTGCCGCTCAGCCTGTCAAAAGGATCTTGCAAGTTCAATGTAGCCCCGATAAAGGTCTTGCGGGAGAGTGCCGCAAGATACGGGCGGCCAAGAGAGCGCATTCGTCTGTAGCCATCTAAAATCGCCAGATCGTGCTCTGTGGTCTTTTCGGGTATCCATCTGCCGATCCCAGGGTCCAGGGCGATCTTGTGTAGAGATACGCCAGATCGAACCGCAGCCCTCACCCGCTCCCCCAGCAGAGGAATTATTTTGTCGAGCCCCAATAGGTCGCCAGGCACTCGGTTAGAGGCCATGATGATAAGGGAGCCGTCATATTCAGCCACCGTTTTTGCCATCATAGGGTCATGCAGCCCTGAGACATCGTTTATGCAGGTTGCGCCTAAACTAAGCGCCTCGGCTGCAATGCTCGCCCTTTGAGTGTCTACGGATACATCGATGGTCAGGTTGTTTAGGATCTGCTTTAATGCTGGAATGAGCCGCTCCCGCTCCCTTGTCTCGTCCACGGAAGGCGATCCTGGCGCAGTAGAGACTGCGCCGATATCTATCAGGTCTGCGCCCTCAGACTGCATGGCCAGGGCCTTCGAGAGAGCATCGTTTGGGCAGGCCACAGAACCCTTGTAAAATGACTCACTGCTCAGGTTGATGACGCCCATCGTCCTCACAGGGTGCATATCTCCTACGTCGACCCTTCCAATGATGCCCTTTATCACAGCTAATGTCTCCGTTCGTCTACTCCGACAGTCTCAGCATGATGCCTGTCCTTCTTGCTCTCTCAATGGCTCGGTCGAAAAGTATCAAGCCAACGACCAGGTAAAGACCTGCAAGTGTTGCTCCAAGAGCCAAATTGTGCGGTTCTGGAATAAATACCGACCTGTAATATTCCAGAAAATAGGTCAGTGGTATGGCTCTGGCTGCTGCCTGCAGAGGCGCGGGCAGCACATCAACAGGATAGTAAATTCCGCTGACCAGCAGGATCAAACCGCTAAGACTCCAGGCAGCCACATCTGCCTTCTGGCCAAAGGTGAGGATGGATATGCACACGATTATGCCGATGACTGCCGAGACGGCAAAGACTCCTGCCAAAAATATGAGAACTGGCAGAAGCCCTCCTGCCAGGAAATTGAAGCCGAAGAGGTAGTGGCTGACGATCACCAGTATTAAGAAGACGACGCTTCCTCGGGCGACGCCGAATAGCAGGGCCCCGAAGACCAGGTGATAGCTTCGTACAGGCGCGATGAAGGTGTTCTTGATGCTCTTGGACCACATATCAAACAAGAGAACGTAGGCTACATCTATCTGCGCCACCTGAAGGATGGTGAGAGCTATGGCCCCCACCAGCAGAAAGGAGACCATTCCCTCATCGACCTTCAGAAACTTCGTCAACAAGCCGATTGAGAGCAGGCTGATCATGGGCCAGAAGAAGATCTCGAAGATGGTGAAGATGTTCCTCCGGGAGATGATCCAGTTCTTGTAGGCAGAGGCCAGGTATTTATTCAGCTTACCGCGCCAGTTCAAGAAATACGTCCTCCAGATCGGGCTGCATTATGATTATATCCAGAATCCTTGCTTTGGCAAAGTGCTTGACGATCATGTCCAGGTTCTCAGCGCTCCTGTCGATCATCATCTCCACCCTTCCGGGCGCTGAAAAGACGTTTATGACGCCGGGCAACCTCTCAAGCTCCGCGAGGCCGACACTGCCCTCGTACAATACAGTCACCTTCTCGCCCAGGCCGAGCTGGTTCTTCAGGTTCTGGGGCGTGTCCAGGGCCACGATCTCACCCCTGCGCAGGAATGCAATTCTGTCGCAGAGCATCTCTGCCTCGGGCATGTAGTGCGTGCAGAGCACTACAGAGATGTTTTCTTCCTCATGGATTCTCTGGATCAGCTGGCGCGTCTTCATGGAGATGTCTGGATCAAGGCCGGTGGTGGGCTCGTCCAGGAACAGCAGTCGAGGCTGATTGAGCATGGCCTTGGCCAGAGACAGCCGCTGCTTCAAGCCTGTTGAGAGGTCCTCAAACTTCATCTCCTGAAAATCTCCAAGCTCAAAGGCATCTATTTGATCTCTTACGATCTGCGAGAGAGCAGGACCGTACAGGCCGTAGAGCATCCCAAAGTGGCGTAAATTCTCTTTTACTGTCAGGCTCCATGGGAAGTTGGGCTTAGCAGTGCTGATGTTTATCAATTTACGAATTTCGTTCCTGTCCTTATGTGCATCCAGGCCGAAGATGTGCAGGCTTCCGGTCTCCGGGTAGATCAAGGTGGAGAAGATGGATATGAGAGTTGTCTTTCCCGATCCATTCGGCCCGAGTAGACCGAAGATCTCTCCTGGTTCGACCTCCAGGGATATGTCTTTTAGCACAGTTGTGGCTGGCCTAAAAAAGCTCCTGTAGCTCTTGCAAATGCCTCGTGCATGTACCGGTTTTCCTCCCATTGCTACCTTCTTCTCCCAAGCCTTCGAATCAGATATTTTCTTTTTTGGAGTACAAAAACAGATACTATCAATATCCCGAGCAATGGCACTGCCAGGCTCCAAAAAGAGTTGCCAGTTTTCTTCATGGTTACGGGAAATGAGAGCATGATTATGCCTTCATCTGAGCTGATCTCGCAGCCAAGCTGGTAGTCCTGCCAGCTTGCATTCCCGTCTACTCGTACTGAAAAGCTGGCCACTGCCATGGCTCCCGGCGACAAGTCCCCCAATGCAGATGCTATTGCATCCTCGTGAAATGGAGGCGCCGCTACAAGGCGGGCGGAGCAGTTGTGAAGGGCGTCTGGGCCATCGTTCTCGATTATGGTCATCAGTGTTCTGCGCTCTCCGGGAACGAGATCGGACTTCGTTCCCAGGATCCTCAGCGGACCGGGAGTGCCAACAACAAATACCCCGATCTTCAGACTGAGATTTTCCGGCTGCAGGAGAGGCGAACTCTCCCCATTGCTCACGCTCACATCAGCCTGGCGCAAAAAATCCAGGCGGAGGGGAAGAGCATACCATCCGGCGGCTTCATCTCCAACAGAGAGGTTGAACTCCAGATCAGCTACAGAGCCTGATGGCAAAGACCCTATGTGCTGCGGTCCTGATCTGACTGTTACTGGACCTGCTCCTTGCAGAACAGCCGTGATGCTGAAAGCATCGATGCTCTGCATCTCTTGGGCCATCTCCTTGAGTATGTCATCCTTTGAACCATTACCGCTCATGGGTATGAGCTCCTCCAGCCTGCCATGGTTGGCCAGAGTTATCCTGAGGATGGAGTCTCCCCTGTAGAGGACCGGATTTGCGACTGAAGCATTGAGCTGAGGCTGCCCAACGGCTTTGTAATGATCGTCTGCAAAAAACATGAGATCATCTGCCTGAACAGATGAGCTGAGAAGCAGTAGCATGCTGATGATCTCAAGCGGCTTCATAATGCATTGTGATTAGCTTGCATCCCTTAATTAAGGCTATCTGGTGAGGGTGATGCTCAGGAAGAACGTAATTGCTGCGGTCAGGATTATGGTTGCCCCAGAGGGGACGTTCAGCAGATAGGAGATCATCAGGCCTGCTGTCACAAAGACGGCTCCAAGGAGCACCGACCCGGCCATGATGCCTGTTATGCTCTTCATATGCTGCCTGCTAATGGCTCCAGGAATTGTCAGCAGAGCGATGACCATTATTATTCCTACTATCTTGATCAAAACCACCACGCTGAAGGCCACCATGCAGAGCAGGAGGAGTCGCAATCTTTGCACAGGAAGGCCGATGGCCTCTCCGTAAGCTGGATCAAAGCTCAGGATGAGAAATTCCTTGTAGAGCAGAAATACCAGGATCAGGACGGCCAGGGTGAGTGCAAGGATAAGGGAGACGTCGTTCCAGGTCACGGCCAGGATGTTGCCAAAGAGGTAACCATAAAGGTCTTTGGCATAGCCTTTGCTCAGGCTCATGAAAATTATTCCGAGAGCCATTCCAGTGGTAAGAAAAACTCCGATGGCCGTATCCTCAGAGACGCGCGAGCGAGAGCTGACGGTGCCGATCCCCAGAGCTGTTAAAACGGCCGAGGCTATTCCAAAGCCCAAGGGGTCCATGCCCAGGAAATAGCCAAAACCGATCCCTCCAAAGGCGGCATGGGCGATGCCATCGCTTATGAATACAATTTTATTTAATATTACGTATATCCCTATTATGCTACATAGCACCGATGCGACGAGGCCTGCTGCGAGGGCGCTGCGCATGAAGTCGTACTGGAGAAAATCAATTTGAAGCTCAATCATGTTTCCTCAAAACCCGATGGGGCATGCCATGTGCGATCATCTCCACAGGACAGCCACAGCCGTAGGCTTTCTCGATGTCTTCGCGGGTCAGCTCCGCAGAGCCATGGTAATAAAGCCGCTGATTCAAGCAGGCGATTTTTTTAACGTGGGTTGAGACGGCTGTTATGTCGTGGGATACCAGCACAATTGCAATTCCCATATCGCGATTAAGGTGAGAGAGAAGATCATAGAACTCAGTCTGCTGGGCTGAGTCCACGCCGGATGTTGGCTCGTCGAGCAACAGCAGCCTGGGATCTGAAACAAGGGATCGCGCTACAAAGACCCTCTGCTGCTCGCCTCCAGAGAGCGCACCTATCTCGCGCTCTGAATGGCCGCCCATTCCAACAGCCTCCAGGGCCCGCATTGCAGCATCGCGGTCCTCGCGACCATAGCGGCGCAACAGGCCAGCGCGGCTGTATCTTCCCATGAGCACAACATCCAGGGCTTTGACTGGAAAGTTCTGATCGAAGAGAGTTTTCTGGGGCATGTAGCCTATCTGGCCGCGCGCATCCTGTGGGGACTTGCCAAAGATCCTGACCGTGCCTCGGTCGGGTTTGATGAGGCCAAGCATGACCTTGAGGAGCGTGGACTTCCCGCCGCCGTTTGGTCCTATCAGGCCCAGGAAATCGCCCTCCTCAAGATCCAGGTTTATCTCCTCGAGGACTGGGTGTGTCCTGCGGCAGACCCAAAGGCCGCGAATGGATACGATGTTCATGATATGAGGCTCTCAGCTATCTTTTTCCCGGCATGGCGCATGTTTTCCAGGTAGTTCTCGGCCAGAGGATCCAGATCGATTATGCTGGCATTCATCTCTTTGGCGATCACTTCTGCCGCCTTGGGATTGAACTCCGGCTCAACGAAGACTGAAGTGATGTTATTCTTTCTTGCCAGTTCGATCACCTCTCCAAGGTATTTTGGTCCTGGCTCCTTCTCGTTCTCCATCAGAGGCACCTGCTCTAGGTTGTAGTCGCGGGCGAAGTAGGTCCAGGCTGGGTGATGCACGACGAAGATTTTGCGATGTGCATTGGAAAAGCTCTGGTTCAGCTCAGCATCAAGGGATTGCAATTTTTGCACATATTCCTCTTTGTTCTTGAGATAAAAATCCCTGTTGTCCGGGTCGACCTGCACCAGGCCCTGGTAGATGTTCTCCAGCTGCACGGCAGCATTGCGCAATGAGAGCCAGATGTGGGGGTCGATCTCGCCTTCGCTCTCCCAAACGAGGTCTATGCCTTTAGAGGTGTCTACTACTAGCATTTTTTTATTGACCTGCAGCAATCTGTCCATCCAGAACTCCAGACCCGCCCCATTCATGATGTATAGATCTGCAACTGCCACTGCTCTCATCTGCGAGGGAGTAGGCTCGAATGTGTGGGGTTCGGCTCCAGGAGGGACCATGACTGTGATGTTGACCTTCTCTTTGCCCACTGATTTTATGAGCTCTTTTTGGGGGGCGATGGTCGTCACGACGTTGATCTTGTCGGATGGCAGCTCTTCAGGCGATATACAACCGCAGAGGAGAGCTGCGAGCACAATTACAACCAAGATCGAAAGATCCTTCATATTTTCTTCCTCAGATTCTTGCCGATGTACTTCGAGTGAGTTTTGCCACCTTCCCTCCAGTAAGCATACCAATAAGGCCCGTGAGGGCATCCCTTGCAGTTCTTGCCGCATGAGACGCGCTCCAGGCGATATGTCATAGAGCCGGAATGCCTCTCCTCCACGACCTCTCGCCCAGCGACCTGGTCACTACCAGGCTCTGGCAAAGACGCTTCTTTTTCCAAGATAAGGCTTGCTACAAGGTCCCTTATTTCGTAGAGGATCGGAAGATCCTGCTGCTGCAGGCGGTCGTGGATGGATTTGGGCAGCACGTGATTTCTTATGTAATGGCATTAGATAAAGCTGTTGACGGGTTACATAAGAAAAAGGGCGCTACGAGATCACACAGGCACAAAGTGCTGTGAATCTCAAAGAAGTATCTTTCCCGTCAGTGTTATGCGAATCTCCTTCGTCTTGCCCTTCGGCACGAGGTCAAGGGCCTTGAGGTCGGCGAGCCGGGCTACCTGGCGGGAGACTGTGCTCTCAGAGAGGCCGAGCCGCCCTGCGATCTCACTGATAGTAGTAGGCTGGCTTTCTAGCACGTCTTTGAGAATTCTTTTCTGCTTTTCTTCGAGAACGGCTGCGATATTGGGAAGTTCAATTTCATTGAGGCATCTTTCAATGTCGCTGAAGTTAGTTGACCGGAAAATCTTCAAAGGACGGGAGAGGCAAGCGATTGTAAAGGCCAGGAAAATCTCTCGCGGCCCGCCTGAGAGGTTTGCAAAGACCTGGCCCTCTGCCCTCTCCAGCAAATCCTTCAGAGAGATCACCATGCCTTCGAAATCCCTGTGATCGACGCGGTGAATCTGAAGATCAATTTTGCTGTCAATCTGCCTGGAGAGGTCTCGCACTGCCTGAACTGTCAGCTCTCCGCGTGAATCTCTCTCCTCCTCGGGGCGGATGAGAACGATTCGGTCGCCACCCTCTATTCCGTATTTCACTATTAGGGAGACGATTTGAGATGCATCAAAGCCTGAGAGGGAGATGTAGGTCTTCATTGCCCTGCATTGAAGATTGGATGCATAAATGCTTTTCCATTGCAGAGATTTGGATCTAAAAACAAATAGTTGCAATAAAATGAAATTATTGCAACAATCGACAGGTTTAAGTGCTGGGGGTGTAATCTCTGTTCGATGCCGCAAAAGATCACATTGATCACGAGGCCTCTGATGGAATTCGAGCTTCCTTACAGCGAGGGCTACCAGCTCTACTCAGCGATCCTCAACGTCATGCGCGGATTCGATGAGGCTGCCAGCCAGCACATCCATGACTCACCGCTAGGATCTATGTCGATTGGCGCTCTGGAAGGCAAATTTAGGACGAAAGCAGGGCTAATCCCCGCCAATTCATTGGCGGGATACAGCCCGTGCCTATCGATAGG
>CAZRYL010000052.1:0-12365 GCA_964604285.1 uncultured Methanotrichaceae archaeon
TCAACAAACTTCTAGCGCAGATAAAAGATAATGCCAGCCAGGCCGTTGGCATCGGTGAGGCAGGACTGGATTACTACCACTGCAAAGATGCAACCGCAAGGGAGCGTCAGGCCAAGGTCTTTGGCAAGGTGATTGAGCTGGCAAAATCCCAGAATCTGCCACTCGTTATCCACTCAAGGGATGCAGAGCAGCAGGCACTGGACATGGTCAAGCATCTGGACAAGGTCGTATTTCACTGCTACAGCGGCTCTCTTGCTACCATGAAGGAGGCCATGGATAGAGGATTTTATATCTCCATTGCCACAAATTTATGCCGTTCAGGACACCACCAGATCCTGGCCAAGAACGTCTCTTTGGATCATCTGCTGGTGGAGACCGACAGTCCGTTTCTATCGCCCCGAAGAGGCCGGAACGAACCTTCTTTTGTCCAAGACTCAGTCAGGCTTATAGCTAAGATCAGAAAAATGGAGCCTCAGGAGATAGCCCGGATAACCTCAGAAAATACCAAAAGGATTTATAACATTCATTGAATCTCCTAAAACCTAGAGATCACACCGAATAATCCAAATGTCAAAAGGTGTAATATGGATAGGATGCCAATACACTTCGAACACATCATGAGGTATCTGGGCTCCAAGAAGGAAAAAGGCAGGAAGAAGATAGGTCTTCTTGTAGACGGCCCCAATATGCTCAGGAAGGAGTTTCAGATGGACCTGGAGGAGATCAGAGATATCCTCAAGGATTATGGTGACATCAAGATGGGCAAGGTATTTTTGAATCAATATGCATCTGAGAAGCTGGTTGAGGCTGTGGAAAATCAGGGTTTTGAACCGGTGATCTGTACCAGTGACGTCGATGTTCGGATGGCTGTTGAGGGCGTGGATATGATCTATAACCCGGTGATAGATACGATTGCCCTTGTCACCAGGGACGCAGACCTAAAACCAGTGCTTATGAAGGCCATGGAGCATGGAAAGGAGACCATCATATTCGGAGCAGAACCAGGTTTTTCGGTGGCTCTCAGGAATTCGGCGGACTACGTGATTGTGCTGCGCGACGGGCAGTATGTAACTGAATAATAATTTTGCAGGATATGACTGTGAAGTGGATATTGGCCCTGTTATTGACAATAGCTCTTATTAAGTCAGTTGCGGGAGCACCGGATGAGGTCATTGGACAAGTGGTGAGCGTTATCAGCGGAGACTCATTTGGCATCCAAATGAAGACACAAGATCCAAGAGTGAATAACGTCGACAGTGTAAAGCTCGCAGATATCGAGGCTCCATCAACATTGATGCCCAGCGGGAAGGATGCCCGGAAGTATGCCGACTCGATATTGAAGAACAAGACTGTCGCTATAGATATAGATGATAATACTAGTAGCGGGCGCAATGAATGGAACCAACTGATCTGTGTAATCTATCTGATGACTTCTGATAATCGACTTATTTGGCCACCTGTGAACAGAATTATGGTGGATTCCGGCCATGCAGTGCTTAATGATAATAAAAGTAATGAATTCAATGCCTCAACGTGGTGGAAAGATCCGACGGTGTCGTTGGAGAGCAAAGCCAGATCGATGCCAGAGAATCTAGTATCTGGCCCGCACGCGATCCCTGAAAAAGATCTCAGTTCGACCGGCGTTCTTGAAAAAGATCCCCATTCTACCAGCGTTCTCGAGAAAGATCCGAGATCCGGTGGAATTAATATTGGATACCGATAAGCGTAAACATGATAAGCAAGTACATCCATGCCCAGGCAGGATAGCATGGTGATGGTTGACTGAGGCGGCAGAGGATAAATGCAATTCAACAGAGATAAAGAATATAAATATAGAAGACATGTCGTTGTATATTGTGATGGAGGAGATCTATGGATTACGTCAGGTTGGGTGGAGCCTGTCTGCTTCTTTTGATCCTAGCTGCAGCTCTGCCAATGGAGATATTGGCTCAAACCTCTCAGGACACCACTAATGTGGATTCTGGGGCAAATGTAAATGCCGCTGGAGGGGCGACACCAATCATTAGCAAAAGCCTGCTATCTGAAAGCAGCGCACAAAGTGGAACAATATCGGCAGAGAAAATGGCAAAGCGCAGCAGCGGGATGAAGCCGCTGGCATCAGCATCATCTGGCAGTTCTGCAAGCTCGGGATCATCTCAGAATACCGGGCAAGCCCAAAGCCCGGCCACCTCTGTGGCCGAAACTGCAACTGCATCTGCAAAGACGACTGCACAAAAAGAGATAACACAAATGGAGAGCTCTGCTGCAACTTCTACAGAGACTGCTATTACGCCTGATATGATCCCGAAGGAGACGACTGCACAAAAAGAGACAACACAAAAGGAGAGCTCTGCTGCAACTTCTGCACAGACTGCTATTACGCCTGATATGATCCCACAGGAGGCGACGACAGCAACAAGCTCCGAGAATACAAGCATAAATCAGGCCACCTCCGCTGTGACTCCTCCAGAGAATGTCTCTCAAAATAAATCTGAATTTGAAAACGTATCTGAAACTACCTCTGAAAACAAGACCGAAGAGTCGACTGCAGCGGCTTCTCAAGTGACTGAGACTGGAACTGACAGGATCTGGCGAGAGGGCATTAGCCCGCTTGAGTACACCTGGACGCCTCAAAGCTTCTCCGGTTTCTTCTACGACCTGAAGAACGACGTCGGCACTGAAAGGCTTACCGTTAAACTGCAAAGCTCAAGCAGGACCATTGAGTCCGGCGACCTGACATACAGCACAACAGCGCAGGATATGGAATTTGAATTCGGCGACTGGGGAACCTATCAGGTCATCGGCTTCATGGCCGACAAGTACTTTGCAGGCTACAAGGCGGGGGACCTCTTCAACAAGGATATAAGCCTGATAAGCGACAACCAATTGAGGAAAGTGCTCATCGACAGTGATGAAGAGAGCACCATCACAACGGGATCTGTTCTGCCCCTGGAAGAGGGCTACGAGCTGCGCATCAAGCAGATCGATATCAATGGGAATAAGGTCTACCTGGGCCTGGCCAAGGACGGCGAAGAGGTAGACAGCAAAGTGGTCTCGCCTGATAACCTGAAGAGCGCGACCTATAAGTACGAGGTGGAGATCTCGGGCAAAGACACCCCGATCATAATGGCCCACATATCCAATGTCTTCTCCAGCGTTGAGTCCGCCCTCGTGACTGTAGATGGCCTCTTCCAGATCTCCGATACTTATACATCCGTCGAGGATGGCGATGAATACGAAAAGATGAAGGTCGTCTCAGTGTCCGACCAAGGTGTGGAGATGGAGAACGACAACTCTATCACCCTTCGAAAGGGAAGCACCTCCAAGATCTTCGGGAATGTCGGATTTTTGGTTGCGGACGCAGATGAGATTCGCTTCGCACCTGTGGTACAGAGGGCAGGAACCTATGATGTGCGAGGCACAGTGATCAATCCTTCCAAGACGAGCGAATTTACCTGGACACCCTACAACTTCGAGGGATTCTACTATGACATCGACGATGATGTAGGAACAGAGGTTCTTCAGGCAAAGATCAGCGGTGGCACGAAGATAGACGAGAAGGATCTGATCTACAAGACCAGCCCTCAGCCGGTTAAATTCGAGTTTGAGGACTGGGGCAAGTACGATGTCATAGGATTCATGGCTGACAAGTATTTCGCAGGTTACAACAATGAGACCAAATTCGCAGATGAGGTCAGCTCCATCAACGAGGGCGAGTTGAGAAAGGTCCTGATCGACAGCGACGATAGCCAGACCATTGCCAGTGGATCTGCGCTCTCCCTGCAAGAGGACTATGAGCTGCTGATCAAGCAGGTGGACCTCAATGGAAACAAGGTCTATTTGGCTTTGGCGAAGGACGGCAAAGAGGTGGACAGCAAGGTTGTAACGCCATCATCTGATCCGGCAGACAGGGCTTCCAACTACATGTACAAGGTTGATATAGGCTCAGAAAAGGATGTTCCTATCATCATCGCCCACGTTCAGAGCGTCTTCCGCAGCGCTGAGTCTGATCTTGCTACAGTGGACGGCATCTTCCAGGTATCCGACAGTCCTGAGTCTGTGGAAGAAGGAGAGATCCACGGCAAGATGAAGGTGGAGTCCCTGGCCGATGACGGTATCACCATGCAAAATGATGGCAGCATAAGCCTGGGGCGCAACAGGATCATTGAGATCATGGAGAACCTGAAGATCGAGGTTGCTGACAACGTCGACAGGCTGATGGCACCGACAGCCACCAAGGTAGGAGAAGGAAAGACCATGACTCTTAACGTTCCTGCCGCGGTGGTCAATAAGACTGTCTTGATAAGCATCAAGTCGGGTTCAGAAACACTGAGTGGTGTGCAAATCTCGGTGGATGGCAAAAACATTGGAACCACAGATGCCTCGGGTTCGCTCAGTTACACCCCCAAGAATACCGGCACCTATGATGTAGTCGCCAAGAAGAGCGGCTACAACGATGGCAAGGCCAGCCTGGTGGTCAGAACTGCAGCTGAAGCAGCAGCTCAGGCTGCGGTCGAGCAGGCCAACGCCACCCTTGCCAACAGGTTGACCATCAATGTGCCTTCGCAGGTCTCAAAGGGAGAGAACTTCCTGATAACCGTGGTGGAAGGCATCAACCAGACGCCTGTAGAGGGAGCCGATATATTCTTCGACGATGAGAGCATTGGAGCTACCAGCGATAGGGGAACGCTCACATATTCTGCGAACGCAACTGGCGAGCACATCCTGAAAGCGCAGAAGGATGGCTTCAACGACACGATCAGAAAGATCCTTGTGACCTCACCATTGAAGGTCATAAGCCTGAATGTGCCGGAGAAGGCGAGCGCAGGCCAGGACATGAAGATAACTGCAAGTGTGCAGAATGCTGGAAAGGAGACGGATTCGCGCAAGTTCGATCTTATGGTAAACGGCAGTGTGGTGGACAGCAAGAACCTGACAGTCAAGCCGGGTGAGAACGCCACTGTTGTCTTCAGTTACAGGCCCAAGGATCCAGGGTCGTACAGATTCGGCCTGGACGACCAGGTAAAGAGGGTAAACGTGGAGAAGGCGCAAAGCAGTACCTGGCTGATTGCCCTGATCATCGTGCTGCTCATCGCCATAGGCGGAGGATATTATCTGTACACAACAGGAGACCTGGAAAAGATCAAGAAACGACTGCAAGGGCGTTAGAGAACGCCCTGCTCACATCTTTTTTACTTGAATCGCAAATCCTTACATTTTACAGCTCCGTCCTCATCTCTCTGTTCGGTGCCAGCCTTGTCTTGAGCTCATCTCCCAATAGATTTATCGAGAGCACAGTGATTACAATCATCGCACCTGGAAAGATGGTCGTCCACCAAATGCCCTTCATTATGTCCCTCTGGGCTTCATTGAGCATATTTCCCCAGCTTGGCAGATGTGGTGGTATTCCCAGTCCCAGGAAGCTCAGGAAGGACTCCTTAAGGAGGCTGTCATCAATGTTACTGAGACCACGACTATGTAGAGCAAATTCGGCAAGAGTGTTAAAAGATCTGCTTAGAATTCTGAGATCTTAGCGTACAGAGTAGTCCTTTGCACAGCCCTCTTGCCTCTGCTTTTTATCAGATCAACAAGACCTTCAGCAGAAATATACGGCTCCTCATCTGCATTGCGAGCTATAGCCTCATCCATGAGAGTTCCACCCAGGTCGTTCGCGCCCCAGTCCAGGGCTGCAGCCGCATTCTCTCGGCCAAGCTTTGTCCAGCTTGCCTGGATGTTTGTGATGAAAGGATAGAGTGCCACTCTTGCAAGTGCGTGCATCTTCAGGTGCTCCAGCAGATCTGTCCTCCTGGTTGACAATCCCAAAAGATTATTTTCAGGAATAAAAGGAAGCAGCACCAACTCTGTAAACCCGTGTGTCTCTGCCTGAATCTCCTTTAAGATCTGAAGATGTCGTAGGCGATCTTCCAGACTTTCCACGTGGCCATAGAGCAGTGTAGAGGTAGAAGGGATGCCAAGCCGGTGCGCTGCCAATATTATCTCTCGCCACTCTTTCGTCGTGAGCTTATCAGGGCAGATCCTCTTTCGCACGGAATCTACAAGGACCTCTGCAGCAGTTCCGGGCATGGAGCCAAGGCCGCTCTTTTTTAGCTCGGCCAGTGCATCCACAACTTCCACTTTGGAATTTTGGGACATATGCATAACCTCCATGGGAGAGTAAGCGTGCAGATGCATCTGGGGAAAGTCGCGGTGTATGAGCTCCAGGATTTCGCAGTAATCCTCCAGGTGCATTCTAGGAGAAAGGCCGCCTTGCAGACAGATCTCAGTCGCTCCTCGGCGTTCTGCGTCGGAAGTTCTCTCCAGGATCTGCTGATGAGTCAGAAAATACCTGTTTGAATGCTTAAAGGAGCAAAATCTGCAGCTTCCAATGCACTCGTTTGTGAAATTGATATTTCTGTTCACGACAAAGGAGACCTCATCCTTACAACTCTCCTTTTGCAAGGCATTGGCCAGACGGAAGAGTTGCAAAGGTTGCGACCACAGCCTTTTGAGTTCATCCTGGCTCGTTGAGATCATCAGACATCCTACCTCAAGAGCAGCTCGTCATCCGGCGTTCCTTGGGAAGCTGCGAGA
The DNA here is from genome assembly GCA_964604285.1 of uncultured Methanotrichaceae archaeon. GTDB lineage: Archaea > Halobacteriota > Methanosarcinia > Methanotrichales > Methanotrichaceae > Methanothrix. Next base: position 6,592 of record CAZRYL010000052.1, read on the forward strand.
CCAACATTTTGCCGGAGTTAAGACCGCACCCAAGAACTTCTTCCCTGTAAAGTACCACCACATAGCCGGGCTCTAAATTCGATTCGATGGGCAGGCTTTTACCTTGCAGAAAGATCATTGCCTGGGCTTCATTCAGGTGAACTAGATTCTTTGTAGCATGCTTTCCTAGGATCTGTAGCGCACAGGTGGTTGGCTTCCATGGCCTGTCCTTGAGATTCATGATGCGCATTCCGAGTGCCTCATAGCTGAGGTTGGGCAGCTTATAATCACTTATCATCCAGACTGATTGCGCCTTCCGGAAGAAACGATAGCCTGCAAAGGCTTTTTCTGGGATGCCAAACCGAGATTGCCATAGCCCGACCACCTCGGAGCTGTTCATCGGCTCGAAGACGTTCCTAATTCTTGATAAGCTTGGCGACAAAGAAACCCCCAGTGTCGTTGATGTGAGGATAGTAGCGAGCGCATTTCGACAAGTCATCCTTCATAGTCTCTCCGTTCCATTCAGTTATGCCCGGGCAATCTTTTAGCCCTGGAATCGATATCCTCTCCAGCCGAGCATCATCCAGCACCTTCTCTACAACAAGTTCATTCTCCTCAGGAGCGTAAGTGCAGGTGGAGTAGATCACAACGCCCTTTGGCTTCGCCAGACGCGTGGCATTTTTCAGCAGGCCGATCTGCAGCTTTTGAAGGTCAAGCGACCTTTTGCGATTGCTTCTAGCAATGGTTCCCCGCCCTCTTCTCTCCCTGCCCTCGCTTGAGCATGGTGCATCCACCAAGACCCTGTCGAAGGAGCCGCGCGGAAAGTTCCTGCCGTCGTAGCGGGTAATGGCAACGTTTAAAACACCAAGCCTCTCGCAGTTCGAGCGCAGCGGAGCCAACCTTGCCAGCGAGGGCTCATTTGCTATGACCAAGCCCCGGTTCATCATCATCTGCGAGATCTGAGTGGTCTTGCTTCCTGGAGATGCACACAGATCCAGGACAACTTCGCCCGGCTTTGGGTCCAGTATCAGAGGTGGGACCATGGATAGCTCCTCCTGGATGTGGATGTAGCCCAAAAGGTTCTCCAGCAATTTGCCAGGGCTCTGTACATCAAGCTTCAGGCCAAATGGATACCAGTCAAATATCTTCCAACCCACGCCTTTCTCATCCAGGCGCTCCAAAAGCTTTGCCCTTTCCATCTTAAGAGTATTGATGCGGCAGCAGTTGAAGAGCGGAGTTTGCAAAACCTCCTTGAAGGCCTCAAAGTTTGGAATGATATCTTTGTACCTCTCCATGCCATCCATGCATCCTTGATGGAGATCCTGGCAGAAATAAATTGGCATCGGAGGAGCAAAAGGATTTAATAGTCGTATAGCTAGGGTGCTGTGGCGTAAATCTGTTTTAAGGTTTTCGCATAGGACGGTGAAAGGTTAATGGCAGGTTATGAAGAGGGCCGGTCCTCTATGGGTACCCCTGCGCCAGTTGAGGTTGGAAAGGAGTACGACGTCAAGATCGAGGACATTGCCCGCGAAGGCGACGGCATTGCCAGGGTCGAGGGTTTTGTGATCTTCGTGGCCGATACAAAGGTCGGCGACGCAGTCCAAATCAAGGTCGACAAGGTAATGAGGCGCTTCGCTATCGGTCATAAAGTCTAATATAATTCAGATGCGCGGCATCAGAGGCGGACGAAAGACGCCTTTCTCGGTTATGAGTCCCGTGACAAGTTCCAGAGGAGTGGCATCGAATGCAGGATTGTATACATCGATGCCATGTGGTGCGATTCGCATGCCCGATATGGTGCAGATCTCATCAGGATCGCGCTCCTCCACGAGGATATCCGCCTCTTCGTGCCTCAAGTCAAAGGTAGAGAGGGGCACAGCTACATAAAAGGGAACTTTGTGGTACTTGGCCAAGACAGCATGGTTGTAGGTACCGATTTTATTGAAGACAACATCTTTTGTGATGCGATCTGCTCCAACGATAGCTTTGTCAATTCTTCCCTTTCGCATCAGACTTCCCGACATATTTTCGCAGATCAGTGTGACGGGAATCTTATCCTGTGCAAGCTCCCAGGCAGTCAGACGCGAGCCCTGGTTCAGCGGTCGGGTCTCGCATGCATAAACATGAATCTCCTTTCCAGCCTCAACCGCTGACCGAACAACTCCTAGAGCTGTCCCCCATCCCACGCAGGCCAGCCTTCCTGCATTGCAGTGTGTCAGGACGCTGTCGCCATCCTCCAGAAGCTTCGCTCCATTCTTTCCTATGGCTTTGTTGATTCGAATGTCCTCTTGTGCAATCTCCTCGGCCTCGCGAAGTGCTGCCTCTCGAATGCCTTCGACCGTCTCTGGGCGGACTGCAGCCTGAAGTGCCCTGTCCACGCCCCAGGAGAGGTTGACTGCTGTGGGCCGAGAGCTTTTGATCATCTCTGCAGCCACCTCGAGCTCTGAGATCAGGTCAAAAGGATTGCGGGCCCTGGAAAGTGTTGCAGCCAGAGCTATGCCATAGGCTCCAGCCGCTCCCAGGGCAGGCGCGCCACGCACGCGCAGGGTTTTGATAGCCTCGACAAGTTGGACGATGCTTGAAATCTGGATGGGCACAAGCTCACCGGGAAGGCGTGTCTGATCGATCAGCCACAGGCCGCCGTCCCACCAGATAGTCCTGGACTCGCACATGCTCACCGCAAGATCACCATTCCATGATGCTCACATAACTAGTTATTATTTTTTTGCATCCATCGGTTGCGTGCAGTCCTGGATGTCTTGATCGATCTAACCGAAAGGGTTAAAAGCCAATTAGCCTAATGAGAAAAATCGGTAACCTAGCTATGGATATCGCTACAGGAGGCAGTTGAGTATTTTAGTTTTTGATAATTACTGTTCTGGTTATTGAGAAAAGCAAGGAGGAAAGAAATGGATGCACAAACCAGAGGCCTGCTGATTGGATCGGGGTGTGTACAAGCAACAGGAGGATTGGCCAAGGCCCTGAACCCAGGAAGCGGCCATCGGTCAGAACTGCATTCGGTGAGCATAGCTATTATCGATATTGGAGGGATTATTTGTGCAATTTGATCCACTAGACATTGGTTTGTTTGTAATAGTGCTAATTGTGCTCGTCGGACCATTCATGGTCAAGAAGATCGAGCATAACCTCGAAGCGTTCTTGTTCGTTATGGGTGTGCTAGCAGTAACCATATCCAGCTTTTATAGCAAAGAGGCTCTGGAAGCCTTAGGCTACTCCGAGCATCAGATGGAGCTAATCGGCTGGAATATGGAAATAGTAATGGAGGCCGTAAAAGAGCCAATAATAAAGGGAATTGTTCCTGCAGTACTTGTTGCGGGACTTCTGTTTCATTATGGCCGGTCCTATGCCCAGAAGGGAATGAACTCACTGACCCAGGTGGTTCCCGCAAAGGTAATTGTATTTTTAATTGTAGTTATACTAGGACTTTCGTCAAGCATAATTACTGCGATCATCGCATCACTGCTGCTAGTAGAACTCATGAACTGCATGCCATTTGAACGCCAAACGAAGATCAATCTTATCATAATCGCCTGTTTCTCCATAGGTTTGGGTGCAGTTCTAACTCCTGTGGGAGAGCCGCTCTCCACCATCGCCATCACCAAGCTGCAGGGAGAGCCCTACAATGCAGGCTTCTTCTTCCTGTTCAACCAACTGGCCATATACATCATACCCGGCTGTCTGGCAATGGGCCTCTTGGCCATGTTCTTCACTGGCAAATCAAAGCCCGTGGAGTGCAAAGTAAGTGAGGAAGAGGATGGAGGCCTGAAGGATGTAGTGGTCAGAGCGATCAAGGTGTATATCTTCGTCATGGCCCTACTGCTTTTAGGCGCTGGAATGAAGGTTGTAATCGACAAATATATGCTCGGCATATCTCCTCAGATACTGTACTGGGTGAACATGATATCTGCCATTCTGGATAATGCCACATTGACTGCGGCAGAATTGAGTCCAGCAATGAGCATGACACAGATCCAGGCAGTGCTAATGGGCCTGCTTATCTCTGGAGGCATGCTGATCCCTGGAAACATTCCAAATATCATCTCCGCAGGCAAACTCGGGATCTCAAGCAAGGAATGGGCAAAGCTGGGAGTTCCACTAGGGCTTATTTTGATGGCAGTCTACTTCGTGTGGATCTTCTTCATACCCTTCCACATTGAGTTTCACTTATAACTGGCGAATGGCAATCCCATCGCCCTTATTTTTTGACGCATTTGACAAAGATTCTGTAGCCAAGCAAGCTCAGTTCTGGTCGATGGACCATGACCTTGCGTTCCAGGAACCGGGAGAGCCTTTCCTGAATGAAGCATGGATCGATCAGTGGCCGCCATCTGCTCATGAAGAGGTAGCCTTGGCAGGGCTTGAAGTCAAAGCCACGATATTCCAGGACAAGGAAGCCTGCATTCTCCAGATCTTTTTTGAACTCAGAGGGCGATACATATTCAGGAGGATTTATGGTCTCCCCAAATAGGTATCTCCTCAACAAGGTGTAGTGAGAGATGCGGTTGAAGAAGTCGACGACCAGAATGCCCCCGGGAACAAGAACGCGACTGAATTCACCAAGGGCATCCTCGGCGTCTCGAAGAGTAGGAAGACATGTCAGGACACCGCTACATGCAACCCAGTCGAAGGACTGATCCCGAAAAGGAAGGTGGGTTACGCTGCCCTGCAAAAAGCTTGCTTTTGGGTCTTCTTTGGCTCTCAAAACTGCTCGGCTTAGCATGTTGCGAGAGAAGTCCATGCCTATAAACCGGATTGTGTCCTTCTCAATCGCTTCACCTCTCAGGACTCGCTGAGCCAGGTTACCGTTGCCACACCCTGCATCCAGTATCCGTCCTTTCGCGCCCGAAAAGCAAAATTTCGCTGCATCCTTCTCGAAATCGTTGAGCATGTTCAGGATGAACCTGGGGGTATCATCAGGCAGATCGCGGGCCAGCTTGAGGTCCGCCTCATCGCCACTTTTATTCTGGCGCTCCCAGAACATCAGTTCCTCCTTCTGAAGGCAAGAGGCTTTATGGTCGGATTTTATAGTCTTGCATGTCTTTTGCATGAGTCGGCCTTCACTCCATAAGCGTCAGTTGCCCAAGTGAAGGTGAGAATTATTAATAGTTTGCCAGAAAAGAATAGAGACTCCAGATGGTATCTGAAAGGCCTGGAGAAGACATCGAGCGGATCGCAGCTCGAGTAGTGGAAAGTCTGGAGGAGCTAATAGCAGTCATGAAAGAGGCAGCAAAACATGTCTCTTGCGGCAGGCCTATAGAGGAGGTCCAGGTTCATGACTGGCAGCTTTATCTTGCGAGACGAAACCCAGAAGACAGTGAGAGCTGCATAGAAGCCATAGTCTGCACCATGGATTTAGAGGATTACATGAGCCTTCTTGAGGCTGCTGCAGCAGAAGAGGGCCTCTGCCTGGATGACGCAGCCGAGCTGGAAGTGGCCTTGCCCGAGGCTGAGTTCGGAGAGAATATGGTAACTGGGGGCTTTGGAGATTTCAAGGGGGTGTCCGTGGAACTGCATAACCGTTGCCTGGAGGAGCTGATGGAGTCTGTCTGCAGCCATCTTGAGGAGCGCGGCCTGGCAGTTGCCTGCATTCCTGATGAAGATGTGATCTTTTATCTGCCCCTTCCAAGGCGCGTTTGAGCAGTTCTAAGGGATGGGCCAGAAGAGCTGATCGACGCTATTTAGACCATCGAATGGAAGGCTGTCAATGGTCGGCTCGAAGTGTCGATCAGAAAGAATGCAGTTTCTCAAGCCATCAACAAAATGGGTAAGTTCAT
>CAZRYL010000053.1:0-12308 GCA_964604285.1 uncultured Methanotrichaceae archaeon
AGATACCACGCGGTCCCGGGATATCATCGTCCGTCCTGACAATCCGAACAGGTACGTGGTGGGGATGGATTGAAGTGAAAATATATAGAAACCCTTTCATCTCTTTAACAGATATATGTTAAAAAAATGTAAAAATTAGCACTATTTGTTGAACAAAGTTAATAATAAGACACCAATAACAATATTTTTTAATCCCTGTGCATAATGGGTGGTGCGAGTACATTGGATCTTCTCGACACCGGGGTTTTATCAATGGAGTATAGAATCAGAATGGGTCAGGTTTTCCGAGTTTTTATCTGTGTTATTCTTATCCTTTCCTTCTCATCAGTTGTCACGGCTGCCACTACCCAGTTAACCATCCTCAAGATCGCAAATGACGGTTCCACCGTGCTATCCCAACAGACTCTTACATACCAGCAGATGCGGGATACTCTTACAGTCATGGGAGACGGGGTGACGCATTATTACCACCAGGGGCCGGTGTTTATTGATGATCCGGATCCTTCTGTCGAGGAACTATTACGCTGGAATCCAGATGAGGATACGAATGAAAAAGATCAGGGTGCTGTCAAAGGGACCAATCTAAAAGATCTCTGCAATCTTGTGGGTGGGATGAATGCAGGAGAGACTGTTACTCTCACTGCTTCAGATTCCTTTTATAAGACCTTTGCTTACACAAACGTCTATGAATACCCTGATCGTCAGGGCCCAATGATCATTACCTGGTATAGAGACGGGGCTTATCCGGATGGTGCCTATTCTGATGGTATGAAACTGGTCTTTTTTGCCGATGATAGTGTCAATGTAAACAGTTGGCATATGATGGGAAATTATGACTGGCACGAGTCGGCAGATCCTGAATACTGGTACTATTACACCAGCGGAACAGAAAAATACCCGACCACTACCGGCTTGTCCGTGAAATACATATCCGAGATCCGTATTAATAGCGATGATCCACCGCCTCCCCCCGATGCTGCATTCTTTGCAACCCCCTTGAGCGGCACAGCACCACTCACGGTCTATTTCTCTGATGAATCTTCCGGACCAGGTATTTCGTCGTGGGCCTGGGATCTCCAGAACGATGGGAATACTGACAGCACTCTTCAAAATCCCTCTTTTACTTATACAAATCCAGGCACCTATTCTGTCCGTTTGACAGTGACAAATGGCGGTGGGGGCGATGTGGAGGTTAAAAACAACTATATTACTGTCGCCACCCCTCCCCCAGTTGCTCAATTTTCGGCAAATCCCGTCGCAGGACCTGCACCTCTGAGCGTGCAATTTACCGATCAATCAACGGGAATAGGATCCCTTTCTAATGCATGGGACTTTACCAATGACGGGATTATTGACAGTACCTTAAAAAATCCTGCTTACACCTATCAGAACCCAGGCACCTATACGGTTTCCCTGAATGTCACTAACGCAGGTGGAACTGACACGGAAGTGAAACAGCAATATATCACGGTCAACATCCCTCCCCCTGTTGCAGCATTCACAGCCTCACCCGTGACAGGATATGTGCCATTAAAAGTGCAATTCACCGACCAATCCACGGGAACGGGAATTACATCATGGGCCTGGGACCTCTACAATGACGGGTCGATCGATAGCGGGGCTCAGAATCCATATTTCATTTTCGAATCTGCCGGTACTTTTTCCATCAGGCTTACTGTCACCAATGCAGGGGGCAGTGATTCTGAAATAAAGGTGAATTACCTCACTATACTCCCACAGCCATCACTTCTCCCACTCCCAGGCCAGGCAGCCATTCCAACAGATCTCGATGGTGACGGGCTCTGCGAAGACCTGAACGGTGATCTCCAGATGGGACTATTTGACCTTTACTTATTCTTTAATAATCTTGGATGGATCCAGGAGAATGAGCCCCTTTCATATTTTGATTTCTCGAATGACGGAAAGATCAACCTCTCCGATCTATATGCCTTGTTCAGGAAGATGTAGGGAGATTTGAGAATGATAACGATTGAGAATTTAAGTGTATCTTCCAAACACCACACAAAAGCCTGCATTCTCGGGTTTATCCTCATCCTGCTTATTATCACTCCGGTATTCTCGTATACCACCGAAGTGACTGTTCGCAGGTATGCAACTGATGGACTCACTCCTATCAATGACACTACCGTGGATTACCACTGGATGGAGGAGAATCTGCCTGTGTATGGGGATGGAATAACTCACTATTACAGCCAAGGACCGACCTTTAATGCGTCAGATTACTGGGATGATGCCGAATGGCAAAATATCGAAAGTCGAGATATGGGGGAGGTCATTGGAACCGATCTTAAAGATCTCTGCAATCTCATTGGAGGAGGTAGTTCTGGAAAACCAATCCGTGTTATTGGATCTGACAATGTAGGGAGAGATTTTGGTTATGAGTCAATTTATTATCCAAATCCCCGGCAAGGCCCAATGATTGTGACCTGGAAAAAAGATGGGATGTACCCTGAATATGGCTATGATGAAGGAATGCGTCTTGTAATGTTCGCTGATGCAAAAGAGAACACATTTGGATGGAATACTTCGGGCTGGCATGTATTTGGCAATGCTGATATGAGAGACTGCTGGTCCTCACAATACTGGTACAATTATTCGGGTATTTGGCCTTCATCCGGAGGAACATCCATTTATAAAATTCGTTATATAAACGTGGTAACTTCAGATCCTGTTCCGCCACCTATTGCGGACTTTTCTGCGAATATTCGGACATGGCAAATACTGAATGGTAATTTTGAAACCAAACTTCTGACTCCATGGACTGGGTCTGGTGCAACAATTTATACTGGACTATCTCCAGGTTACAGACTTGGGAATGCAAGTGTCAGGCTTGTCGCACCAACAAGCAATACAGCAATGATATACCAAGATATCGATCTCACGAGTATGACGACTATATCTTTTTATAGGTATATGTTGGGAAAAGATGGAAAATATCTCCAGGTTTTAGTGGATGGAACCCAGGTTGCAAATTATACAGAACCCTCTACAATAAAAGGAAATGAAACTGTAGATATTTCTTCTTATGGTTTTTCAGGAATTCACACAATAAAATTCAATGCCGTGAACACCTTAACCACAGAAGCCTTCACCGTCTATCTCGATAACATAGAGGATTACGGTGCCGGTACAACCGGAGATGCCCCGCACACTGTTCTATTCAAAGATCTATCTACCAAGATGGATGACACAACCAATACCTCAAGATTATGGGATTTTTATAATAATGGGACCGCGACCAGTACCGAAAAAAACCCTAAATACATTTATACTGAAAACGGCACGTATTCAGTGAAGTTGACGGTAACCAACGCCGGCGGGAGCGATTCTGAAATCAAGACAGACTATATCACGGTCGGCACCATGCCCCCCACTATTGATATTGACACTACGGGCGGTATTGCCGACTGGCCGTTCGCAACCGGGACGAACGAAAACACAACTTCGGTAAACCTCTCGGTGACCACCACGGCCAGTTCCTGGCACGTCGCGGTGAAGGATGCGCTTGATGGAGGGAAACCGCCCGGTTCGGTGGGCAGGATGGCGGAATACACTGGATCTGCCTATGTCGATCCTGGAGGCAAGGTGCTGGCAAACGCCCTGCAGGTGAACTGCTCTGGCGGAAGCTATGTAAGCCTGTCAGGGAGCGACCAGAATATAAAGACCGGGACCAGTTCCGGAACTTTCGAGTACGATATCGGTCTGAAACAGGAGATTGCATCTGGTGATCCCGCGCTCGCTTCGCCGAACGTGTACCGGATCCTGGTCACCTTCACGGGGGCAACCGACTAGGAGTGGAATGGAGATGCGAATATTAATGCCCGTCATCGTGATGCTCTGTGGATTGGGGCTTCTTGTCTGCGGGACGGTGGCTGACGGTTCTGCCAGCCTTACTATTTCGGGTACCGTTATTTCAACGACTGCGCCCAATGCCGAGTTCGCCGCCAACCAGTCGACAGGATTGGCACCACTCTCTGTCCAGTTCATCGATCTTTCGACCGGTAGTCCGACCGAATGGGAATGGGATTTCGAATCCGACGGGACAATTGATGCTACCAGCCCCTATCCAACCCATATCTTTTCACTCGCTGGAACCTACTCCGTCTCACTCACTGTCCAGAATACCGGAGGAGCAGATACCGAACTCAAACCGGGATACATCACAGTCCAGGAATCCGACCCCGCTGCGAGAATTCACGCGCTTAAAAGATATATCCAGGATCTGCCAATATCCAGCTGGGCGCACTGGTCACAATGGTTCCTGATTGCACCACTCGACCGGGCGCTGGATCAACTGAAGAAGGGGCATGCGAAACCCGCAATAAACCAGATGAATGTATTCATGAATTTCGTGGATCTTCTGCACAGTTTCGGGGTATTCACCGATGAACAGGCATCATATATGACCGGAGAAGCGACGGCAATCATTGGCCTGATTAAAGGATAGGCCCCCTAACTGACCTTTTTAAATAGTATATTGCCAATCGAAAGAAATCTAGTATAATAATTATACCTCTTGAATAATTTCGAAACATTAATCTCTTCTCTTTCCAAGTCTGTCATGTTTATTCATTCACAAAGTTAAGGAGATTCGACCATGAAAACGTTATTCTATGTGGCCCTCGTGGGCCTTGTTGCACTCCTGATGCTGCCCGGGGCAGTTTCGGCGGCTGAATCGGATACAATCACGGTTACCGGAAGTATCAGCGGAAGTATCGATGTGACTGTCACCGCTGATGTGAGCTTTGGTGCGATGACCCCTGGAAACACATATACGGACACGACAACCGATCTATCAGTTACATCAACATACGCTTCTTGGACCGTAAGTGCAACCGACCAGAATACTGGTGCAAATTCAGGAAAGATGCTGACAGGTTTAACACCGCTTACAAATGTATTCCAGATTAATGTGGATGCTGGCGCTTTCCAAGCCCTTCCCTTCAACCCGATCCTTGCCGGGAGTGCTGGTTCAGATACTGCAGACATAGGATTCCAGCAACAGGTTGTGACTGGTGATCAGGCAGGATCTTATAGCATTACTGTGTTATTCACTGGTGCACCCGGCTGAACGAGAGAAAACATAAGAAACAGAATCAGGTAAGAAGCCGCCCAGGCCTCAATCCAGAACCCTTTTTCCATTTTCGCAACACACAACATTACTAATGGAGGAAGTTAAATGAATTCTCGACACTGGCCCCTAATTCTTGTACTTATAATGATCTCAATCCTGGTTATCAGCCCTGCTGCTTCCCTGAAGGTTGAAGGGGCCAAGATCATGCTGGACGTGAAACCCGGGACCACCTACATCTTCCCTATGGCGGTTTCTATCAAGCCAGATGATAAAGTATCAGAGTACACTACAGATATCCTTGGCTTCGGCCAGACACTGGACGCCGGGATGTATGAAGGCCTCACTGTTGAAAAAGATACTAATCCATTTTCTGCCCGGTCCTTCATCTCCTTCCCCTCTTCCACTGTCAAGCTCCAGCCCGGTGAACGAAAGGAGTTCGATGCCACGATCCGGATCCCCAAGGATGTAGGTGATGGCGGGCGCTACGCCGTAATTCTCATCCACCCGGCTGCTGCTGGAACAGGACAGGCGTCCTTTGCCACTGCCGTGCTGGTCCCGGTGATGCTCACCATCGATGGCTCAAACCTCGTAGAGACCGGCCAAATAACCGCTTTGACGGTGGGAGAGGTTATTGCCGGAAAACCCATCATCGTTGCAACGACCCTGAAGAACACAGGCAACCATCATTACTACGGGGCCATAAACCAGATCTCGGTCAGGGACTCTTCCGGGCGGGATGTCGGGTCTGCGAAGTCAGAGCCCTTCTCACGTGCGGTCATCCCTATCCAATCCGTCCGGTTCGACACCCCGCTGACTGCAGGTCTGCCAATGGGAACCTACACGGTCGTTTCCCGGATGACTCTCGAAGACGGGACTCTTCTCGACGAAAAAAGTACCACATTCACCGTGAAGGAGGAGTATGTCCCGCCGTTTGAAAAGAGCACGGTGAAAGTAGTCCCTGACCGCGAGATTGTGCTTAGGACACCAGGAGGGGAGATCGCCATAACCTTCCCTGCCGGTGCGGTTCTCTCCGACGCTGACGTGACCGTATTGCCATATCCTGATGCTCTCCCGGCAACACCTTCGGGGGCGAAAGCAGGGACCACTGCCTTCACTGTCGAAGGACTGACAGGAATCCTTGCAAAACCTGCTACCATCGCTGTGAAATATAATCCGGCAGATCTCCAGGCCGCAAATGTGGATGCAGGGAAACTCAATCTCGCACGTTGGGATCGTGCTGACGGGAAATGGACTATGCTGCAGACTACCGTCGATGCTGGCTCAAAGACGCTGACAGCCACCACAGACCGGTTTGGTATTATGGCAGTCATGGCTGGTGGGAAAACAGAATCGGGTAGTGGCGGAGGCTGGAGCTTCCTCCCCGGGCCGCACCCTGGAGTTATATTCGGGGCGCTCGCAATATTTGTGGTGTTTTTCCTGAAGAAAAGGAAATAATGAACTTTTTTTCGTAACATTCCCTCCTTATTTTTTTATACGAAACCAAACCATGTCCGTTTGCACCGCGCTGAAGAAATTCGAAGGCTTAGGATACTCCGTTCGAAAATTTGTAGTGTTGTTAATTAATTATAGTTAACTAGTGTGTGTCTCCCGCGACTTCTGTATCTTTGAATCGAAGATCATCCCGATTCTTAAATTCAATAGTAAATTCATTAAATGAATCATTGAAAGGCAAAATTCAGGCGAAAATTACTTTTTTAAATTTAATCAAATTGAAATTCCCGAATTGTAAATGATAATTCTTTTATAACTCCATGCTGACTTCTTTTTCGTTTAAATTTTCAATTCACCTGGAGTAAGGTGCGACCATGGCAAAGAGAAGAGAGATTTGGGCAATTCTGCTCATATTTATAGCGGGGCTCATGATTGCCGCCCCGGCAGCTGCGGCAACGACTGAGCTCCACATCGTGAAGTACGCCAGTGATGGAACGACCATCATCAGCGAGACAACCAAGACTTACCAATGGCTTGAAGCGAACCTGCCTGTTTTGGGCGATGGTGTCACCCACTACTACCACCAGGGCCCGGTCTTTGTCGATGATCCAGACCCAGCCACAGAGGAATTATTACGCTGGAATCCAGATGAGGACACGAATGAACAAGACCAAGGAGCCGTAAAGGGAACGGATCTTAAAGACATCTGTGATCTTGTCGGCGGTATGAATGCCGGCGAGACTGTAAAGCTTAGTGCTTCTGATGGTTTCTTCAAGACTTTCGCGTATGAGAATGTCTATAATTACCCAGCGCGGCAGGGCCCGATGGTCATTACTTGGTTTGCTGATTTTGACACAACTGATTTGATTCCTGGAGTTTATCCGGATACCGGCTATACCAACGGTATGAAACTGGTTTTCTTTGCCGATGATAGTGTCAATGTTAATGGTTGGCATATGATGGGCAACTATGACTGGCACGAGTCCGCGGCACCGGAGTACTGGTATTACTATATTAGTGGTACTGAACTGTATCCCACTACTACCGGTCTTTCGGTTAAATACATATCCGAAGTGATTATTTACAGCGACGATGCCCCACCAGCCCCAACAGCACCAGTCGCGGCATTTTCTGCAACACCGTTGACCGGCAATGCCCCGCTCACCGTCCAGTTCACGGACGCATCAACTGGTACAGGCCCCCTGACCTATGCATGGGACTTCAACAATGACGGTAATGTCGATAGCACTGCACAGAACCCGTCTTTTGTTTACACGACTGCCGGTACCTATACCGTAAAACTGACCGTAACAAACGCCATAGGAAGCGATGATGAGACTGCTTCTATTACGGTCACGCCTAGCCCGACCATGGACATACTCTTTGACGGTACGGTGTCCCTCACGCCAGACGCGACCTTCACGCAGGTCGCGTACAATTCAGGTTTAAGTTATACGGTAGAAGAGGACACGCCGCTTGGGGCACTCCACGCAACCGGACTTACCTATGATGTGACAGATAAACAATGGGCAACTTATGGGAATCTTCTTCTGGACAATATTGGGACGTATCTCTACCAGAAGACCCCCAGGAAAGCCTGGTACGCATATGTCAATGACGTTTACAAAGACGGATACAACAACCCGGCAGGCGCTCTGAACCTTATCGAGCTTGCCGATGGTGACCGGGTGGAGTTCTACTACGTTGACGGCACTGTTGCCGATCCGGCCGACCTTGCTGCTGTAAAAGCGGCGGCAACCGCGGCAGTTAAGACCGTGGCCGACACCACGCCAGGCCCGGTCATGGACGTGCTCTTCGATGGGCCGGTAGCCCTGACCCCTGATGCGACCTTCACGCAGGTGGCCTACAATTCGGGAGCAAGTTACACGGTCGAAGAAGATACCCCGCTTGGTGCACTCCATGCGACCGGACTCACGTACGATGTGACGGATAAGAACTACGCCGCGTCAGGAGCCCTGCTGCTTGACAACGTGGACGGGTACCTCCGCAAGGCTCCCGGATACTGGTATTCCTATGTCAACGACGCTTACAAGGACGGTTACAACAACCCAGCAGGCGGCCTCAACCTGATCCCGCTGTCGGATGGCGACAGGGTCGAGTTCTACTACGCAGCGGGCATCTCCGATCCGGCCGACCTTGCTGCTGTAAAAGCGGCGGCAACCGCGGCAGTTAAGACCGTGGCCTCGACTGGTGTGACGCCCACGGATTGGTCCATTGTCCTTGCCGGGGCAAAGGAGCAGACCGTGACGAAGAGCTACTTCGAAAGCGGGCTTGCCTGCCCGGCATCCGGACACCAGGTCTTCTGGACCGATGGTGACGAGAATGTCTGGGGTGGTGTGCCGCTCTGGCTACTGATGGCTATGGTCGATGATGACCCGGATGTAGGTCCGGATCACTTCAACCTCAACGATGACCTTGCCGCACAGCACTATGAAGTGAAGGTCATTGGGTCAGATGGGTGGTCGGCAGTCTTTGATAGCGCAGATGTCGCCCGCAGCAGCGACTATGTCGTGGCCAATACCATGAACGGCGAGCCGCTCATCTATGGTGGCGACAAGCCTTCGTGGCCCCTCCACCTGAAGGGAGCAGCGGTCCTCGGTGGCCAGCAGGTAGGTGGTATTGCACGGATCGAGCTGAACAACCTCCCCGAGCCACCTGCAGGCTGGACACTATCCATGATCGGCGAGGTGGGCGACACCATCACCCAGCAGGAGTTTGAAGATGGCATCGCCTGTGTGCATAGTCTGGAATGGACTGACATCTCCGGCAACGTCTGGTCAGGTGTGCCTCTTTGGGTTCTTCTCGGGGCTGTTGATGACATTGAGCACGCAGACCACTGGACCTTCAACGATGACGTTGCAGCCGACGGGTATACCGTGAAGGTGATTGCTGCTGACGGGTTCAGCAGGACCTTCTCCGGTTCCACACTCGCCCGGAACGACAATTACATCATTGCGAACAGGATGAACGGTGCACCGCTCCCCGATTCCGCATTCCCGCTAAGGCTTGTAGGAAGTGGCGTCACAAAGGCTGACGGATCCCTTGGCGGTTCAGCAGTCGGCCAGATTGCGCGGATCGAGATCGTCGAGCTCCAGACGCCCCCGGCAGAACCGGGCAGCTACAACCTGACCCTGAAAGGGAAAATAACCGACGTTCTCTCCCAGGCAGAGATCGAGGAAGGGATTGCCTGCCCCATGTCCGGGCATCTTGTGACCTGGACCCAGCAGATAAAGGATGCGAATGGGAATGTCATTGAGACCCATGAGTATTCCGGGATCCCCCTCTGGTTCCTTGCCGGGTGGGTAGACGACCGCAAGCCGCACGATTTCAATGCAGTCCAGGCAATGGCCGGCTACAAGATCACGGTGAAGGCTTCTGACAATTATGCCAAGGATTTCACAAGTACCGACGTGGCCTGGAGCGATGATTACATCGTTGCCACGATGAAGGACGGCGCCCCGCTGCCTGACGGTAAGTGGCCTCTCCAGCTGGTCGGGGACCCCCTGACAAGGGCTGATGGAACCCTGAGCGGGATGAGTGTCTCAAAGATCGCCGAGATCGAGCTGACCGAATTCGGAGTTCCTGTGGAAATCCCCAGGGTCCATATCGTCAAGTACGGTCCGGACCAGCAGACGATTGTCAGTGATGTATACCTTGACTATACCCAGATGCAGCAACAGTTCGATGTCATCGGCGACGGTGCGACCCAGTACAGGTACCAGGGTGTGACGCTGGATCCAACAGACATCTGGGGTGTTGCTGATGAGACCAAGGGCGGGTTCAAGATCTCCACTGCTGTCAAGGGAACAAGGATCTATGACCTTGTCCAACTCGTAGGGGGTATGGGTGAGGGCACTGACATAGTCTTTGTCGCCGATGACGGATACAAGACCATCCTGCCCTACACGAGCATCTATACTACGCCTGATGTCCAGGAACGCCAGGGAGATGCCATCCTCGCCTGGTATGCTGATGGGAAGTACGTACCCGGATACTCCGATGGGATGCGCCTCTTCTTCATGCCCGAGGACACCATCTATGGCCAGTGGGACATGCACGAGACCATGCCGCCAGGTTACTGGCACTACTACTATCAGTCCTACCTACCAACTGATCCTGTCTATGGCCAGTATGCTCCGGGTATCCTCTATCCGTCCTGTGCAGGCCTTTCCGCAAAGTATGTGGCCGAGATCAGGGTGTACACGACTCCCGAATCTGACTGGAACCTGCACCTTGATGGTACCCGCGTTGGCGGGATTGAGTACACCGTGAACAAGGCGTACTTCGAAGCAGCGCTCGCGTGCCAGTTTGGGGCAAACCATGATGCAAGCTACACCGATTCCAGTGGCAACGTCTGGACCGGGATGCCTCTCTGGTTCCTCCAGGGATTCGTAGACGACGCCGACCAGCACTCCAATGTCGCTTTCAATGAATCCCTGGCCCTGGAAGGCTATGATATCATTGTCAGCGCACCGGATGGGTACGGCAAGACGTTCAACAGTGCAGACACCATCCGGAGCACCGGCTATATCGTCGCAAATACACTCAACGGGTACCATATCCCGGAGAGCGATTCCAGCTGGCCCCTGCGGCTTGTTGGAGACAACGTCCCGAAGAAAGACAATGTCAAGAAGATCAGTGACATCACCCTGAACTTCCGCCCCGATGTTTCGGCAGCATACCCGAGCCAGGAGTCACTCTGGCCGGCAAACAACAAGTTCGTGGACATCACCATAGAGGGAATCACCGATCCCTATGACGAGGTTACTGTCGCCATTACAAAGATAACCAGTGACGAGGCAACAACCGCAGGAGGGAAGAACAAGGCACCCGATGCTGAGCCCTCCTGTATTGGAACTGATACTGCAAAAGTACGTGCTGAAAGGAATGGCAGTGGCAATGGCCGGGTGTATGAGATCACCTTTGTCGCAACCGACAGCATGGGTGCCAAATCGGAAGGTACAGTTCACGTCTGTGTGCCGCATGACCAGGGGAACGGATCTGACTGTATCGATGACGGACAGCTGTATGATGCTACGGTGATCAATTAAGAAACTCAAGACAGGTATGACGTTTTCATCCTGATGAGGAGGGTAATACCTCTTCTATTTTTTTTAAAAAAAAGAAGAAATGTCGCTCCTTTGCGCATACATCTATATTTTAACACAACTATTCGCCCTCAAATCCTAAAATTTCCTCTTCGTTATTATGAGTCTCACGAATTCATTTTAAAGGGCATTACTGAGCCTATTCGAATTGAACTAAAAACAATACGTATACCTATTGGTATACACCTTGGTTTAACTTCCGGGAGAAGGAAACTATTTTAATCTATAATTACCAGGTCTTTCCTGAATAGATTCTGCATCTGGTCCACGATTCTTTTGAATCGTGAAATTCTGGTGCTGCAAGGTGGCATGAGTAGCATGGGTTTTGAATTGAGAGGTACCTTTGGTATCATTATCCTTATGACAGCCCTTGTGATAGTCCCGGTTTCAGCCGCGACTACGCAGGTGCACATTGTGCGATACGCAAATGATAACATCACAGTGCTGAATGAAACGACGGTCAATTATACCTGGATGGAGGCGAACCTCCCTGTCCTTGGTGATGGATCTACACATTATTACCACCAGGGGCCGGTCTTCATCGATGATCCAGACCCCGATATTGAACAGCAGCTTCGGTGGAACCCGGCTGAAGACACCAATGAAAAGGATCAGGGTGCCGTCAAAGGGAC
>CAZRYL010000054.1:0-12092 GCA_964604285.1 uncultured Methanotrichaceae archaeon
TTGTGGGCTGAGCCTCGTATCTGGTGGGAAAAATGCGAGTTATTAGTAATCCTCTGGCATATTAAATTATATAAATACTAAAATCGATAATGGAATCCTGGAAGGTTTAAATAGCCTGATTCAAGCTGCAAAGGATAGCGCCAGAGGATTCAGATCAACTAAAAATTTCATTATTACTATTTATCTTAGGCTAGGTAAACTTCAGTTCAATCTACCCACATAGAATAGCGAGGAGCCAAAATTATTAATGAATGCGATGCCTTAATCAGATCCATGAAATTAGGAAGAATTTCTTTTGCCCTGTTAACGGTATTGTTTTTGGTTTCGGTAGCATCATCGTCTCCCCTCTTCGAGGCGACAGCCCTCATCGACCAGGGATTGTATAGAGAGGCAATACCTTTATTAGATCAAGCAATTTCTGAAAATGCAAACGACTTTGACACTTGGGCAATGAAAGCATATGCACATCTTATGCTTGGTGAATACATGGATGCTCTCTCAGCCGCAAATGCTGCTATTGCCATCAATCCAAATGATTCTGATATTCATACCAACAAGGCAGCAGCTTTGATTGGATTGGCCCGGGCGGGACAGTTCAGTGACGTTCAAGCGGCTTATAGAAACGCCATTAAAGAAGCAAATATAGCCAAGGATCTTAACATACAAAACAAGCGCGCATGGTACAACCATGGAATAGCAATGTGGGAGCTTGGAGAGCTGATAGGCGATTATGGCTATTTAGCAGAAGCAGACTATGACTTCTCGTATGCTCTTTTGATAGATCCAAATGACACTCAGGCCATAGAGGCCTCAAACAATGTAACACAGAGGCTGCGAGAGGTAGGTTATGAGCCACCTCAAGACAACGGATTTCCGGGTGGAAAAGATGAAACTATCGTTGCCTATTAGGTAGTGTGAAATGCGATATTGCTCTGAGGTGAGCGTTTACAGGCAGAGTTAATTTATGGTTTGGCTCTTTCAGAGACGACCATGCCAGAATCGCTATCGCTTATATACATCTCTCTCT
This sequence comes from uncultured Methanotrichaceae archaeon, assembly GCA_964604285.1. Classification (GTDB taxonomy): domain Archaea; phylum Halobacteriota; class Methanosarcinia; order Methanotrichales; family Methanotrichaceae; genus Methanothrix. The sequence continues at coordinate 1,028 of CAZRYL010000054.1, forward strand.
TTTCTTCTCCTTCTCCATACTAACTCTGATCATATTTCTTGACTGAACGTCGCAGTCAAGACGACCGTTTTTTAGCTGCTAGCGTTTTGTTCCCGAAACTATAAACTATAAAATTTGATAGTTTGACTTCATCTATTTACGTCATAAGTCAATCTGATCAGCATACGCTGCGAATGTCGGGGATCCTTGACGATCTTGAAGCGTGGATCGATTGCAATGAGCCCACGGAGCTGACAGGCTCTTTGATACGTGACGCCGAGCAGCTTTGCAGCCTGCGCGAAGGTGACCTGCGACATGTGGTGCTGTCTCATCGCGCGATGGAGCTCATTGACACGTTCGCGTGCACCTTCACCGTAGTTGGGCCTCTCGAGCGCAGTGATTCGTCTCCTGTCTGATGCGATATCTAGCTGAAGATCGATGTACATCTCATCGATCTTGTTGAGGAGCTCGGACTTCACGCTCTCGAGGTCATGTCGAGTGACCAGGGGCATCTGTAATGGTAAGGGGATGATCTCATGTCCTGAAGGTTCCGCTGTATCAGTCTTCAGAGCCGCATGATCCTGGGTGTCATGTTCGATCTCATGTTCTCTCTGGATGTCATGCTCGAGGTCATGTTTTATGTCAAGTCTATTCTCAAGCTCGGCGATCCTCTGCTTCAGATCACTGATCTCAGCAACAAGCGGGGCAATCGCCTGCTTTATGAGCATCTGAAGCTGGCCGGGTGTCAGAACAATAGTCTGCTCGTCGGTCTGTGCATCACTGGCATACAGAAAATCGCTCTTATTCATCTAGCGACTTATACATGCTTGCATTTGCTTATCACCTCATAACAACTTATTTATTCTTGATTGACGATGTAAATCTTGTATGGACATAGAACCATTCATGCCAGACGAGGAAGAATGTTACAAGCTTCCAGGATACGAGGTTGCCTTTACGGGTATGGTTTTTCGTTGCGTTTATGCTGCAGTTCAAGGTGAGCATTCTTGAGATCTCGAAGACAGTTGGTATCAATTACAAGAGTGCTTTCCACATGGTAAAGCGGTTGAGATCCAGTGTCTATGTCAAAACCTGTGGAGTTCCAGACGTACCGATGAGGACTGAGAGGGGCCTGAGGTACCTGGATCGTTATTTTAAAAGAGTATGGGGGCTGCCAGAGGACGGCTGTCTGTGTTATCACCTCCTGGAATCCGACACGTGGAGTCACAGAGACCGTCGCCGTCGGAATCCTTGCAATCCCCATAGTAGTTCCCCACCAATCCATCGTCCCACCTGTTGTCCCCCTCGTCCCTTGCAGCCTCTCTGTTGGAGGACAGATCGTTTTTGGTGATCACATTGCCTCTGGAGGTGGCATCTGCAGTCAGACCTATTGCGTTTTCCACGATTTTATTCCCTGTCAGGAAGTTACGGCTCGAGCCGCTCAGCCTCACTCCTGTCTGGCATGATCTGACCAGATTCCGCTCCAGTCTGTTCCGGGAGGAGCCGGTTGTTATATTGATCCCTGCAGTCGCGTTTGAGATCCGGTTCATGATCAGTGAGTTATCCTGGGATGACTCCTCAAGAGCTATACCATCCAGGCCGCCGATCACAGTGTTATTGTATGCAGATGAATTGATGCACGACCACATGTATATCCCGGCCTTCTCCATATCACGCATGGTGTTGTTGTTCACCTTCGTGTAGTTGGACCGGTCCAGGTATATGCCGTAGCTATTCTTTGTGATGTTGTTCTCATCTATTGTATTGTTATTACTGAGCATCAGACCTATGCCCTTTCCGTGGTTGGAGGTGATGTTGTTTCCCATTATGTAGTTCTGCCAGGTCTTCTCCAGTTGAATCCCATCATCTCCGTTGCCCTCAATCCGGTTGTCTATGACCAAGTTTTCATAGGACTCCTCTGCATCACATGGCGGGTAAGCGCAGTAATCCCAGAAGATGCTGTGTATTTTAATACCCGCGTTCCTGTTGTGGGATATAATGTTGCGTGAGATCAACGAACGGGATCCCTGGAGGCGGATTCCCATGCCGTTAGCATCGAACTCGCTCTCATGGCCGTTCATCGAGATGATGTTGCCTGTTATGAATGTGGAGTTGGAGTTGTAGATGCTTATACCGTCGTTGATATTCTCCACGATCTCGTTTTCATCGATGTCTGTACCATCACATCTCTGAACCTCTATCCCCCAGTCGTTATGTGCGATGAAGTTCTCCCTGATCACGTTGTAGTGGGAGTTGTACAGCTTTATTCCGTAGCCATAGGGGGTGTCCTTGATTGTGTTTCTCATGATCTGGTTGTTGCTGGAGTTCCACAGCCCGATGGCGGTTAGGTCGTTTCCGACGAACGTGTTGTTCATGATCTTGTTGAAGTCCGAGTAGACCCTTATCCCAGCATCTCCTATCAGATCGTTATGCTCGCCTGAACCGTATGGCCTCGGCCAGGTGACACCGGTGATCACAAACCCCTCGACGGTGACGAAATCCGCCCTGATTGCCACGGCAGTGCCACCGGACTTCTCTGTCATAAATGTCGTACCTCCTACCGTCTCCTCAATCTCTGCGGTTGAGCTCCCCGCATGAAGAACCGGTCTTCCGCCTCCTGTGTCAATTCCCCTGAGAACTATAGAGGGCGTTGTGATGTTCAGGTTTACCCAGTAGTCGCCGCTGTGCACCTCGATCACATCGCCGATCTTGGCTGCAGACAGGGCCGCTTCTATTCTGTAGAAGTCACACCCGTCCTCCCCCACGGTTATGGTTGCAGCCTCTGAGAGCGGGATTACCCCGATCAGGACAATCAGGATCTTTATATGAGAACTCATCATTCGCCACCGAGTTATGTGCGCATTCGATCGGATAAGTATCTTCGCTCTTATCAACTGATAACTTGCCCGATTTGCTGTCATGCGGGGCAGGTGAAGGGGCGAGGCAAGTGGCTCGACCAGCCAATCGTTGCGTGTTACTCTTCAGAGAAGTAGTCGTGATCTTTCTTCTTGATATGAAGCTTGACAATGTCAAGTTGGAAAAACTTATCAAAATTAGTATTACCGAAATCCTTATTATTATGAAGAAACAAACAAATATCTGTCGGATCTATCCAATCCACTCCATCTTTAGCTGTCAGGTAGCTATAAAAAAAGCGGTCGAAATCGTCCTTAACCAAAAAAGCGGATGCCTGGGTCGAAATGAGCTCATGATTGGATTGATCCGACCACATATCACCAAAGAAAGCCTGCCAGCCTATCAGTTGCTTTTGGTCAGGCATCCGTCAATTAATTCGAATACCTCTTGAGCCATGAACCTTACAACTTCAGGCTGGTGTGAGATGAGCAGATACCCCAGCCCTCTATTTTTTTGTAAATTTTTCAGTAGGTTCAATACCTGGGCCTGCACGGATATATCCAGGGCTGAGGTCGGCTCATCAAGTATCAGGATTTTTGGACTTGTGAGCAATGCTCTTGCGAGGGCGACCCTCTGGTTTTGGCCGCCTGAGATCTGACAGGGATTGCGACAGAGCAGCTCTTCTGAGAGTCCCACGGTCTCCAATATATCCAATGTCCTCTCCTTCCATTCGCTCTTTGGAATTTTTATGAGGCTCAGAACATCGTGTATGGACCTCTCAATGCTCTTCCTGGGATTCAAGGAGCCCTCAGGATCCTGAAAGACCATCTGCACAGCTCTCCTGAATTCGAGGAACTCCTTTGCGCGAAGACGCGAAATGTCCTTTCCCTGGTAGATGACACATCCAGCCGATGGCTTCTCGAGGCCTGCCAAAATCTTTCCCAAAGTCGTCTTTCCCGAGCCAGAGTTTCCCATCAGCCCAATGGTTCGCCCTTCCTCCAGCTCTAAAGATACATCAGCCAAAACTCTGCGCTGCTTCTTGAAGATCAGACCATGCTCGTGGATCTTCGAGACCCGTGCGGCCTTCAATATTGCCAGCATCTCACCTGCCGTTCATTTTGATCTATCTTTCTGATCATTTGCTTTTGCATGCATTCTCGGGTTTTATGAGGGCAGCGGGGATGGAATTTGCAGCCTTGCGGAGGATGGATCATAGAAGGCGAGGCACCTGGGATTGGTTTGAAGCCTCTTTCTGGAAGGCAGTCGAGCAAGGCACGGGTATAAGGATGCAAGGGCTCTCCCAGAACCTCATTGCACTCGCCCATCTCGACTATCTCTCCGCAGTACATCACTGCAATCCGATCGGAGATCATTTCTGCCAGAGAGATATCATGAGTTATCAGCAACAAAGAGGCTTCAGTCAAGTCCATGATCTTGCAGATCTCCGCCGCCACATCCCGGGCAAGAGCTCTATCCAGACCCTTGGTGGGCTCGTCCGCAATGATTATCTTGGGCGAGAGGATCATGGATGTTGCTATCATCACCCTCTGGTTCATGCCACCGGAGAACTGAAAAGGATACATCCCCATAAGGCTGCGCTCTCCGAGCCCCACGCGGCTCAAAAAACCTTTGGCCACCTGGTGAGACTCGCGGCGCGCCATTTTCCTGTGAACCTGCAAAGGCTCTGCTATCTGCTCTCCCACCCCGAGAATGGGATTCAAGGATAAAGAAGGGTTTTGAAAGATAATCGAGATCTCGTTGCCTCTGACGCGAGAGATCTCTTCTTCTTCGAGTTTGAGCAAATCCCTTTTTGAAAAAAGAGCCCGGCCTTCCACGACTGCATTGCCAGGCAAAAGTTTCATTATTGCACTGGCTACTACAGATTTTCCACAACCTGTCTCGCCTACCAAGGACAGAGTCTCCATCTTATGAATATCGAATGTGACATCCTCTGCGGCATGGACCAGGCCCAGTGGCGTTTCAAATCTCACTGATAATCCGACAACCTGCAAGAGGGGTGCATTCATATCATCTTGCATGCTCATTCTATCCTCATCGTCTCTTCTTCACGCTCTTCCAGCGAAAAGCCCATCAGGACCAGGGAGAGAACTGAAAGGGTGATACACAGGCCTGGAGGCAGATACCACCACCAGTATCCGTTTATGAAGCCTCCACGGGTGAAGGCAAAATTGATCATCATCCCCCAGCTCTTCATGCTCGGGTCGCCCAGACCCAAGAAGGATATGGACGCCTCTGAGATCATGGCCGAGGCTATGGTCAGAAGGAACTTGGGCATTATTACATGAAGGATATTGGGAAGGATGTCTGAGAAGATTATGTGCATGTGTGAGAAGCCCAGTGATCGAGAGCATTCAATGAAGCTCGTCTCTCTGATCTGCATGGCCTTCGACCTCACGACCCTAGCAGTGGAGGTCCACCACAAAGCGCCCATGATGAGCGCCACCAGCCAGAAGCTGGGCCTCAAGAAAGCGGCCAGGATTATTATCAGGGGAATTTGCGGTATCATCAGGAAGACATCCGTGATTCCCATGAGTATCTCGTCTATGAGGCCGCGGAAGTATCCTGCGAAAAGGCCTATCAAAGTGCCTATCAGCGTGGCCATAAGCGCCGCCCCAAAGCCAACTATGAGCGAGACCCTTGAGCCATAGATCAGCTCTGAGAGGATATCATTTCCCAGGTCGTTCGTCCCAAGAATATGCTCTCGACAAGGCGCTAAAAAGGGTTCGAATCTGTTCCAGGGATCATACGGGGCAAATAAATCCGAGAACGCTGCCAGGATCAAGATGCCAAGGAATAAGAGAAGACCAAAGAGGGCCATTCGGAGGCCTCTCATGTCCAGCCTCCAGATCTTAAACCACTCTGTCGCTTTGCAGCTTGCAATTCTCTTGAAATCTCCTGCCATCACTGCCACCTCACCCGCGGATCTATGCGGCTGTAGAGAAGATCTGCCAGCAGATTGGCAGAGACGACCATGGTGGTGATGACAAGAAAAGACCCCTGCAACAGCGGATAGTCCCTGGAGAGAAGAGCATCGTAGATGAGGTTGCCCATGCCGTTCATGGAGAAGACGATCTCAATGAAAAGGGCACCGCTCAAAATGAAGCCGAAGTCCAGGGCAAGCAGAGTGATTATGGGCAGAATGGCGTTTTTGAAGACATGCCGGAAGAGAATCTCCTCCCCATAAAGTCCCTTGGCCCGAGCATAGGCAGCGTACAGATTCCCGCGCTCCTGGATGACGCTTCCCCGCATGATCATGTAGTTTCTGGAAAGAGAGAAGAGCGTCATCACAATAACCGGAAGCAGAAGATGGTGGACTATGTCCAGGGCCGAGCCTGTGGAATAAAATCCTTTCAAGGGAAAGAGGCCAAGTTTGAATGAGAGAGCATAAAGTGAGAGCAGGGAGAGGAAATATGGTGGTGTGCAGTAGATCATCAGAACGAGGCCAGTCTGCAACTTTTTGCCAGCGTCTCTGCTCTTCCAGCCAGCAAGGGCTCCCAGAAGTGTCCCGAGGACTGCTCCCAGGATCAAGGATGGGATCGCGAGCAGGAGCGTCCACTTCATCCGAGACAGAATAATTGCACTGACAGGGGAGTGGAGGTGATAGGAGTATCCAAGATCAAAGCGACAGACATCGCTCCAGTAATTCAGGAACTGCTGATGAAGCGGCAAGTCGAGGCTCATCTTGGCTCGCAGCTCTGCTATTGACTCTTCGGTCAACATCACATCTTCCCCAAGCAGGTTGGCCAGAGGATCGCCAGGCATGGCCCTGGGAATTGCGAAGTTGAGGGAAAAGATGAGGATGATTGCAAGGAGGTATCTGATCGCCTTTTTTCCTGAGAATGTCATCGTCGCCCCATTCTTATAGCTCATCCAAAAAGAAGTCCATCCTGGGGGCGACAATTCGACTGTAACAAAGTCGCCCCCGGATGAATGAAGGAGAAGATGCCCCAAAAAAGGAGCCCTCCCCCTCAAGTTGTGTTACTGGCTAGTTCCTCGCTATTGCAAAATTTCCTCCATTTTTGTCTGCAGGCTCATTCTCAGGCCTTCTGCACGCTCAGGAAATTATCAACGTTGTATATGCCATAGAGTGGATCTGAAATCCAGCCGGTCCATTCCTTGTTGTAGGGAGTTAGCACCTCTCCCCAGTAGAGCGGTATTGCCGGAAGGTTCTTTGCATAGTAGTCCTGCATCTCGTGAGCATACTCCTCGAGCTGATCTTTTGATGTTGCTGCCATGATCTGATCGCAGAGCTTCAAGTACTCGGGGTCGTCCACTGTGCGCAGCACGCCCTGTCCTGTCCTTCTAGAATCAAAGTATGCTGAGCCCCAGTTAGCATAGACCATCATTCCCCAGGGAGTCGTGCGTGCAAGTGTGAGGTCGTAGTCGAAGTTCTCTTTTAGCGAGTACCAGGTGCTCTGATCCACTGTCTTTATCTCAGCAGTCATGCCCAGGCCTTTCAGGTAATCCACCATCAGCTCTGCCATTCTTTGATAAGACGACTGAATGAGAAGCGTTAGCTTGACGGCCTTTCCTTGGGGCGTCTCGAGCACGCCATCGCCATCCGAGTCTTTATAACCCGCCTCCGCTAGAATCTTCTTGGCTTTATCTGGATCGTACTTCAATGGCTCGGTCTCTTTGAAGTATGCCATGCTGGGGGGGACAAATCCGCGATTTGCAACCTTTCCATACCCTTGGGCATCCAGCTTTAAGATCTCCTCGTAGTTAATCCCATATGCTAAGGCTTCCCTGAACTTGAGGTCAGACATGGGTTCCCTTTTCAGGTTTAGCCCCAATATGGCAAACCCAACATTGGGCTTTTCTTCGATCTCGAATTTGCCCGTGTCCTTCAGCTTCTGTACGTTTGCGGCAGGATACGTCCCTGCATATTTCCAGAAGGCATCTACTTCCCCTTTTTCAAGGGCCAGGGATAGAACATCCATATTGCTGAAGGTGTGAAGCTCAATTGCATCGACCTTGGGCTGGGTTCCTGTCCAGTAAGGATTCTTCTTGAAGTATACGATGCCTGCCCCAAGGTCGGTCTTGGAAATGACGAACGGGCCACATCCAACGATCTCGCCTTCATCGATCTTTTCTGTAGCATTCTCGACCTTCTCCCAGATATGCTTGGGCAGAATATTATGGGTTGCAAGCTCCAGATTCAGGGAAGAATCTGGCTTTTTAAGCTTGAAGACCACTGAATTGTCCTGAACAAGGATCTCGGATACGACGTCCTTCATCCAGGCAGTATTGGGGTCCTGTTTTGCCAGGTAGTCGAAGGTGAACTTCACGTCTTCAGAAGTAACGTTCTCTCCGTCGCTCCACCGCAGTCCATCCCGGATCTTGAAGGTCCAGGTCAATCCATCATCGGACACCTCGTAACTTTCAGCAGTCAGCCCCTCAATCTTCCCATCCGGCGTCATCTTCATCAATGGAGGATTTGATAGATGGGCGAAGATGCTCAGATAGTAGTCTCCAACCAGAGATGGAGATTTGACGATATTGGGCGTGCCGATCTTCAATGTAGTCCCACTGGATTCCTCGCCTTGGGCTGCTGTCCCCAGGATCAGGAAGACGAGGAGGAGCGAGACCAGGAAATACTGCAAACCACTTCTCATAATGCTTCGATCTCCTTTTTTGCTACAGATTTTTGTGTTTTGTATAAAAAATTTGTGGTTTAAAAAATATGATATGATTTTATAGCCAGTGGTGGATTATTATTCGGAATTGATGTTGTAAAGACTGCGATCTTCATATCCCGGAGCTAAACCACCGATGCAATCAGTCACAACAGTTAATTAGTACAATGCATCAGAATAGATATCTCAAGAGGTCAGAAAATGGCAATAGCTGCAAAAAATCTGGGACTTCATGGCACCGAGTATATCGGAATGGGATGGTTGAGAGATCTTCCGGATATAAGAGACTATACCATAGAAAATCCGGAAATAAAGCCACTGTTAGTTAAATTGGGCTTATTGAAGGTGCGGACCCTTCCAGCATCAGTGGACCTGAGAAAGTGGTTTTCTCCAATAGAAGATCAAAAGAAGCTCGGTTCTTGCACCGCCAACGCTGCTGCCGGACTCTTTGAGTATTTTGAGAAGAGGGCCACAGGCACCTGGGTGGACGCCTCCAGGCGGTTCCTGTACAAGACAACCAGAAATCTTATGGGCGTGACTGGAGATACAGGAGCTTACCTTAGAATGACCATGGCAGCGATGGTGCTATTTGGAATGCCCCCAGAGAAATTCTGGCCTTATACAGATAAGGATCCTGATTTCGACATTGAACCTTCAGCATTCCATTATGCCTTTGCAGAGAACTACAAGACCATAAAGTACTACAGATATGACCCGCCAAACCTTTACACTTCTGAAGTTCTTCAGGACATCAAGACGAACCTTGCAGGAGGCCTGCCATCTATGTTCGGCTTTGTAGTTTATGATTCCATCAGTCAGGCCGGAAAAACCGGAGCCATACCGTTCCCGGCAAAAGGTGAGAAAGTTTTGGGCGGGCACGCCGTAGATGCCGTTGGATATGATGATAGCAAGAAAATAAAAAATAACACGAATGGTGCGGAGACTAAAGGTGCACTGCTCATAAGGAACTCCTGGGGCACTGTTTGGGGAGAGAAAGGCTATGGTTGGCTGCCGTACGACTATGTCCTGAGCGGCCTGGCGACAGATTGGTGGTCTATCATAGATGCCAAATGGGTTGATGCTGGAACCTTCGGGTTCTAGCTCCTCCCTGTGTTTCACTTCTTTGGCAGCTCGACGGTCATCAGCACGTGATCTGTCTCCTCAACAAGCCTCCTTTGTGGGACACCATTGATGGCCGCAAGCAGCGCTGCGCCTCCCATTCCCACGCCCTCCTTGACGTACCCTTGGGCATAGATTTGCACGGGCGGGATCTTGGAGTTCTCGAGGCCCGGATCGGAGTAGTAGTAGGGTATTCCAAGCGACTCCACGATATCCCTGAACCCTGCAGTCCTGTCCTCGATGATGTACTTCGTGGTGGCAATGGAGATGTCACCCTCGATTTGCAGGGCTTTTGCCAGAGCCAGGACTGCAGCCATCTGTGTTCCTCCTGCCAACACCACCTTGGTGCCCAAAAGGCCGCGCATGATCCCAAGCGCAGAAGGCATCATGGGGTCACCAAGCTCCCTCACAGCTTTGAGAGGATCGTCCTTGAGGCTGCCTTCTCTGATTTGAGCGCGCGCCATGGCCTCTTGCACCACCCGAGCCTTCAGCTCCAGGGGATTGGAAGCAAAGCTGCTGCTGACGTTATCCTCATAGCCGAGTGCTTTGAGAACTGCAAGAGCAGTTGTTGTGCCTCCTGCAATTGACTCCCCGATGAAGACGCAGTCAGAGAGGCGGGCAAGCTTCTTTCCCAGAAGCTCTGCATTTTCATAGAGGGCCCTGGCGTCGGGCACAGCAGTCTGCTTCCTGATGTCACTGCCTGCTGCTCCTCCAAGCTCCACATAAGGGATTGCCGGTTTCTTGCGCAGGCCCGAGGCCACAAACAGCGAGGGAATGCCCGTCAAGTTCAAGGCCGCCTTGGTGACGATGGCGGGCGTTGGAGAGCCTCCCGGGGCCTCCGGCAGCTCGGGCATGGTTATGATCTTATTGGTCTCCACCAGCTCAGCATCAGCACCTGGCGTGTAGTCAGTGAGCTCTGGCGTCGTGCCTGCAGCGCTGAGTCCGGGAATCTTGCCGGTGTCTGTATTGGAGATGATGCAGAGAAAGAGCGGCCGCTTGGGCCTGAATTCGAAATCAGGGAATATCCAGTTTGGCATGATCTATTGCTCTGGCTGTTAAGATATATTAAATCCACGCTACATTATTTAATTCAAATAAATTTGCTCTCCGATAAACCTCTTTTTAGCACCACATTTCTTAACAACATGAGACAAAGATTTAATATAAGAGATTCACATTTGTATTTAGCCATAATAAGTAATATAATTTTGCATTATAGTAAGACGAATAGAGCTGAGGAGGGATAAGAATTAAAAGAAGCAATTACTGTACAGCGATCATGGCACTGTGCATCGCCATGCAGATGCCATATGCATTAGGAGCCGGCTACGTCCTGCACATATTCGGAAATGCGAATATGGACGGGACGATAGATGTATCGGACATAGATTATCTAAAAGACATAATCAGCGGAAAGGAGAAGCCAACAGACCTCGCCGATGCCAACTATGATG
>CAZRYL010000055.1:0-10508 GCA_964604285.1 uncultured Methanotrichaceae archaeon
CGCGACCGATTTTTCCCCGTACGAAATCGCCGGGTAACGCTTTACGCGCATAAGGAAGGAAGGGTTTAGAAATGTCCTCGACGGCTTCCAAGCGAGCGAGGTGGCGCATCGTGGGCCCGATCCCGCCGACCTGGGTACTGGACCACCTCTGTAGGAACACCCGGTGCGTGAACCCTGACCACCTCGAACCTGTCACTGTCACGGAGAACAACCGGCGTGCTCGTAGCCGGGTGTGCTGACCGATGGCGAAGACCAAGGACCACGGACTCACCCAGTATCGGTACGGCTGCCGCTGTGGGATCTGCCGAGCCGCGAACACGGCGAAGGTTCGGGAATGGCGAGATCGACAGCGCCGTAGTCTGCCCCCGAAGACGGAGCGCGAACCGCTGCCGGCCCTCGTCGACGTCCCGGCCCCGGTGCCCGGTGTCTCGCAGGGTGCGATCGAGTTGGCGTTGCGTGCGGAGCTGGGATCCCTGATCGGTGAGCCGCCGTGGCGGGGTACGTTGTCGGCGATGCTGCTCGCGAACGCCCGCGTCCTCGACCAGGTCGCGTTGCACGAGCGGTACGACATCATGTCCGGGCTGCAGACCCGCACGCTGGAGATGCTTGACCGGTTGCGGCGTGTGCCGGAGGGCGGCGGCGCGGGCGTGCCGGCTGACCTGTCGGGGTTGCTCGGTGAGCCCGACTGAGCCTGCCGGTCCCAGGTACGCGACTCCTCGTCACCCGACCCGGCAGACGCTCGGCCGGAAGGTCGGCAAGGTCCTCACGGCGATCGAGCGTCCGTGGCGTGACGGCCGGCGGGGTCCGATGCCGTGGCAGCAGGACGTCCTGGACGTCGGCTGCGAGATCGACCCGGCGACGGGCCTGTACTTCTACCGTGAGGTCATCGTGGTGGTGCTCCGCCAGGCGGGGAAGACGTCGATGTCCCGCGCGAAGATCTCCCACCGGTGTGTGACCCAGCCGCGGTCCTCGGTGCTGTACACGGCGCAAGATCGGAACATGGCGCGCCGCCGGCTGGAGAAGTCGTTCCTCGACCCGCTCGACGCCTCACCGCTGGGTGGGCTGCTCGCCCCCGCGAACCGCCCGAACGCCCGCCGCGGCTGGGACGGCGCGAACGGCCGGGAGAAGGTCAAGTTCGCCAACGGTTCCGAGATCTTCATCATCGCGGCGCAGAAGAAGACCGCTGGCCACGGCGACACCCTCCCCGAAGCCCACCTGGACGAGTACTTCGCACAGGTCGACAACCGCCTCGAGCAGGCTGTCGCACCGACCATGATCACGGTGGCCGGCGCGCAACGCTGGGTGACCTCAGCGACCGGCGACGCGAGCTCCGTGCCGTTGTGGACCAAGGTCGAGGCCGCCCGGGCCCGGGCAGAGGCCGGCGTCCACGGGCGCACCGCGTACTTCGAGTACTCCGCGCCACTTGACGCGGACCGCGACGACCCGGCGACCTGGCGCGCCACCCACCCCGCGATCGGGTTCACGATCGACCTCGACGACATCGCCGCCGACCACGACGCGCTCGAGGACGCCGAGTTCGACCGCGCCTACCTGGGCTGGTGGCCCCGCGCCGCCGACAAACCGTGGGTGATCCCCAAGGCGTCGTGGCGGGACGCCGCCGAGAAGTCCACCGGCGACTGGTCCGGGGAACCGATCTGGGCCCTCGACGTCGCCCCCGAACGGGACATGGCCGCGATCGGGTTCGCAGCCACCTCGACAACCGGCAAACCGTGGCTCGAACTCGTCGCCCACGAGTTCGGCGAGACGTGGCTCATCCCCCACCTCCTGAAGCTGCGCTCGCAGTTCGGCGGGGAACTGGTGGTCCTCGACGGCGCAGGCCCGGCCGCCGCGTTGGAGCCGGAGCTCGAGGAGGCAGGGTTCACGGTCCGCCGGTTGACCCAACGGCAGAAGGTCGACGCGTGCGGCGCCCTGCACCGCGCGGCCCTGATGGGGGCGCTCGAGCACGGCAACGACCCGCGGGTTGATGCGGCGCTCGCGGGTGCGGGGAAGCGGAAGTCGGGGGACGCGTTCGTGTGGTCGCGGGGGTTGTCCTCCGTGGACATCACCCCGTTGTACGCGCTGACGATGGCCCGGTTCGCGTGGGTCGAGGAACACGCGAACGACTACGACCTACTGGACTCGGTCCGATGAGAAGGAGGTGCCTTCGGTGACGACGTGGCTTGACCTCCTTGGATCCCTGCTGCTGGTTCTGGCGGTGGCGGTGCTGATCGCAGAGTGGACGATGCCGGGCGCCCTCGCGGCGGCCGGGGCCCTGTTGATCGTGCTGTCGTGGTTGATCGACAGGCGGCAGCGTGCCAACGACGGGCGGGAGACAAAGTGAGCCTGTTCCGTCGTTCCGTGGTGTCGTTGCCGATGCCGGTGTCTCCGCGCGCGGATCGGACGGGACACCGGTCCGCCCCGAGCCCGACCGCGGCGTCGGCGATGCGGCAGTCGGTGGTGTGGGCGGCAGTGCATCGGAAGGCGTCTCTGATCTCGTCGATGCCGGTGGACGTGTTCCGCAAGGTCGGGGGCGTCGCGATCGAGACGAACAAGCCGCGGGTGCTGGTGCAGCCGTGGTCGTACGCCGATGGGCAGCCGGAGACGATCGCGGACTTCCTGTACTCCTCCCAGGTGTCGCTCGAGCAGTACGGCAACGCGGTGGGTGTGATCCACGGCCGTGACGGTGCGGGGCTACCCTCGCAAATCGAGCTGGTGGACATGACGCAGGTGCGGTTCACGGTCCGCCGCCGGCGCATCGTGGAGTACCGGATACACGGCGAGGTCACGAGCCCACGTGACGTGTGGCACGAGCGGATGTACGGCGCCCCGGTGGGGTTGTCTCCGATCGCGCACGCGGCGACCACGTTGTACTCGGCGGAGGCTGCGTTGCAGTTCGCCGCGGACTGGTTCGGCGGTGACGCGGTCCCGTCCGGAGTGCTCCGGAACACCGAGAAGGGTGTTCCTGGGGACGCGGCGGACGTGATGAAGCAGCGGTACCGGGCCGCGATGATGAACGGGGACCTGTTCGTCACGGGCAAGGACTGGGAGTACAACCCGGTGACGGCGAAGGCCCTGGAGTCGTCCTGGATCGACCAGATGGAGGTCGCCGCGGCGGACTTGTGCCGGTTCTTCGGTGTGCCGGCGTCCGAGGTTGACGTGCCGGTGAAGTCGACGACGGTGAACTACGCGAACATCCAGCAGGCGAACCTCCAGCTCTTGGTGAAGCACCTTGGGCCGGCCGTGGACCGCCGTGAGGACGCCTTGTCGCGGCTGACGCCGGCGCCCCGGTTCGTGAAGTTGAACCGGTCGGCGCTGCTGGCGATGGATGACGAGATGCGCGCGAAGGTCAATGAGACCCGTATCCGGTCGCGTGAGTTGACGCCCTCGGAGGCGCGGGAGAAGAACAACATGGCACCGCTGACGCCGGAGCAGATCGAGGAGTTCCACGCCCTGTTCGGAAACCCCAGCAGGCAGATCACACAGGGAGCACAGACATGAACAGGACGTTCCAGGACGCCGCCGCCGCGCGTAGCGCTGGTGTGAGGCAGCCCGCGGACCGGCCCTCGCAGCGGCGCAGCGCCGAGCATGGGTCGTCGTTCCGTGCGGTGTTCCGTGCGGCGATCGAATTGCGGGAGCCGTCCGAGTCGGGGCTGCTGCAGTTCGAGGGTCTCGCGTCGGCAACGGAGCGCGCCTACGAGATGTGGGACTTCTGGGGCCCGTACATGGAGATCGTGTCCGCGGGGGCGTTCGCTGACTCCCTCGCCAGGGTGGACCTGGACGTGCCGCTGGTGTTGGGGCATGACCAGCTCCGCCGGATCGCGCGGACCACGAACGGGACCCTGCACCTGTCGGAGACGGACGAGGGCCTCCGTGTGCTCGCGGAGCTGGACCCGGCGGACCCGGACGTGGCGTACATCGCGCCGAAGCTGCGGGCGGGCCTGATCGACGAGATGTCGTTCGCGTTCCGCCTCGACGCCGGCCAGTGGTCCCCGGACTACACCGAGTTCCGGGTCGTGAAGGCCGACATCCACCGCGGTGACACCGCGATCGTGGGGTTCGGCGCGAACCCGTTCACGCACTCCTCGGTGCGTGACCTTGAGACTCCGCAGCTTCGTGCTGCGGTCCGGCCCGAGCTGGGCCGGTTGCTGGAGTTCCAGCGAATCTGACCGCGCCCTGAGCGCGACCCTGACCCGGCGGCGCTGTGTGCCCTCGGGGACTAGGTCCTGCCCGCGCCTGGTCGCCTGACCAATCAACCCTCCATGAAAGGAGATGTCCACGATGCGTATCGAGGACCTGATCCGGCGCCTGCGGGAGCAGATGAACGCACGGATCGCGCAGTACAACGAGCTGACCGAGACCCTGAACGGGGTGCGGTCCGCTGAGAACGTCGACTCTGTCCGTGAGGCGGAGCTCGTCGAGCAGCGTTCCAACGTGCACTCCGAGATCGAGGCCCTGCGCGTTCGCGTGGCCGGGCTCGAGGACGAGGCGCGCGCGGACGCCGCGATCGACCGCCTGCAGTCGCAGATCACCCCCGACACCCACACCCGGGTGGAGTCGGTGAACGAGCCGAACCCGGTCTACCGTCGCGACGACGTCGAGCACTCCTACTTCCGGGACCTGTTCGACTCCCAGCGCGGCGACCAGTCCGCCCGCACCCGCCTCATCGCCGCCCAGGAGACCCGCGCGGCCACCTCGACCGCCGGCTCCGGTGGGGAGTTCGCTCCCCCGCTGTGGCTGATCGAGGACTTCGTCGATCTGGCCCGCGCGGGCCGTGTGACGGCGGACCTGATCGGCGCGGAGACACTGCCGGAGGGCGTGTCCTCGGTCAACCTCCCGAAGATCTCCGCCGGCTCCTCGGTCGGTGTGACGGTGACGCAGAACACCACGATCACCGAGTCCAGCGTCACCACGACGTCGGTGTCCTCGGGGATCACGGAGATCACCGGGAAGCAGACCGTCCCGATCGCCCTGCTCCGCCAGTCCGGCACCCCGCTGGACCGGATCATCCTCGCGGACCTCGCCGAGGCCTACGCCGTGATGCTGGACTCCCAGGTCATCTCCGGGTCGGCGGCCAACGGGCAGCTCCGCGGCCTCGTGGCCGCGGGCACCGCGGTCACCTACACGACCACGGCCCCTGCGGTGGTGTCCGCGACGGCGGCGAACTCCTTCTACATGAAGATCCTCGCCGCGCAGGCCGCCCTCACCGGGGCCCGGTACCTCCCGGCCGACAGCATCGTGATGCACCCCCGCCGGTGGGCGTGGGTCCTCTCGGCGCTCGACACCGCGAACCGGCCCCTCGTCGTCCCGTCCGGCCCGGCCGTCAACCAGGCCGGTGTGTCCGGTGCGGTCGTCGCCACCGGGTACGCCGGCGAGATGCTCGGCCTGCCGGTCTACGTGGACCCGAACGTCCCGACCACCATCGGGGCGGGCACCAACCAGGACTACGTGTTCGTGCTCCGCAAGACGGACCTGAAGCTCTGGGAGTCCCCCGTCGAGACGGCGTCCTTCGACGCCACCTACGCCGCATCGAACGCGATCCTCTACCGGGTCCTCGGGTTCGCGGCGTTCATCCCGCACCGTCACCAGGCGTCGGTGCAGGTCATCGGCGGCACGGGCCTCGTGGCCCCGTCGTTCGCCTGATCCCACCCATCAGCCGCCCCTGATCAGGGCGGTTAGCACGGCCCCGGGGAGCCTCTGAGCCCCGGGGCCGTGCGACCCCAACCAGAGGAGCCCCCCATGTCAGAGAACCACCCCACCGCACCCGAGCCGCGGGACCGCACCGAGCCACCCGCGAACACTCGCGCCGCCGCCGCTGAGCGCCGCCACAAGGCCGCCCGCGAAGGCCGCGACACCACCCCCCCAACCGCCCCGAACACTGGCCTGGTGCAACGGTGAGGACCCGCGACCAGGTCGTCATCTCCTGGCCGGACCCCGGCCAAGTCGAGGGCGCGTTCGCGACCTCCCTCATCGAACTCGTCCGCGCTCGCGGTTCCCGTATCGACGGGGTCCTCCGCGTCGAGGGCGGACTGTTGTCGCGGCAGCGCAACGAGATCGTGAAGCACTTCCTGGACGACATGTCGGCCGAGTGGTTGTTCATGATCGACTCCGACGAGCAGCTCAGTGTGGCCGCCTTCGACAAACTGGTGGCCGCCGCGCACGCCGAGGACCGCCCGGTGGTGGCGGGCCTGTACTTCGGGACGTGGCCGGGCAACCTGATCCCACAACCGGTGCCGCACCTGTATCGCCGCGCCGACGACGGTGTCTCGGTGGCACCGGTGCTGGACTACCCACCGGACAAGGTGATCGAGATCGACGCCGCCGGCACGGGTGCACTCCTGGTGCACCGGTCGGTATTGCAGGCGTTCCGTGACAACACCGACCCGCACGAGTCCACCGACTGGTGCTGGTTCCGAGACCTGCCCGTGGGCGGGATGTGGCTCGGCGAGGACCTGTACTTCTGCCGGCGCATCCGTTCGCTCGGCTTCCCCATCCACGCCCATACGGGCGCGATCCTGCCCCACCGACGCCGGTACTGGCTCGACGACCGCCAGTTCGAGGCCCTGCGCGCCCCCATCGGAGGTGATGACCAGTGACTGCTGCTCTGATCTCCGTGCCGGAGGCTGAGGCGTTCATCAAGGCGGGCGGGTCCGCCCGGTCGGGTGACCTTGCGGCCCTGCCGGCCTACATCGCGACCGCGTCCGCGGTGGTCGAGGCCCTCGGCGGGCCGGTGGTGTACGAGGTGAGGACGTTCACGAAGTACCTGTCGGGAACGCTCACCAACCTGGTACTGCCAGCCGCCCCGGCGACCGCCCTGTCGGTCACGGTGGACGACATCGCCCAGTCGGGGTCCGCGTGGACCGCGGACCCCACCTCCGGGATCGTGCACGGCAGGTTCGGCCCGGGCACCGTCGTCGTGGAGTACTCGGTCGGGTCCACGGACCCGGTCCCGGAGAACATCAAGATGGCGTGCAAGGAGCAGGTCCTGTTCCTGTGGCAGACGTCCCGGAACGGCGCCACCCGCGACATGACGGACGTGACCTACGTGGGCGCCGGGTACGCGGTCCCCAACAAGGTCCGTGACCTCGTCGCCGCCACCCACCACCGCGCACCCGGGTTCGCGTGATGGTCGCCTACCGCACCGCGGAGCGGGCCGCGTTCGAGATCGAGTCCGCCCTGTTCACCGCAACCCAGACCATGTTCGCCGACCAACCGGACGTCCTCGTCGCCTTCGGTCACCCGGGCATGCAGATGGGCAACTTCAACGACATCGTCGCGTGGATGGACTACGACGTCGAGCAGGAGCCCGCGACTCTGACGTCGACGAAGCGGACCCGCAACGCCGACATCTCGATCCAGCTCGTGGTGTCCTCGTTCCGCCCGGGCGGGCACGAGGAGGAGCTGGTGGCCGCCGAGGCCGCCACCGCCCTCCTGGAGGACATCGAGGACCACATCCGGGCCACGGACCCCACTCTGGGGGATCGTGCGTGGAAGGTCATGTTCACGAACCACTTCAAACGGTCCGCCCAGGACGGCAAGTCGCTCGCGAAGGGCCGGACCGTGGAGTTGTTCGCCACCGTCGTCGCTTCTGTTCGCATCACCTCCTAGGAAGGCCAACACCCCCATGCAGATCAAGAACGTGTCCCGGTTCGGGGATCTCGAGGTGCCCCTGCTGGGGCGCGTCGTGGCACACGGCGAGGCGGTCGACGTGACCGCCGAGCAGGCCAAGCTGCTGTTGCGGCAGGCCGACAACTGGCAGGCCGTTCCGGCCGAGATCACCGGGAAGGGTGACTGATCATGGCGCTCACGCAACTCGATGTCCAGTTGGGCATCAAGAAGCAGGCCGACTTCGACACGCCGGCCACGGTGGACCAGTTCGTCGAGGTCCTGCCCGACGTCGCGTTCAACCGCCAGCTGACCACGATCCAGTCCCGTGCGCTGCGGGCCGGGTCTCGGACGCCGCGTTCCGCGCGCCGCCTGGTCGGCAAGGACGGCGGGTCCGCGAACGTGCCTCTCGAGGCTCCCCTGAAGGGACTCGGGGTGTGGTTGCAGGCCGCGTTCGGGGAGGTCACGAACACGGCCGTCACCGGGGCCACGGGCGCGTTCCAGCAGGTCCACACCCCCGCCACCGGCGACCCGATCGACGTGTACACCCTGCAGCTCGGCATCCCCGCCATTGGCGCGGAGGCGGCGTCCCCACTGACGCTGAACTCCGGGTGGTGCCGGTCGATCACGTTCGACGCCCAGGCCGGCGAGATCCTGAAGGTCACCACGGAGTGGGGTGCCAAGGAGATCGTCACCTCGACCGCGCTCGCGACGGCGTCCTACCCTGCGACGAACGACCTGTTCACCTACTGCCACGGCGCGATCACCCTCGGCGGCACCCTGACGGCACCGACGACGACCACGCTCGCGTCCTCGACGGGCACCCCCGCGGCCAACGTCGTGGACTTCAACCTGAAGTACGACCAGGGGCTGTCGGCGGACGATGACGGCATGGCGTTGGGTGGGGCGTGCAAGGTGGTGCGCCCGCCGGTGCTGGGAGAGTCCGCGATCACGGGCACGATGACGGTGGAGTACTCCGACAACGTCCTGCGGGACGCGTACATGAACCAGACCGACCTGGCGTTGGTGTTGGACTTCGAGCACACCACCACGATCGGGACGGGCACCCCGGTGCCGGCGTACCTGCAGATCGTGGTCCCGGTGATCCGCCTGGACGGGGAGCTGCCGAAGCCGAACGGGACCCCGATCCGCATGTCGATGGGCTTCACCGGCCTCGACGGGCTCGCGGCGTCCACGAAGCCGATCTACGTGGTGTACCGGACGACCGACACCGCCCCGTGACCGTCCAGATAGATCCGGGCGAGTACAAGGAGTTCTCCCGCCAGTTGCGGCAGGCCGAGCGGGGTCTCCGGCTCGCGATCCGTAAGCGGGTCCGGGAGGCGGGCAGGCCGCTGTCGGAGGCCGTGGTCCGTGAGGGCGCCGAGAGGATGCCTTCACGTGGCGGCCTGCGGGACCAGTTCCTCCGCCGGGGCAACGCGAAGCTTTCCCAGACCACGACGTCGATCCGGATCGTGTTGGGCCGGCGCGGGTCGTACATCGGGTCGGTGGACCGCACTGGCAGGGTCCGCCACCCCCTGTTCGGGGATCGGGAGCACTGGTACACCACCCGCGTGACCGCCTCGACGTGGCGGGACGCGTTCGAGGACCACAAGGACGAGGCGATCGACACGGTCTCCAAGGCCCTCGTCGACGTCGTGAAGGAGTTGACGTGACACTGATCGTGATCGGTGAGAAGCACTACCCGCTGATCGACATGGAGAAGCTGTCGTTGAAGCACACCCTGGTGTTGCAGCGGGAGCTGGCTGTCACGGGGATCTCCTCGGCCCGGTCGTGGCAGGAGGCGAAGGAGCTGGTCCGCCAGTTCCAGACCATGTCGAAGGCGGAGAGGGAGTCCCACCCGGAGGCCCTGTTCCTGACGGCGCTGACGATCTGGGCGGCCCGCGTCTCCGCCGGCGAGGACCTGACCCTCCTCGAGGCGGTGGACGTCCCTCTGTCGCAGATACAGTTCGTCCGCGAACCCACCGACCGGCAGGAACCGGAGGGAAAAGACGGACCCCGTCCCGGCGGCGGGGCGAAGCGGTCGACCTCGAAGAAGAAGTCAACCAGCGCATCCTGACCCTGACGCACCTGTTCCCCGGGATCACCCCGTGGAACGTGTGGGACTTGCCGTACTGGTTGTGGGTCCAGTATGCCGAGGTGGTTGACCAGTGGGTGACGGAGCAGCAGCGCAGACGGGCGAACGGGGGACGTGGTGGCTGACGAGAAAACCCTGAAGCTCCTCCTGGTCGGTGAGGACAAGTCCGCGTCCCGCGCCCTGAAGGGTGTTGGGGACGAGGCGGAGAAGACTGAGGGCCGCCTGTCGAAGATGGGCACCATCGCGGGCGGCATCCTCGGCGCGGAGTTCCTGAAGGATGCCGCGTCCGCCGTGGTGGATTTCGGGAAGAACACGATCGCCGCGGCCTCCGACCTGGGCGAGTCCGTCAACGCCGTCAACGTCACTTTTGGGGAGTCTGCCGAGGGCATCTTGAAGTTGGGCGAGAACGCGGCCACGGCGGTCGGCCTGTCCAACGCACAGTTCAATGGTCTCGCGGTCCAGTTCTCCTCGTTCGCGTCCACGGTGGCCGGTGAGGGCGGCGACGTCGTCGGAGTCATGGACGACCTCACGAAGCGGTCCGCCGATTTTGCGTCGGTGATGAACGTGGACGTTGCCGACGCCGCGCAGATCTTCCAGTCCGGCCTCGCCGGCGAGACCGAGCCCTTGAAGAAGTACGGCATCGACCTGTCCGCCGCCGCCGTGGAGACCTACGCGCTCGCCAACGGCATCGGCACGGCCGGTGAGGCGTTGACCGAGCAGGAGAAGGTCCAGGCCCGGTACGGCCTGCTCATGGAGTCCACGGCGAAGACGACCGGCGACTTCGCCAACACGCAGGACGGGATGGCGAACG